>CAMWGV010000066.1 GCA_947173945.1 uncultured Lachnospiraceae bacterium
GATTAAATGCTCCCATAAGCAAAAAACTCCTTTCGCCCAGCCTTGCGTTAAGACAGTTCACCTCCGCAAAGCGCAGATATGTGGGAACGCTCCTTATCGTTGCCATACTCGTATTTTTTATGATGACAGTAACTGTCCTTGCAAATACCGTCACCTCAAAATCAGCATTGGAATCAATGGGAGTGATGGTTACTGAGATTAACTTTTATCCGAAGCAAAAATTGTCCGACAGCGATTATGAAAAGATAGAAAAGGAGATAGAACGCTTTGCCGAAATCGAAAAAGCCTATTATACATACAACATGTTATTTTCGTTCGATGGTGAGGAAATACTTGGTCGCGTTTACAAAGACCCGTCGCTGATGCCTGTGCTTAAAGGGCGCACTCCGAATTATGACAATGAAATTTCGGTATCGCCGACCCTGCTTGAAGAATTCAATTTAAAGATTGGCGACGAGGTAACCATTGGCTTGCGGTGGGAAAAGGAAAAGTATCTTATAACGGGAACAGTTCAATTAACGCAAAACAATGGCAGATGCTTTCTGATATCCGCTAATGCCGCAGAAAAGATAGGATTTGACGAACCGCTTCTAGGAAGCTATTCCCTGAAAAACGGTGATGACAAGGAACTTAATCAAAAAATTGCCGATGAGCTCAATGAAAAATTCGGTGATATAATCGATGCGAAGGAAGAGGAATTTTTTAGTGACGCTGTCATTCTGACTACGATAGACGCAATGCAACTTATCATCTACACTTTCTCGGTATTGTTTTCGCTTATTGTGACGCATATGGTATGTTCGAAAGCGTTCATTCAGGAGCGTACCGACATAGGTATTTTCAAGGCGACGGGATTCAAAACGTCGGGCTTGCGGTGGCAGTTCGCGTTCAGATTTTTGATTGTGTCAATTATCGGCTCGGCAATGGGAGGAATAGTAAGCTATTGCTTCTCGGGGAAGCTACTCAGCGTGCTTTTAAGAAGCTTAGGAATCACAAGCTTTAATACCGATTTTGCTTTTTCAACCTTTGCAATACCGATAATCGTGGTTTGCTCAAGCTTTTTGATATTCTCTTATCTTGTTTCCGGAAAGATAAGAAAAGTGAAAATAAGAGAGCTTGTAACAGAATAAAAAAAGACAGCCGGCTTTTTGCGAAGCCGGCTGTTGGTTTATTGAATATGGATTATTATATATTAGTATTCTATAAAATGCAATTGACATTCAAATAGACCATTGATACAATAAGCTCGTATTTTTATAGATGGAGTATGGATATGTATAAATTAATAACAACGGACAAAGGAGCAAAAAGAGGACAGCTTACGACGGTTCATGGCGTAATTGAGACACCTGTTTTTATGAATGTGGGCACTGTTGCTGCAATAAAGGGAGCAGTGTCAACAGAAGATTTAGAAAATATCGGAACAGAGGTGGAGCTGTCAAATACGTATCACCTGCATGTAAGGCCTGGTGACAAACTGGTTAAGCAATTGGGTGGTTTACATAAGTTTATGTCATGGGATAAACCTATTCTTACGGATTCCGGTGGTTTTCAGGTGTTTTCTTTGGCCGGGTTAAGAAAAATAAAAGAGGAGGGAGTCTATTTTAACTCCCATATTGATGGAAGAAAAATTTTTATGGGTCCTGAGGAAAGTATGCAGATACAGTCAAATCTTGCATCGACAATTGCGATGGCATTTGACGAGTGCCCTCCATCCACAGCAGATAAAACATACATTAAGCCTTCGGTTGAGCGGACAACAAGATGGCTCGTAAGGTGTAAGGAAGAAATGGCAAGACTGAATTTACAGGAAGATACATTAAATAAAAGCCAGATGCTGTTTGGTATCAATCAGGGCGGAATATTTGAGGATATCCGTATAGAGCATGCGAAACAGATTGCTGAGCTTGATTTGGATGGTTATGCATTAGGCGGGCTTGCCGTAGGTGAGAGCCACGAGGATATGTACAAAATTATTGAGGCTACAGTACCATATCTTCCTCAAAATAAACCAACTTATCTTATGGGGGTTGGGACACCTGCAAACATACTTGAGGCAGTTGAAAGAGGGGTTGATTTTTTTGACTGTGTTTACCCATCAAGAAACGGGAGACATGGACATGTTTACACAAACCATGGAAAGCTTAATCTCTTTAATGCAAAGTATGAGTCGGATGAGTCCCCAATAGAAGAGGGATGTAATTGTCCTACCTGCAGAAGATATTCAAGGGCATATGTAAGACATTTGTTGAAGGCAAAAGAAATGCTTGGAATGAGATTTTGTGTATTGCATAATTTGTATTTTTATAATAATATGATGAGAGAAATCAGAGGGGCAATTGAGGAGCATCGCTTTGCTGAATATAAGCGTTGCAAGCTTGAAGATTTTAAAGATAATTAGGAGGAAAAAATTTATGTTGTTACAAGCAGCCACCGATGCAAATCCAGGGGCAGGAGGAAGCATTTTTAGCTTCGTTTTAATTATTGTTGTTTGGGTTTTAGTATTTTATTTTATGCTTATAAAACCACAGAAGAAGCAAAAGAAGGCTATGGAGGACCTTCACAATGCAATGGAGCCGGGCGATAATATAATGACAACCGGCGGTTTTTATGGAACAATACTTGATATTGTTGATGATACTACAGTTATTGTTGAGTTTGGTAATAACAAAAATTGTAGAATACCGATGCATAAAAATGCCATAGCTGAAGTTGAGAAGGCAGGTTCAGCAGAGATTAAGGACGAGTAAAACGAAAAAAATAGTGGACTATTTTGTCCTTTTATGAGAAAATATACCATATACTTTTACATTTGAAAGGAGTCGCAAAATGATTTATTCACAAGAAGTTGAAAACATGTGTCCGGTTGCACAGGGTGTACATCATGGCTGTGCCCCAATTCCGGAAGAGGCAAAGTGGGTTCAGGCAAAGGAAGTTAAGGATATCTCCGGTCTTACACACGGTATTGGTTGGTGTGCTCCACAGCAGGGAGCTTGTAAGCTTACCTTAAATGTTAAGGAAGGTATCATTCAGGAAGCATTAGTTGAGACAATTGGTTGTTCAGGTATGACACATTCAGCAGCTATGTCAGCAGAGATTCTTCCGGGACTTACAGTTATGGAAGCATTGAACACTGACTTGGTATGTGATGCAATTAATACAGCAATGAGAGAATTGTTCCTTCAGATCGTTTATGGACGTACTCAGAGTGCTTTCTCAGAGGATGGTCTTCCAGTTGGAGCAGGTCTTGAGGATCTTGGAAAGGGTCTTCGTTCACAGGTTGGTACTATGTATGGTACACTTAAGAAAGGACCACGTTACCTTGAAATGGCAGAGGGTTATGTAACAGGAATAGCACTTGATGCTGAGGATCTTATTATAGGTTATCAGTTTGTTAATCTTGGAAAGATGACTGACTTCATCAAGAAGGGTGATGACCCTAATACAGCATACGAGAAGTCTGTAGGACAGTATGGTCGTGTTGCAGATGCAGTTAAGATTATTGACCCTAGAACTGACAAAGAGATTGCTAAATAATAGAAGGAGGTAACGAAAATGGCTTTATTTGAATCATATGAGAGAAGAATTGATAAAATCAACAGCGTTTTAAATAGCTATGGTATCGCTTCTATTGAAGAGGCAGAAAAAATTACTAAGGACGCTGGATTAGATGTATATAACCAAATTAAAGGTATCCAGCCAATCTGTTTTGAGAATGCATGTTGGGCATATACTGTAGGTGCTGCAATTGCTATTAAGAAGGGCTGTAAAAGAGCAGCAGATGCAGCGGCAGCAATCGGTGAGGGACTTCAGGCTTTCTGTATTCCGGGTTCTGTTGCTGATACACGTAAGGTTGGTCTTGGACATGGTAACCTTGGTAAGATGCTTCTTGAGGAAGAGACTAAGTGCTTTGCTTTCCTTGCAGGTCATGAGTCATTTGCTGCAGCAGAGGGTGCGATTGGTATAGCAGAGAAAGCTAACAAGGTACGTAAGGAGCCTCTCAGAGTTATCCTTAACGGTCTTGGAAAGGATGCGGCTCAGATTATAGCAAGAATCAATGGTTTCACATTTGTTGAGACAGAGTATGACCCATACACAAATGAGGTTAAGGAAGTATTTAGAAAATCCTATTCAGAGGGACTTCGTGCAAAGGTTAACTGCTACGGTGCAAATTCAGTACCTGAGGGCGTTGCAATCATGCACAAGGAGGGTGTTGATGTTTCTATCACAGGTAACTCAACTAACCCAACACGTTTCCAGCATCCTGTTGCAGGTACATATAAGAAAGAGTGTATTGAGCAGGGTAAGAAGTATTTCTCAGTTGCATCAGGTGGTGGTACAGGACGTACACTTCATCCGGATAACATGGCAGCAGGTCCTGCTTCATATGGTATGACAGATACTCTTGGACGTATGCACTCAGATGCACAGTTTGCAGGTTCTTCATCCGTTCCGGCACACGTAGAGATGATGGGTCTTATCGGTGCAGGTAACAACCCTATGGTTGGTATGACTGTTGCAGTTGCAGTTTCTATTGAAGAAGCAGCAAAGGACGGTAAGTTCTAATACATATAGAAATATGACTTTATGGGCTATTCAAGTGGTTTCATTACTGTTTGGATAGCCTTTTTTTTGATTGATATAAGAAAGAAAATTGCATATTTTGGAGAAATAAAACATTACTGTTAGATTTTAAATAAATATACACGGAAATAAAAAAGAGCGCGAGACGGGGATCGAACCCGCGACCCCCTCCTTGGCAAGGAGGTGCTCCACCGCTGAGCCACTCGCGCATATACAATGTGAATTTTTAATGCTGTCTTAGCGACAAGACATATATTAACATAACGAAAAATGTATGTCAATAAAAAATTAAGAAAATAATTCATAAAAAATAATAAAAATTCCATGAAAAAACAATTGTAAAAAAAAAAGGCTTTGGTATAATGAACAATGTGATTATTAATGAATAAAACAATTACATGTAATATGATTGGTTTCTTCAAATGAGGGAGAATGATATGGGCAAAAAGATGAAAATGAAGAAAAAACATAAGGGTGAAATTGAATCAGCAGCAACACTTGATACAGTGGCACTTGAACCGGATGCAGTGGTTGATGAGGCAGAAGCCACAACAAATAAAATGCAGACTGATGATGTGAAAGGCAGTGAGACTGAGAAAAAAAGTATTGGAGCACGGTTTAAAAAATTAGTAGGTGCATCAATACATACATGGATATTCAAGTGTCTTATTCTGGCTTTTGTTTTGGAGCTGGTGTTGGAGATGCTTGGAAGGCGTTCTATATTTGGAGGTCTATCATTCCTTATTGGTTCACCGATTGTGTACATTTATAACGTATCAATTATATTTTTTACATTATTGTTTGCGCTTTTCTTAAGGAAACGAATTTTTGGAATGATTCTTATAGGAGCAGTGTGGGTTATATGTGGTATTATTAATTTTATTGTGCTTGGTTTTAGAGTAACTCCTTTTGCTGCTATAGATTTTCTTATGCTAAAGGATACATTTAGTATGATAAATGTATATTACACGAAGGTACAGCAGGTTATTATCGTAATAGCCATTATAGCGGTTATAGCCCTTATGGTATTTCTCTTCAAAAAGACCCCTAAGTTTGAGGGAGAACGAAAAGTTAAGGGAACTATGCTTGCCTGTATTATTTCATGGTGTATTGTTCTTTGGTTTACAAACTATGGTGTAAAGCACAATTTTATATCGGATGATTTTGCAAATCTGGGTACAGCTTACAAAGATTATGGTTTTGCTTATTGTTTTACAAACAGTATAATTGATAATGGAATTACTAAGCCTGATACTTATTCTGAGAATCATATGAAAGAAATAAAATCAGTACTTGACAAAGATGAGCTCACAGGAAGCTCAAAAAAACCTAACATTATTATGATTCAGTTGGAGTCATTTTTTGACCCAAATAATGTTGCAGGACTTACAATGAGTGAAAATCCGCTTCCAACCTTTACAAAATTAAAAGAAAAATATCCGTCAGGATATTTTACGGTGCCTGCACTTGGTGCCGGTACGGCAAATACGGAGTTTGAGGTACTGACCGGAATTAGATCAAGCTATTTTGGTGCAGGAGAGTATCCATATAAAACTACAGTAAATGAAACACCGGTGGAAGGACTTTGCTCACTCTTGAAAAAACAGGGATATGGTACTTATGCCATTCATAATAATAAGTCGTCATTTTATGATAGAAAAAATGTATATAATATGATGGGCTTTGACGCATTTATATCATTGGAATATATGTATGATTTAGACTATACATCAACAGGGTGGGCTAAGGATGCCACACTTGTTGAGGATATTATGAAGTGTCTTAAGGACACAGATGGACAGGATTTTGTTTATACTATCAGTGTTCAGGGACATGGACGATATCCAAGTGGAGATGACACATGCTATGACCATATACAGGTTCAATATGATAATTTGGCAATGGAGGAGCCGTTCCACTATTATGTGAATCAGATATATGAAATGGATTTAATGCTCGCAGATTTGATTAAAGAGCTTGATAATTATGGCGAGGATTATGTACTTGTGCTTTATGGTGACCATCTTCCGTCACTTGAATTGACTGAGGAACAGCTTCCGGACAGCACACTGTTTCAGACAGAATATGTTATAGTAAATAACATAAATCTCAAGCTTGAGGATGAAAATATAAATGCAAGTGATATTTCGCTTAAGCTTCTTGGTGCATTAAACTTACCACTTGGATATGCACAGAAGGCACATAAGCTTTATACTGGTGAGGAACTTGATGATGCACTTGTAAATATTGCCTATGATATGCTTTATGGTGATAATTATTTGTTCCAGAATCAGATTATGGTGCCTGAAGGAGACATGAGAATGGGAGTTGACACCATTGCTGTGACTGATGTGAAAAACGAGGATGACCATATTGTTGTATCTGGTGAAAATTTTAATCAGTATTCCGTTGTTTATGTAAATGGTCACAAAAAAGAAACGGTTTATGTTGATAGGGAAACACTTATGGTAGACGAACTGACACTTTATGAGGGAGACGAGCTCAATGTCAGACAGATTGATAAGTCACATCATGAGTTAAGCGAGACAAATTTATTTGTTTATTAAAAAAATTTTAAAAATACTGTAATATCTGTTTGAATAGTGCTGAAAAATGTTGTATAATATGTCCGAGCCGTTAGGCGAAGTGGCCTATGTCCGAGCCACTAGGCGAAGTGACTTATGTCCGAGCCGCTAGGCGCAGGGCTCAATGTTCTATTTAATTTTATGTTTAAGGAGACGGAAATACCATGGTTCCATCAATTGATGTCAAACTTATTAATCCATTTCTTCAGTCAAGTATTTCCATCATGGAAAGTGTTACAAGTGTTAAATTGACTGTTGGAAAACCGGAAAAAACTGATTTTGCTTTTAATGAGCTTACATATGCAATACAGGTTGGTGTAGTAGGGGCAATGAAAGGGCAGGCAATTTTGGCAATGAAAGAAGAAAATGCCAAAGATATAGCGTCTAAAATGATGTTTGGTATGCCTGTGGCTGAGCTTGATGATATGTCAGCATCAGCTTTGAATGAGCTGAGTAACATGATTTTGGGAAATACAGCTACAATATTCTCTACATTAGGAATTTTAATTGATATTACACCTCCGCTTGCAGTACATGGTTCAAATTTGAAACTTAATTCGGATATAGACGGTATAAAGGTTCCGCTCATGTATGATGGTAAGGAGTATATCGGTCTTTATATTTGTGTTTATCAGGATAAATAATAGATTGACATAAGCCTGTATGAGTGTTAGTATAGCATCAATCTAAAAAGTACATAGATAATTTAATATAAGTAAGTAAAAAATGTTGTATTTGTTACCAATAATCATTTACAACATTTTTTAGTATAATTTAGTATAAAAAGAAAGGAAAAAATAAGATGGGCAAGATTATTGGCGAAGGCATTACATTCGATGACGTGCTTTTAGTACCGCAGTTTTCAAGTGTAATACCAAATGATGTAAATTTGAGTACACAGCTTACAAAGAAAATCAGGTTAAACATTCCGCTCATGAGCGCAGGCATGGATACCGTTACAGAGCACAGGATGGCTATTGCCATGGCAAGACAGGGCGGTATAGGTGTTATCCATAAAAACATGTCTATACAGAGGCAGGCAGAAGAGGTTGATATGGTTAAACGTTCAGAAAACGGAGTTATATCTGACCCATTTTATTTGTCCCCTGAGCATACATTAGATGATGCGGACAAGCTTATGGCAAAATTTAGAATATCAGGAGTTCCTATTACTGAGAATGGCAAGCTTGTAGGTATTATAACAAACCGGGACCTTAAATTTGAAACAGATTATACGAAGAAGATTAAAGAGTCAATGACTACAGAAAATCTTATTCTTGCCAAGGAGGGGATTACTCTTGACGAGGCAAAGGCTATTCTTGCCAAGGCGCGTAAGGAGAAGCTTCCTATTGTTGATGATAATATGATGCTTAAAGGTCTTATAACAATTAAGGATATTGAAAAGCAGATTAAATACCCATTTGCTGCAAAGGATTCCCAGGGCAGACTTCTTTGTGCAGCAGCAGTTGGTGTTACACCTGATATTTGTGACAGAGTTGATGAGCTTGTTGCATCGAAGGTTGATGCAATCGTCATTGATACCGCTCATGGACATTCAGAGAATGTACTTAAAACATTTAAGATGATTAAGGAAAAATATCCTGACCTTGATGTTATAGCAGGTAATGTTGCTACAAAGAAAGGTACTCAGGCTATGATAGACATGGGTGTGGATGCAGTTAAAATTGGAATTGGTCCAGGCTCAATATGCACAACAAGAGTTGTTGCAGGTATTGGTGTTCCACAGATTACGGCTATAATGGAGGCATACGAAGCCGCAAGTGTAGCAGGAATACCGGTTATTGCAGATGGTGGTATAAAATATTCAGGAGATATTACAAAGGCTCTTGCGGCAGGTGCAAATGTCTGCATGATGGGAAGTCTTTTTGCAGGTACAGATGAAAGTCCGGGAGAGTTTGAACTGTATCAGGGAAGAAAATATAAGGTATACAGAGGTATGGGTTCAATCGCTGCCATGGAATGTGGAAGTAAGGACAGATACTTCCAGCTAAATGCAAAGAAGCTTGTGCCTGAGGGTGTAGAAGGCCGTGTTGCATATAAGGGAACTGTGGAGGATACAGTATTCCAGCTTATTGGTGGTCTTCGTTCAGGTATGGGTTATTGTGGTGCACACAATATTGAGGAGCTTCATGCCAATGCTGAGTTTGTAAAAATATCAGCAGCGTCTCTTAAGGAAAGTCATCCACATGACATTCAAATTACAAAAGAGGCACCAAATTATAGTGTAGAGTAGCAGAATATATGATATTGTTTTAAGATATGACGAGTTAATATATTACATATGGATGGTATTCATTTGAAACCATACCGGAAAATTTAATAAAGTATTTATACCAAATTCCTTTATAGCTGTAATTGTTCAAAGAGTTGTGTCAAGTTTTCTATGAAAACTTCACATGCAGCATCAGATTTTTGCTGAAAGCAAATTATAAATGAGCTGATGTTCCAAGAGAGGAAGGTGGTAGTATGAAGATTGGATTTATTGGTGCGGGAAAGATGGGCTTTACCCTCGGAAAACATTTTGAGGGAAGCCCCCTTGTGGAGCTGGTAGGATATTATAGTAAAAGCCCACAAAGTGCGAAGGAAGCCGCGTTGTTTACTGATACTGAATACTATGAGGATATAGGGAATCTGGTAGATAAATGTGATGCTTTATTTTTAACCGTGCCTGATGATCAGATAGCCGTTACGGCAGAAATGTTGGACGGACTTGATGTTGATTTAAAAGGTAAAATAATATGTCATACCAGTGGGGCACTGTCCTCACAGGTTTTTTCCGATATGCAGAGCCATGTCTATGGCTATTCGATACATCCTATATATGCTGTCAGTTCAAAGACGCAGTCATATGAAAATTTCAATAAATGTTTTATTACAATTGAAGGTCATGAAAAATATAAGCAGCAGCTTGTAGAACTATTTGCCTCACTTGGACATGAGGTTAAAGTTATAAGTCCGGATGATAAAGTCCGGTATCATAGCTCTGCAGTAATGGCAAGCAATCTTGTTATTGGACTATATTATATGGCTCAGAAGGAGCTTATGAAGTGTGGATTTTCTTATGAGGAAACGGGCAGGGCACTTGGAGCTTTATTTGAGGGAAACGCAGACAGACTGCTGAAAACAGATGTATTTACCGCTCTTACAGGGCCGGTTGAAAGATGTGACAGAAACACTGTTAACAATCATATATCTGTGCTTGATGGTGATGCGTTAAATGTGTATAAATTGTTGTCAAAACAGCTTGTAGAAATTGCGGAAGTTAAAAATGAAGACAGACAGCAAAGGGAAGAATATAGTAATCTTTTAAATTTTTTAAGCTGAAAAAATTGTATGAAAAGAGTGAAACAGCGGATAGGAGGATTTACAGATATGAAAAAGACAGTTTTAACATTTGCCGAAGCTAAGAAAAACGGTGAAAAGCTCACAATGCTTACAGCCTATGATTATTCAACTGCCAAGCTGATTGATCAGGCGGGAATCGATGCAATACTTGTAGGGGATTCTCTTGGAAATGTAATGTTAGGTTACGAGGATACGATTTCTGTTACTGTTGATGATATGATTCATCATGGTGCAGCTGTTGCAAGAGGAGCTAAGGAGGCACTTGTGGTAATAGATATGCCATTTATGTCTTATCAGACCTCCGTTTACGATGCAGTTGTGAATGCCGGAAGACTGATGAAGGAGGGCAGGGCAGGTGCAGTAAAGCTTGAAGGTGGCAAAGAGGTTTGCCAGCAAATAAAGGCTATAACGGATGCTGGAATACCGGTTATGGCACACTTAGGGCTTACCCCACAATCAATAAATGCATTTGGCGGCTTTAAGGTTCAGGGGAAAACGGAGGCTGCTGCCAAAAAGCTTATGGAGGATGCAATTGCGGTTCAGGAGTCAGGTGCATTTGCTCTTACTTTGGAATGTGTGCCGGATAAGCTTGCACGTCTTATTACAGATAAACTTGATATACCGACAATTGGCATAGGTGCAGGTGCAGGCTGTGATGGACAGGTACTTGTGTATGCCGATATGCTTGGAATGTTCAGTGATTTTACACCTAAATTTGTGAGGAGATTTGCAAATATAGGACAGACTATGACAGATGCATTCAAAGCATATATTGAAGCTGTGAAAGACAGTTCCTATCCGGAAGAAAAGCACACTTATAAAATAGATGATGATGTTATAGAAAAATTATACTAAAATGATACGGTAGGAGAGGAAAAATGGATATTGTAGGAACTATAAAGGAAGTACGGGAAAATGTAAAAAAATGGAGACAGGAAGGGCTTACGATAGGACTTGTGCCTACGATGGGATATCTTCACGAAGGACATGAGAGCCTGATAAAGAGAGCTGTACAGGAAAATGACAGGGTTGTTGTAAGTGTATTCGTAAATCCGATGCAGTTTGGACCAAAAGAGGATCTGGCAAGCTATCCAAGAGATATTGAGGCTGACAGCAGACTTTGCGAGGCAGCGGGGGCAAGTCTTATATTTCACCCTGAGCCTGAGGAAATGTATGAGGAGGGTTTTTGCTCATTTGTGGATATGACAGGGCTTACAAATGCACTTTGCGGACTTTCAAGACCGGTGCATTTCAGAGGTGTATGCACTGTAGTAAATAAACTATTTAATATTGTAATGCCTGACAGGGCTTACTTTGGAGAGAAGGATGCACAACAGCTTGCAGTTGTAAAGAGAATGGTAAAGGACCTTAATATGGACATAGAAATAGTCGGATGTCCCATTATAAGGGAGGCGGACGGACTTGCCAAAAGCTCAAGAAACACTTATCTTTCTCCTGAGTCAAGAAAGCAGGCGGTCATTTTAAGCAAGTCAATATTTATGGCAAAGCAGATGATGCTTGATGGGGAAAAGGATGCAGCAAAGGTTAAAAAGGCAATGGTTGACATGATAAATACCATGCCTTTGGCTGATATAGATTATGTGGAGATAGTTGACGTAAACACAATGAAAAATATAGACAAAATAGAGGGCGATATACTCTGCGCCATAGCCGTAAATATCGGTGGAGAGGCAAGACTAATTGATAACTGTATGTTATCACTGAGCAATGCATAATCAAGAGCAATGCGAAAGGAGAATCACATGTTTTTAAATATGCTTAAGGGTAAAATTCATAGGGCAACGGTAGTACAGGCTGAAATAGATTACGTAGGAAGCATAACCATAGACGAGGAGCTTATGGAGGCTGCCGGAATACTTGAATATGAGCGTGTTCAGGTTGTGGACGTAAATAATGGAAACAGACTTGAAACCTATGTTATAGCAGGTGAGAGGGGCAGCGGAATGATTTGCTTAAACGGTGCTGCTGCAAAGCTTGTAGAAGTAGGCGACAAGATTATTATAATGTGTTATGCGCAGATGACTGCCGAGGAGTTTAAGGATAATCCTCCTAGGGTGGTATTTGTAGATGATAATAATAAGATAAACAGGCTTACAAGATATGAAAAGCATGGCTTGTTGGAGGACATGGGATAATGCCTGTGACCGAGCCGTCAGGCGAGGTGCACTGCTAAGTAATCTCGATTATTAACGTGATATGGGAGGTTTTATATGCTTACGGGAAAAAGGATTATACTTGGAATAAGCGGTGGAATTGCAGCGTACAAAATGGCAAATGTGGCAAGCATGTTAGTAAAGCTTGGCGCTGACGTTCATGTTGTAATGACCGAAAATGCCACACATTTTATAACACCTGAAACCTTTGAGGTGCTTACAAATAACAGGTGCTACACTGATACATTTGACAGAGGAATGGAGATGCATGTGCCTCATGTTACTCTTGGAACGACGGCGGATGCTTTTCTTATTGCGCCTGCAAGTGCGGATGTTCTTGGAAAGATTGCAAACGGAATTGCAGACGATATGCTTACAACAACGGTTCTTCCTGCAAGATGCCCTGTATTAATAGCTCCTTCCATGAATGTACATATGTACGAAAATCCAATAGTTCAGGATAATATGAGGAAGCTTGCCTCATATGGATATGAGATAATTGCAGCTGACGAGGGATTTCTTGCATGCCGTGATACGGGAAAGGGAAAGCTCCCTGCCGAAAATGTACTGGTTGAATATATTTTAAGGGCATGTGCAAAGAAGAAGGATTTTGCAGGAAAAAAAGTGCTTGTTACGGCAGGGGCAACAAAGGAGGCTATAGACCCTGTAAGATATATAACCAATCACTCAACAGGAAAAATGGGCTATGCCATTGCAAGAATGGCAATGCTTCGTGGAGCAGACGTTACCCTTGTTTCGGGTGAGACGAGTATTGATAAGCCGATGTTTGTAAATGTAGTAAATGTGAAAACTGCAAAGGATATGTATGATGCGGTAATAGGTTTAAGCGGTGATCAGGATATTATTATTAAAGCGGCGGCGGTTGCAGATTACAGACCATGTCATGTGGCTTCCGAAAAAATAAAGAAAAATGACAGCGCTATGAGTATAGAGCTTGAAAAGACGGATGATATATTAAAGGCGCTTGGAGAACACAAAAAGGCAGGACAATTCCTGTGTGGTTTTTCAATGGAAACGGAAAATATGATTGAAAATTCAAGAGCAAAGCTTGAAAAGAAAAATCTTGATATGATAGCGGCAAACAACCTTAAAGTTGAGGGTGCAGGCTTTGCCGGCGATACAAATGTACTTACGCTTATAACGAAAGACAGTGAGCTTGAGCTTCCTATCATGAGCAAGGAGCAGGCGGCCGACAGACTGCTTGATGAGATTTTTGACAGAGGTTTTAAATTTTAACCTTATAATATGTTAAAAGTGTACAGATACAGCGTATTGATAATAAAAAATGTGTCTATGTAGCTGGATTGGGATAATAAGAAAGAGGAGTCAATATATATGTTTGGAGGTAAATCAAGAGGACAAAGAAGAAAGTTTAAAACATTGTCAGGCTGGATTGATAAAATGGAACCTTTCAAAGATACGAATAAAGAATTTGAGCATTTTCATGTTCCTTGTGGTCCTTGGCTGGCGAAACCTAAAACATCAGGCAAAATCAAGACAGATTTTTGTAAAATATGGATTAATAAAACTGAGGAATTTATTGACAAAAAGCCCAAAGAGTTATCCTTTTGTAAGGTTGTAGCAGCTATTACATATCCCAATGTACGTGATTCACAGATTATTATTTTTTATGATGAGAAATATTATAATTCTTTTTGGGACAGAAAAGGGCCATATCAGATATGGACTCCGATTAAAAATAAACGTTCATTTACAGTAGAAAGAGGAATAGTAACGCAATTACCTGAGATTGGATATATAGAAGAACTGGACGATGAAGACTATTATACAAAATCATATATTTGGTTTTATGGCGAATGGTTATAGTCTGATGGCGTAAGATGAATTTATTGCATTTTGAATGAAATATATATTTGTTAATCAAAATGGTTCATATACTATCGGGTATGATGATGGATATGTTTTTGGAGGCCATGAAATTGATGTTGATGTGAATTCAAAAGGTGAAATGGTTTGTGCAGAAATGAGATAAAAAGTATGCATTCAGAGATTTTATTGTTACTCCTGCGGAAATGATGGAGATTATTGAAACAACGGAGAAAATTAATTTTTGGAGGTAAAATGGAAGGCGAATTTTTATCATTATTTTATTTAACTATATTTGTAG
>CAMWGV010000067.1 GCA_947173945.1 uncultured Lachnospiraceae bacterium
TCCTTCTTCGCGTTCTCCTCGTTCGTCGGAGTTTCGGTCGTCGGCTCCTCCTCGGTTGTCGGTTTTTCCGTGGTGGGCGTCTCCTCAGTCGTTGGTTTTTCCGTCGTCGGCTTTTCCGTTGTTGGACTTTCGGTTGTCGGCTCAACAGGTGTTGTTGCCTTAAGCTTAGCCAAATCATTCTGTGCTGATATAACAGCAACTCTTGCAAGCTCAACCTCAGATGCCATGATATCTAACTGTATTTTCTGCGATGTCATATCATACCGCAGCAAAACATCTCCAGCCTTAACGATATCTCCCTCCTTAACCAGAACTTCTTCCACCTTCTGTTCAGGATACAAATATATTTTCTGCTCCTTATCAACCATTACGTTGCCACTTACCGTTTGATTATCATAGAAATAATCACCACTATTTCCTATCTCAGAAACAGGATAGACATCAACCGTCTTTTTACTTCTGTTTTTCTTTTTAACAGTAATAAGGATTCCGGTAACCAAACCGATAACAACAACCGTAACTATAAGTGATATAATGACCTTTTTCTTTGTACTCATTCTACCACCTCCTCAACTGAGGTATTTTCCATTTCATTATCCTCATAGGAAGCTTCTCTTTTTGATGAACCGTCAAGAAGCTCTCCATCTATAATTCTTATAACTCTGTCTGCATAGCCTGCTATCTCATCTGAATGTGTAATCATAATAATCGTTGCCCCATCCTTATGAAGCTGGTCAAACAACTCCATAACCTGCTCACCTGACTTTGAATCAAGGGCTCCCGTCGGCTCATCTGCAAGCAAAATCATAGGTTCATTCACAAGTGCCCTTGCAATTGCCACCCTTTGCTTTTGTCCTCCTGAAAGCTGCGTAGGTTTAAAGTCTACTCTGTCTGCAAGTCCAACCTTTTCCAGTGCATCAAGACAAAGCTGTCTCCTCTGCCTCTTCGGAACCTTTGCATACTGAAGCGGAAGACCTACATTATCAAGGGCAGACTGCCTCGGTAAAAGATTGAATGTCTGAAATACAAACCCAATACTTTTATTTCTGACATAGGAAAGCTCCTTATCCTTGTAATCTCCGATATCCTCACCTGCCAGAAGATACGTGCCTGATGTTGCCTTATCCAAACAGCCGATAATGTTCATCAAGGTAGTTTTTCCGGAACCTGACGGTCCCATAATGGCAACATACTCACCTTCCTCCACGGACAAATTGATATCCTTGAGGACAGGAACCTCCATACTGCCTTGAATATACGTTTTATATATATTCTTAAGCTCAAGTATCATTATTCTTCCCCCTCATTTGGCTCTATCTCAAAGTCACCCGGTTCTATGTCGGTGTCATCCGGTGTAATCTCCATCATATTGCCGTTCATTCCACTTCCTTCACCGCCATCTTCAAAATCCGAACCATCCGTGTCGATATTGTCGTCAAAATTCACGTCGCCATCAAAGTTTACGTCACCATCATAATCAACATCGCCATCATAATCCACGTCACCATCAAAATCCATGTCGCCATCAAAATCCATGTTGCCGTTTCCCTGTTGGTCCATAACCTCTTCATAATTTTCCGTTACCGACATTCCCTCTTTTATATAATCAGCCGGAAATGCAATTCTGTCATCAGTAGTCAGACCCGCTGTAATCTCATAACGCATTGTTTCTTCATCATATTCTCCAAGCGTAACCTTGCGCTTTTCTATTTTATTTTTACTGTCTGCTGCCCACACATAAGGGTCACCGTCATTCAGAATCAAATAAAACTCATCCAGCCACAGACCTTGCTTCACTTCACTTTGACCATAATCAAGCTCCACATATACATGCTGTCCCAACATAAGACCATCAATTGTATCCAGTGCTATATAAAACGGATACTTTGTTGCCTGCGTTCCACTGTCTCCATAATAATAGTAATTGTCATTGTTACTTTCCGGATGTTCCAGATCAACACTTGAAATCGTACCTTTCCATACAGTATCATCAATTCTTGATCGAACAATAACACTGTCACCCTCGCTGAAGCTTCTTATATTCATCTCACTTCCGGTCGCCTTAATCCTGTAATCACCCTTTGCCATAATGGAAATAAAGCCCTTTTCCTGTGAACTGCTGCTACCGCCATAATAATCCTCGTCGTCATCTCCACCCTGGGAATCATTGTTAATAGACTTAATAACTCCATCCATAGGTGAATACACAATAGAATTCTGCATTGATGCTTTTTGCCTGTCAATTTCAAGCTGCTTTGAGCTTGCATCGTAATTATACTGGTTTATCTGAGCCTGAAGATTTTGAATCTGGCTTGTATACTCAATTCTCTCCTCAGGAGGCACCTGCTCCTTCTCCTGATTTAACGTAGCTATCTGCTGGTTTGCCGTAGATATACTGTTATTTATACTTGTCAGTTCAAGCTCAAGCTGCTTAAGCTTAAGATCCATCTCGTCCGTATCATACTCAAAAAGCTTATCGCCCTCTTTTACGGTGTCCTCCACTTCAACAAATACTGTTTTTATCGTCTTTTCTCCATCCTTCTGTACAGCCTTTGTCTCCTGTGATTCCACAACACCCATGTATCTGTTTTCCCCAAAATACCCTGTCTGGGCAATCTGTGCAACAGATTCAACATACACCTTCGTGTCATCTGAATTCACTTTTTTCTTCACTGCAACAACAACTGCGACAACAACCGCCACAATGATAAGTACAATTATTATTGGTACAATAATCTTTCTTTTTTTCACGTTTTCCCTCTCTTTCTCGCCATAATATGCGAACTATCTACATATCTCCAAAATTTTACAATATAAATGTGTATTTTTTGTATCTTAATCTTTAAGAACTCCTTAAGAATCTTTTATAAATTTCATCCACTCTTTTATCTGCTTTTCATAACCTATATCACCCGGCTCATAAAAGCTTGTTCCAACAAGCGGGTCAGGCAGATACTGTTGTTTGACATAATGATTCGGATACTCATGTGCATATTTGTAGCCCACATGGTTAAGCTGCTTTGCGCCGGAATAATGTGCATCTCTTAAATGCGGCGGCACCTGACAGTCATTCACAGTTCTAACTGCATCCATAGCTTTTGAAATAGCATTTACTACTGCATTACTTTTAGGTGCACACGCAACATATGTTGCTGCATGGGTAAGAATAATCTGAGCCTCCGGCATACCGATACGTTCCACAGCCTGTGCACATGCCGTTGCAACCACTATAGCCTGTGGATCCGCATTTCCCACATCCTCACAAGCACATATCATAATACGCCTTGCAATAAACGTTACACTCTCTCCAGCATAAAGCATTTTTGCAAGATAATACGTTGCCGCATCCGGATCTGAGCCTCTCATACTCTTAATAAATGCCGATATTGTATCATAATGATTATCTCCATCTTTTTCATAACGCATACACCGTCTCTGAATACACTCAGCAGCAACATTGACATCTATAATAATCTTTCCTGTGGCATTATCCCGCTCTGTTGATAACACACCCAGCTCCACTGCATTCAGCGCACGTCGTGCATCACCTTCAGAAATCTGTGCCAGATAGCTGACAGCCTCATCGGTAATCTCCGCATTATATGCACCCATTCCTTTTTCGTTATCATAAACTGCACGTTTTATGAGTTCCTCAATATTCTCTTTTGATAATGTGGTAAGTTGAAATACTGTAGAACGTGATATGAGTGCACTATTTACTTCAAAGAAAGGATTTTCTGTTGTGGCTCCTATAAGAATAACCGTACCATCTTCAACAAAAGGAAGAAGATAATCCTGCTGTGCTTTGTTGAATCTGTGTATCTCATCAACAAACAGTATGGTTTTTTTACCATACATACCAAGACTATCCTTTGCTCCGGTGACAACTGTTTCAATATCCTTTTTTCCTGAAGTAGTTGCATTTAACTCTTTGAAATTTGCACTTGTAGAATTGGCTATAACCATGGCAAGGGTTGTTTTTCCTGTGCCAGGTGGCCCATATAAAATAATTGACCTTAATTTATCTGCCTTTATAAGGCGATACAAGAGCTTATCTTCACCTAAAATGTGCTCCTGCCCAACAATATCCTCCAACCGTTCCGGCCTCAGCCTCTTGGCAAGAGGGGACTCGCCCTTCATATTGTCTTCTCTCATATATTGAAATAAATCCATCTTAGTTTCCTACACTAACCCAAGCTTCTTTACAAGACTATCAAATTTGATAATGTCTATCGGCTTGCATATATACTCCTCATAATCATCACTGGCATATCCTGCATCAAAGCCCTCATCAAGAGCACTTATCATAATAACCTTACATCTTGAATCCCTTGCAAGTCCAAGCTTTCTTTCCGCATCACGAATAGATGCAAGTGCCTTGTACCCGTCTATCTTTGGCATCATAATATCCATGCAGACAAGGTCAAACTTTTCACCATTATTCACTGCCTTGACAAACTCATCTACAGCTGCGATTCCATCTCTTGCAACAATAACTTCTCCATACTTTGAAAGAAGTTTTTCCATGAACTTTCCGCTCGCCAAATCGTCCTCAGCTACTAATACTTTCATCTATTTCCCCCTCCTACTCCGAAACCTTAATCAGCGACAGCCACTTATTAAAGTTATCCATGATTTCATTTTTAAAAGACTTATTTTTATATATAATACGCCGGTTTAAAACGTGTGCCATAATCAAACCGGTCATATTGTTGGCAAGTTCCTCAGGCGTAAGCTTATCAATGATTTCGCCTGCCAGAATTGCCTCCCTAAAAAGCTTTTCCAAAAACTTAAGCCTGTCTGTAACATATTTGGAAACCCTTTCTCTTGTGTATATATTGTGCAAAAGCTCCTCATACTGGAGCATAAGCGTTGACAGAGCATAATAATTATCATAGTAGGTCGCATATGCTTCCAGATAATCATGCAGCTTCTGGGTATACGTCTCATTTTTGGACTCAATTGTCTGTCTTAAGCTGTCATCAAATCTAAAATAATAGTCTACAACTTCAACCAACACTTCATCAATACCGGCAAAATACTTATACAGAAGACCGTCTGACGTATTTTCCTTAATAGCAAGATTATGAGTTGTAAGTGCAGATAATCCCGACTCGCTTATTATTTCAATCGCTGAGGCAATAATTCGGTCTTTTCTAGATACAAAATTTTCAGCCACGTACATCACACCTCTCATATTGAACACATTAAATTATTATGATAATTCTATGTCATTTACCTTATTTTGTCAAGGAGGACACACCCTTTTATAAACAACAAAAGCCATTACATATCATAATGGCTTTTTGTTGCTTAAAATAAATCTTTATTTTATAAAACAGAAACGTTAACTGCCTGAGGTCCCTTTTCACCATCAATCAGTTCAAACTCTACAGATTGATTTTCCTCAAGAGTTTTAAATCCCTCCATGTTGAGACCGGTAAAATGTACAAAAACATCATTTCCTGCCTCATCAGTTATGAAACCAAAACCCTTCTGGCTGTTAAACCATTTTACTGTACCCTTCGTCATATCATGTCCTCCATATTTTAAAACTCGTGTCTTACACACGTTTTAAAATATCACAGTAAAATATATTCGTCAAGTTTTACTTACGTCATATCACATTTCTATTTTTTGCCTGTCCGGATTATAATAATATACCGTATCCGATAAATAATCCATATCTGATACTACATACCTGTTTATATCTCTGACCATCTCCTCAAGCTCACCCCTGTCTTCCAATCCATGGGCAGGCAACAGCAATGTCTCGTGTATACTTGATGGCAGAATATAAAATCCTCCATGTTTTTCACCAAACTCTCTGAGAATATCATCAAATAAAATACATGTGGCTCCATTTACACCATCCGCATTGGTAAGTATATATAAATCGCTATTCTTCGGAATCTCCTTTGTGTCACTGATTTTCTCCTCAAGCACCGCATCCAGCCTTTTGACAACAGGAGGAAACATTCTCAATGTATTTTTATGTGCAATGTCATAAAGCTCTTCAATATCCAGCTTCCACCGTTCCACATCGCTATATTTCAACGCAGCCGAAGCGATTCCTTTCACATCCCTGTGCACCATAACCCGAAAGGTTATCGCCAGATCCATAAATTCTATATAAGGGCAATCTTCTATTTGGTTTCTGTTTTTTTCTAAATTAACAAGCTTTAGGAATATATTATTTTTTAACATACATTCATCTTCATCCATTAACAAAAATTGGGATTTATCCATGCTCTCATATGCTTCCTTATACTCATCAGCAACCAGCCTTAAGATATGGTCCATATCCTTTTCGTGACAGTAAAGCATATAATAATACTCCATGTATATGTTAGGCGCCAGCTTTTCTCCTTTTAAAATAATGGCAAGTCCTGTATACGTTTTTCCATTATTTTTGGAGACAGGTGAAATATTTATGCTCTCTATCTCATACTGCATAAGATAATCGGGAATCTTATCTCTTATTTCATTCAAAAAATCACTAAATTCCATATGGTCATTATTCAAAAAAACACTTCCTTTACTATAAAATAAAATGGGAATACTCGAACAAGAACGGTTCCTTTTGCTGAATACAAGTAAGATTATAAGTATATAGTGATGTACACTTCAATAGTAAAAAAAGAAAAACCGATGTACAATTTGTACATCAGCTTTTCTTTTAAAATCAAGCTTTTTCAGACTAAGCTTTTTAAAAATTCTAAAAAAATATCCATTTGTTCATCTGTGCCTATCGTAATGCGAAGATAATTTTCTATACGTGGTCGATTAAAATGTCTGACATATATTTTTTTCTTCTTCGCTTCCTCAAATATATATTCTGCTTTAAGCCTATCATGTGTTGCAAACACAAAATTGGCGTTAGACGGGAGGCATGTAAAACCAAGCTTCTCTATCTCCTTTCGGAAACGCTCTCTCGTAGCAATTACTCTTTTTATATTAGCCCTGAAATAATCCTCGTCCTCTATGCTCAACACACCAAGCTCTATAGACGGTGTATTCATTGTATATGAGTTAAACGAATATTTAACATCATTCAAATATTGAATAAGCTTTTCGTTACCCATGGCATAGCCAATCCGGATTCCGGCCATTGAGCGTGATTTTGAGAATGTTCGCACAACAAGAAGGTTATCATACTTGTCTATCAGTGAAACTGCACTCTCTCCGCCAAAATCCACATACGCCTCATCAACGATAACGACAACGTCCTGATTTGCACTTACTATATCCTCCACAAAGCGAACCGGCTCTGATATTCCCGTAGGTGCATTTGGATTCGGAAAAATAATTCCTCCGTTCGGGCACTTATAATCATCTGCTGATATTCTGAAATTATCATCGACAGCAACAGCCCTGTATGGTATTTTCAGCATGTCTGCCCACACATCATAAAACGAGTATGTCACATCGGGGAAAAGAATTTTAACGTCAGAGTTAAAAAATGTCATAAAAGACATTGCAATAACATCGTCTGAGCCTACACCCACAAATATATTTTCTTTTTTCAGTCCATGATAACCGGCAAGTGCCTCAACAAGCTTAGACGCACATGGATCCGGATAAAGTCTGAGCTTCCCCAATTCAAGCTGTTTATTTTTAACACGGGGAGATGGCTCGTATGGATTTTCATTTGTATTTAATTTGATTACGTTTTCTTCTTTCGGCTGTTCTCCCGGAACATAAGGAACAACCTTCCGTATATTTTTTTCCCAAGCAGACATATTTTCCTCCTATAATACCTTTCATCTGTTACATATCAGATAATGCTTCAAGAACCTTACATGTATATTCCCATGTTCTTTCAACACTGTCAATATACAGTTTCTCCTCACTTGTATGAATATCCTTTATATCAGGTCCGTATGATACACAGTCAAGACCTGGCAGCTTCCCTGCAAATATACCACATTCAAGACCCGCATGTATAGCTAAAAGCTGTGGTTTTTCATTATAGAGCTTCTCATAGCAGTCACACATAATATCTCGCAGCCTTGACTCTTTCCTGTACTCCCATGCCGGATATTCTCCACTTACAGTAATATTTCCTCCAAATATGGTTGAAAGACATTCCAGCCTGTCAATTACCTCATACTTCTCAGTACTCACGCTGCTTCTCACGGAAAAGCTAAAGTTAATTTCTCCTTGTCCCTCTATCACATTAGTTGACATAATACCTAAATTAAGTGAGGTCTGCACCAAGTTTTCTATATCCTGACTATACTTAATAACTCCGTTCGGAAAATTAACAAGTGCTGCCACAGCTTTATCTGACGACTCCTTTGTCATAGGATGCAGTTCTGCCTGTAATGCTGTATCATCAAATTTAATTGTTTTTCCTTCATCCGCAGTCACAACAGATATAGAAAGCTCACTGTCTGTATGCCCATACTCCGACTTCAAAATTTCTTCTAAGCTATCTATGTCCTTTTTCAACTCATCATATGAACAGTCAGCATATACATAAGCTGTCGCTTCTCTTGGAATTGCATTATCCTTACCACCGCTCCACATACCGGAAAGTCTTACATCATGCTTTTTGCCAAGACAAAACAGCACTCTGCCAAGAAGTTTTGCACTGTTCGCTCCCTGCTTTGCAATTTCAACACCGGAATGACCACCTGATGCATTTTCAATCTTAATTACAAAGCCCTCATGATTGAATTGCGTCGTTTCATACTCTACCGGAATGCTGCATGTAACGGTAGCTCCTCCGGCACAGCTCACCAAAAGCTGTCCCTCCTCCTCAGAGTCAATATTTAACATAATTCTGCCTTTCAGCCCGCTACAATCAAGTGCTGTTGCCCCCAAAAGTCCAATCTCCTCATCTGATGTGAAGACACATTCAAGAGCCGGATGTTTTATATCATCCGAATCCAATATTGCCAGCATATAAGCAACAGCAATACCATCATCACCTCCAAGAGTCGTTCCTTCGGCATATATAATATTTCCCTCTTTTTTAAGCCTCAGCCCCTCCTCTTTAAAATTGATATTTCTTCCTGGTTTTTGCTCGCACACCATATCAATATGTCCTTGAATGATCACAACAGGTGCTTTTTCACAACCCTTTGACGCATCCTTATATATGATTACATTATTGCTTTCATCCTGTGTATATTTGAAGCCTCTGTCTTTTGCAAAGGAAACTATATAATCACTCAGCGCCCTTGTATTGCCTGAACCATGGGGTATCCCACATATTTCTTCAAAATAGTAAAATACTTTTTCCGGTGAAAGTCCACTTAAAACCATAGCAACCTCCTAAATATTTAAAGCTTTTAAACATCTATTTTATTAAAACCAATTATTCTTATTTAAATCAATTACCTGCCTATACAAAAATTGTTACGGCTTTTTTACTGCCTTTACCCTTTTCGTAAATCTGTCAGATATTTGATTTATAAGTGCATCATCCATACCGCAAATTATTTCTTCTATCGTTTTACTTGCGGTATACTGGTAATTTGAATTTAATATACCCTCATCCAACCCAAGCTCTCTCCATATGTCATACAAAATTGCTTTCAATTCTTCATTTTCACACACGGTTTTTATGGTTGAATTCATGCTATAGCTGTAAGGTGAGCTTATATCCAGATAAATACGTTCCTGTCCAAATATATCTTCTGCCCTTGAGGACGTTCCTGCATATATATCATAAAATCCCTCCTCAAGTGTCCATTTGTCTAAATTCATATCAAAGCTTGACATAGTATCAAATTCAATGACAAAATCAATATTTTTCTCCTCATCCGGATTCAGCTTAACCTTCTTAAATGCCTTAAGCTCTTTTACCGGTTTGGAAAGCGTAGAATAAGGGTCTCCAATATATATCTGGATAACCTCACTTCCTGTCATGCCACCTGTATTTTTTACCGTGACATTTACTGTTACAGAACTGTCATCAACCGCAGCACTATTTAGTTTACATAAAAATGTAGTATAGCTTAAACCGTAACCAAAATGATATAAAGGCTCAAGCTTCTTCTTATCATAGTATCTGTAGCCAACAAATATGCCTTCCCCATATTCTGTATGATATCCATCACCCGGGAAATTAAGAACTGTAGGGGTATCCTCATATTTTTTCGGAAATGTAACAGGAAGCTTTCCTGACGGAGATATTTCGCCAAATAATATATCAGCCAGAGCGTCACATCCCCTCATACCGGGCAGAAATACTGCAATAACAGCCGATAGTCCGCTTTTGTCAATTCCAGTAAGTTCAACCGGTCCTGAGGTGTTTAACACAAGCACCAGCTTTCTCTTATGCTTCTTAAGCCTATTTTCCTCTATTATTTTATTAATAGCACTTATATCATCGTCACTTACGAAAAGATTTTTTCTGTCGTTGCCCTCCATACCGCCTATTTTTACTATATATATCACAGTATCAATATTTTCATCGTCGCACTCCAAAATGCCTCCACAATATGCCGCAAGGCTTTTTCTTAAGCTTCCAACCCTATCGGTGTTTATTCCCGCACTTCCGTTTCCACATTCAACAAGTAAATCATCCGACTTTTTTTGTCCGCAATTATCAAAGACTATACTTCCCATAACAGCTACTTTAGCATTTATGGCAAGAGGAAGAATTCCGTCATTTTCAAGGAGAACAATTCCCTCTGCCGCTGCCATGTAAGCTGCATCATCCGTAAAATCCCTTGCAAGGTTAAAAACTCTGTCAGCTACTATTGCATGTTCGTTCCTGCCTGTATTTACATCACTGCTTTTATCTTCCTGTACACCCATCTTATTAAGAATCGTTTTCTCAATATCATTATGGCTTACTTTATTATTTTCAAGCCAGTTGATAAGCTCCAATATTCTTCTTACAGCATCATCAAGAGCTTCCTGTTTCAGTTCTCCGCTTATTACACCATCGTAAACAGGTTCATATTTTACAGGTCCCGGCATGGCAAGATTATTTCCTGCCGCAATAGCCTTTATCGGATTATATACAGCTCCCCAATCAGATAAAACCATACCTTGAAAGCCCCACTCATCCCTGAGCTTTTCCGTGAGCAGCCACTCATTCTCCGTACATGGCACTCCGTTTATTTTATTGTAGGCACTCATTACTGTTTTCGCACCTGCAAAAACACATGCCATAAAACCCGGAAAATATATTTCCTCCAGAGCACGTCTTGATATATGCTCATCGATTCCGATTCTGTAGGTCTCCTGATTATTTGCCGCAAAATGCTTTACATTTGCCGCCACTCCATAACTTTGAACACCCTTCACGAGCTGTGGGGCAAGAAGAGAAACAAGATACGGATCCTCAGAATATCCCTCAAACAGTCTTCCATTCAGCGGGTCTCTGTGAATATTGACATTGGGACTTCCTAATAGAATATCTATACCAAATATAGAAGCATCAATTCCAAGAGCTTCCCCCACAAGCCCCACAACCTCAGGATTCCACGTTGCCCCCAGCAAAATACCAGGTGGATAGCAGCCCGGAGAATAGGCAAGCTCATCTGTATTCTTATCCCCGTCATTTTCCGGTTTCGGATTTACCCTGTCCAAAAGCAATCTTTTTATCTTGTAATAAAGAGGTAAATCATCATCAGAAAGCTTTTCCGGCTCAAAAAAATATTGAATCACATGCACAAGGCTCTTGCTTCCAACCATGCCGTTTGTATGCTCCAAATCGTCTACATCCAGCATATCTCCGAAAAGCTGTTCAAAATTGATTCCTGTTCCTCCGTCCAAAAGCTGTAATCTCTTTATACCCAGCCTTTCAATGGCAGCCATGCCGAAAAAGGTTGCACCGCCTACAAGCTTTGACTTTTCTTCGAGAGACATTTCCTTTATCACAGCTTCAATATCTGATTGTTTTTCCGACAAATGAATCAATGTTATATCTCCTTTTTATCTAAACAATGGCAAAGTAAAATAAAACAATAATTCCAAGTGCAATTCTATACCATCCAAACAGCTTAAAATCATGCTTCTTTATGTATGACATCAAGAACTTGATTACAAACACCGAAACCAAAAATGCAACTACTACTCCTACCAGAAGTATTACAAGCTCGGCACCTGAAAAAGCAAATCCAAACTTAATAAGCTTAATAAAGCTCAAGCCAAACATAACCGGAACGGCAAGGAAAAATGTAAATTCTGCTGCTGCAACTCTTGATACCCCAATTATCAAGGCACCGATAATGGTTGCACCTGACCTTGAGGTTCCCGGTATAATTGACAAAACCTGAAACAAACCAATAATAAACGCTGTCTTATATGTTATGTCTGATAATGTTAAAACCTTAGCTGTTCTTGTTTTGTTCCAGTTTTCTATTAGTATAAAAACAATACCATAAAAAATAAGTGCGATAGCAATAACCGTTGATGTATGTAAATGCTCCTCAATAAAATCGTCAAACAGCAGCGTTACAACCGCACCCGGAATACATGCAACAACAACTTTAAACCATATGGAAAAAATATCTTTCTTTATTATGCTGTTTTGTCCATCGCTCTTTTTAAAATCAAATGGCCACATTTTACTCCAGAAAAGTACAACAACAGCAAGTATTGCACCAAGCTGTATAACGACAAAAAACATTTCCTTAAATTTTTCACTTCCACTTAAGCTTAAAAATTCATCTACAAGAAGCATGTGTCCCGTACTGCTTATTGGAAGCCATTCCGTGATTCCCTCAATGATTCCCAAAAACACTACCTTTAATAATTCAATTATACTAAGCTGCATTTTTTCTCTCCTTGAAATTAATATATTTTTTAACTACCAAAATGGTAATTAATATTCCAACCAAAGCTCCCCCACTATCTATTAAAACATCTGTTAGCTTTCCGCTTCTGCCCTTTACAAACAATTGGTGAAACTCGTCACTCATTGCATAGCATGCAGAAATTACAAGGCTTAATCCACCATACATAACTATACTATGCTTTTTATCAACAAAACAGCCCATCAGGAGTATTCCAAGTATACAATATTCCGTTGCATGTGCCAGCTTTCTTATGGGAAACTCCACAGATGATGCAAACTGGCTCTTCTCCTCCTCCGTATATTCATCATAATCTTCAATCACAATATTTCCTATTGCATCAATAACTACGTTACTATCTGCTGTTGATTCTTCTGCAACTCTTGCAGAAAACAAAAAAATAACGGTCATCCAAAGACACGTGCATATAATAAAAAGCTTTTTTCTAAGTGGCAGCATAAATATCTTATTCAATGCAATAAAACCTTTCTGACATATTTTTCAAATTAGCTGTCTAACATAAAACATAAGCATTGTAACATTCACTTGGTAATAATTCAAGTACCTTACGGACCCTGCTAAGATACGAACTGCAGTGTCGAAGACGCTTTGTTCTATTAGACATAGGAAAAGCACCCACTCCAAAGTGGATGCTCACAATTATTATATAATTCTAATGTATTGGTTTTTAAAGTTGATTTTTAAGCTCCAACACCTGTTCAATCGTTAACCCAGAGTATAGGGAAATTTTTTCATCAGACAATTCGCCTTCCTTAAGCATTCTTAATGCTGTTTGCTCCAGTCCTTGCTCTATCCCCTGCTCCAGCCCTTGCTCCAATCCCTGCTCCAATCCTTGCTCCAATCCTTGCTCCAGTCCCTGCTCTAATGCCTGTTCAAACAGTTCCCTATAGCGCATCTCCAAAGTCATATACTCCAACCCCCATTTCTCATTTTCTTTTACAGTATTTACTGCGGTCTCCAGTTCCCTTGTAAACTCGTCTGATGCTTCCTGTCCGTCTATGTAATCCAGCAGTCGTTTCATTTCCGGACTCACATCATCCATCGTTCCCTTTGTATTTAAGATTATCTTGGTTGTTTCATCGCCTAATGCAATTCCATAATCCTGTAAGCATCTGTTTTCAAATGTATAGATATGTCTTCCCTTACCAAACAAATCAAAGGTACATATAAAAATAATATAACTCTTCTTCAGGTTTTTGTAATCCTCACCCTTTTTCAAAATGTTAAGATCTATCATTCCCTGATAATATCTTGATCTCTTAGGCAGGTTTTTATTGATTCCCACCTGCATTTCAATGTTGTAAATGGTACTGTTTTCATCCTCCACATATACATCAAGTCTCACACTTTTTGCGTTTGCCGTAATGTCTATGGTTTTCTGGGTTTTCGGATATTCAATATTTGAAATGCTTATGCCTAATATCGTTTCTAAAAAAGGCTTACAATATTTAGGGTTTCTCATGATAACCCCAAACATAAAATCATCCTTAATCTCCAGTTCTGCAAAGCTTTTAATATTTGATTGCTGGTTTCTTTTCTCATTCTTTTTGTTCATCCATTTTCCTCCTTGTAATTACAGGCAGAGAAGAAGAAATGGACAAAAAATGCGTAACTATATTACTCACATATTCTCATGTTCCAAACAGCAACTTCGCTGCCTATTTTTT
>CAMWGV010000068.1 GCA_947173945.1 uncultured Lachnospiraceae bacterium
CTGGAAGAAGCTCTCTGCTTTGGCTGGATTGATGGACTGATGCAAAGCATTGACGATAAAACGTATAAGAAATATTTTTCTATGCGCAGGGAGAAGAGTAAGTGGTCAGAGAAAAATAAGGCGTTGGTCAAAAGTCTGGAAGAACGGGGACTTATGACCGATTTTGGCAGAAAGAAAATAGAGGAAGCCAAAAAGAACGGGCAGTGGGACGCTCCAAAATCCATGGAAGTTACAGAAGAACAAATCGATTGCTTACTAAAACTGTTGGAAGGATATGAGCCCGCCTGCACAAATTTTCAGGGCATGTCCTTATCTGTAAAGAAAACTTACACGCGGGCATATTTTGACGCAAAGACAGATGCCGGACGGGAAAAGCGGATTGCCTGGATGGTGGAGCGACTCAATAAAAATTTGAAACCGATGTAACTGTTATTTTAATAGAATAGCAGGTGTGCTTATGGTTGGATAACTTAGGGTTTGCTGGGAAGATATTTAATACAAAATAGATAATTTTATAATTTCATAGAAGGGAAGGAAATTATGGCGGCAGTTACAACTTTAGGATTGGGAAAAACGATGGAAAAGAAACTCCATTCAGTCGGTATTCACTCAGCCGAGGAATTAACAAAAATTGGGAGTAAGCAGGCAGTTTTTATGCTTAAAGAGCAATATCCAAACACTTGTGTTGTTATCCTCTATCACTTGGAAGCTGCTATTCGCGGGTGTGAGATTAAGCAGCTTGATGATAATTGCAAAACAGAACTGAAAGCCTATTTTAAGCAGTTATAAAATCTCATTTGATTTTTGAAAGGGAAAAATGATGACAAAGGAAGAATTTTTGAAGCGCATACAAGAAGATGAAAACTATTCGCCGGGATGGCAGGCAATAGATGATGCTTTTGAAAAGCTATATCCCGAACAAGAACCGGATCATTTCGGAACACTTATCACTTCCAGAGCCATATTTGGAGGAGAAGAGTACTTGGATGGTTGTTCGGTGTACACGTCACCTAAGGGATATAAGCATTTAGTTACATATGGAATGACTGTTCTGTATGGTGATGAGGAAGCCTTTGGTGGTGAATGGAATGGTTGGGGATATGAGATGACCATCAAGCTTAGGGAAGATGACACAAAAAATTGTAAGTGGGCGATTGATATGATGTCAAATCTTGCAAGATATACATATAAATCAGAAAGATTTTTCGAACCCAACCAATATGTAAAGGGTAATGGAACTTCTCTTCATATAGGGGAAGATTCTATGATAACTGCCCTTTTATTGATAAACGATACGGAAGCAGAAACACAGATATCTGTATATGGAAAAACAGAGTTTATTCAATTGGTCGGAATAACAGAATCAGAGATACAGGCAATCATAGAAGATAGGAGTAATGTTAAGAAACTGATTGAACGAATGAAATCGGATGGAAATGAAGATTTAGTTACAGATATGCGCAGAACGAAGTCATATTTATAACCTGCAATTGTTACAGGAGAGCAATAATACGTTGTTCGTAAAATCGGGATTTTGTGGAGGAAAAGTCATTTGGAACGTGTAATACCATCAACAGATAGCATACATGAATACATAAAAGAAGACGATGTGATTGATTACAGCAATGAAATCATAACCCAGCTTGCCGACTCGTTATTCCAAAAGGCAGACAATGAGATTGAATATATCAAGGCAGCATATGAATATGTAAGAGATAATATTTCTCATTCAGCAGATATAAATGAGGATATCATTACATGTACTGCTTCGGAAGTACTGAAAGCCGGTCATGGAATTTGCTTTGCTAAATCTCACTTGCTGGCGGCGTTATTACGTTGTAAATCTATTCCAACGGGCTTTTGTTATCAAAAGCTAATTTTAGATGACGAAACGGCACCTGTTTTGATTTATCACGGACTTAACGGTGTATATATCAAAGAGCATAAAAAGTGGATACGGCTTGATGCAAGAGGAAACAAAGAAGGAGTAAATGCACGTTTTTCAATCGAAACGGAACAGCTTGCTTTTCCAATTCGTCCTGAAAAGGGAGAAACGGATAGCCTTATAGTATATCCTGACCCTTATATAAAGGTATTGGAAAAATTGAGAAAATGTAACACAAGGACTGAACTTTGGGATAGTCTGCCTACAGAACTTGGATATGTAAAATAGTATCAGCTCCTATTTATTGCGAGGACAGTTTGGAGCACACAATGAGAATTCTGATAACACACTTTTTATAGTATTTATTAACTGTTATATCTTATCTTCAAAATGTTTTAAACAAACTATGACATAATGGTGTCATAGTTTGTTTGCTATACTGGGTTGGAAAGGAGAAAAAATGAAGATTGATCGACTTATGGGCATTGTTGTTTATTTATTAAATAATGGACGAACATCTGCTCAAAAACTTGCTGAAGAATTTGAAGTCTCTCCGAGAACGATTATGAGGGATTTGGAATCATTAGATCAGGCAGGCATTCCAATTCAATCGTTTTATGGTGTGGAGGGTGGCTACCAAATTATGGATAGCTTTATCTTGGAAAAACAAGTTGCAACAAGTCATGAATATGGTTGGATTCTTACTGCTCTAAAAGGAATGGCAAGTGCATACGCAAGCAAAAGGTTAGAACAAATTTTAGCAAAAGTGAAGATTTTCAATCATACAGAAGATACTTCTGTTTCCATGGATTTGAGTGTTGCAAGGGAAGATGACAAGATAAATGAACAGTTAAAGGTGTTGGAAGATGCAATCGAGAAAAAATATGTTGTGCGATTTTCTTATACAAATAGTCATGATGAAATAAAACAAATTCAGGCAGAACCGGTTTGCCTTCAATACAAATGGTATAACTGGTATCTGATTGCATATTGTGAAAATTATCATGATTATTGTATGTTCAAATTAGTTCGTATGGATAGTTTACAGAAAACGGATATAAAAAACACAAAAATTCATAATCTTTCAAATATAAAAATGAGAGATAATAATGAAAAAATTGTGCATATCAAACTTTATGGAAAAGCAATCCTAAAAGCAAAGTGTAGGGAATATTTAAATGGACGTATCACACAGGAATTTGAAAATGGTGATTTTGAGTTTTGCTTTTCTGTGCCAGAGCATGAGACATTTTGGTATGGGGTGATTCTTTCTCTTGGAAATAAGGTTAAGATAATCGAACCACAAGAAATTAAAGAACGTATTATAAAGACCTGCAAAGAAATTCAATTAGAATATGAGAAATGAAGATGAAATTATACAAAGAACATAGACTGGTTGATGGATTTGACGAAGAAATCATCGCACAAGAAATGACACGCTTTGCAAAATTTTTTCAAGTCAGTAATTTGAAAAAAAATATTAAAAAGTTAGGAGTGTAACAAAATGAAAAAAATCAAAAGATATGATATTAATGAGGAATGGGCACATTCGGGAATTATCCAAGCGGGAGATTTTTGCTTTATAAATTACTGTGCCTGTAATATAGGAGGTACTGTTGAAGAACAAATTGACGGTGCCTTCGACGAAATGGAAGAACGACTGGCATTAGTAGGATTGACTCTTGAAAATGTCGTGCAGATGAATTGTTTGTTCAAAAACATTTGGGACATCCCGGTAATGGAAAAGGTCATTAAGAGAAGATTTAATGGCAAATATCCTGTACGAAAGTCATTTCAAACCGAGTTTGCAGACCCAGGTAATTTGTTCTTTCAAGTGGATGCTATAGCTTATTCACCAATAAAACCTTAGATACTAAATTTTAGCATATTCAATTTATTTAGGGTAAGGGACGAGAAATCTATCTCGCCCCTTTGTTCTTATTTTTACAAGTCCGCTGTACTTGTTGTTCTCCAATTACTGCACTGGTTATGGGATTTATTGCGTATACCTTATGGCATATGGGTCTGAAACGGTATAATAGTACTGGGGCGTAGATGTAAAGTAAAGATGCTTGAGAGCTTGTCTATAATTGTTTCCTTAAATAGTTTTCAACATTGCCAAAACAATAAAGAACAATTATAATATATTGTAAAAAATGTTTTGAAAAATAATAAGGAGAAGGGCATGAAACAATTTCAGATTCCGTATAAAAATGATGAGGGATTTCTTGAAAAGCTGAAGGAAATCAAACAATGGCGTACTTCACATTCGGGTTATGTTACCATATTCAGAATATATTCGGAGGATATGGAGCTTGAACATATCCGGCATATTTGCGCTTGTCTGGATGATGAAATGCCGGATGCGCTGTATTTGGGATGCACAACGAATGCCAATATCATGGATGGGGAATTGTCAGACACCAAAATTATTATAACTTGTACCATTTTTGAATATGAGACTACTCAGGCGAAAATTCTGCAGTTTCCCTTTATGGAGGAAAATGCAGCTGAGGATGTGGCATTGTTGAAAAAATACTGTGATGAAAATCCATGGGTTCAGGCAGTGGAAATGCATGCCACTATCATGGATATGTCTATGATGGAGTTTTGCAGCGAAATGAGCGGTTTGCGGGAGGATATTCAGGTATTTGGCGGCGGTGCATTTAATCCTGATATGGATGATGAAACGGCATTCGTGTTTTCCAAAGGGAATGATTTTTTGGAACATGGTATCATTTTTCTACTGTTGGGTGGAGAGGATTTTCATACATATAGCACACTAATTTCGGGCTGGAAGCCGTTAAAGAGAAAATTCAGGGTTACAAAGGCGGACAGGCAGATTTTGTATGAGCTGGACGGTAAACCAGCCTTGGATGTTTACCGGCGGTTTTTAAATATCAACAAAAATGACAGATTTTTCTCCAATACATTGGAATTCCCACTTTTTTTGGAACATGGTGATATTGATATTTTGCGTTGCCCTTTGGCAGTCAATAATGACGATTCTCTTGTGATGTCCTCTGACGTGCAGGAGGATGCAGTTGTTAGGCTGGCCTATGGCGACCCGGAAACAATTCTTGCCAGTATCAGGGAGGATGGTCAGAACATAGCGGACTTTTGCCCTGAAGTTATACAGACTTTTTCCTGTGCCGCCAGAAAGGCATTCTGGGGAGATGAAAATATTAGTGACGAGACGATTTTGTTTAACAGTGTTGCACCTACAACGGGATTTTATACGCATGGAGAGTTTTTGCGCATAAAGGGAGATATGCTCAATTTTAATGTGACCCTTGTAATTGTTGCCATGCGGGAGGGAGATATGCCAAAGACAGGTTCAAAAGTGAATATTGCCAAGGCACAGATTGACAACGACAATAACGAAAAGATACCTATTATCAGACGTTTTGTTTCCTTTATCGAGGCATCCACTGCAGAGTTAGAGGAAATGAATATGAAGCTTGCTATAAGTTCTGTTACGGATGGGTTAACGAGGCTTTATAACCGTGCGGAGATTGAGAGAAAAATCCGTAGTGTCTTGGACAACAGCAATAAACAGGGAATATGTAGCAATATTTCCTTGATTATGCTGGATATTGATAATTTTAAAAAGGTAAATGATGTCTATGGGCACAAAGAAGGAGACCATGTGATTCAGGCACTGGCTGATGTTCTAAGAAATACAACAAGTGGGGTACGCTCCTGCTCACTCGGTCGTTGGGGCGGCGAAGAATTTATGATATTACTGTCGGATAGTAATGCAGATGACGCAGTAGTTCTGGCAGAAAAAATCCGTTTGGCATTTTCCTCGATATCTTATGAAATTGCCGGATGCCAAACAGTCAGTATTGGAGTAACACAGGCAAAGGATGAAAATGCTGATGTGCTTTATAGCAGGGTAGATAAGGCTCTTTATACGGCAAAGGCAGCGGGAAAGAATCAGGTTGTAAGGTTAGATTGAGAAAGGTTGTAAGGTGATGGCATGAGTGATGTTTTCAATAATGAATTGTTTGAGGCGTTTGCATCGGCATCTGATAATGTTTACATCTATGTATGTGATATGAAGACGGATATTTCCCGTTGGTCCAAAGCAGCCGTGGATTATTTTGGGCTGGAAGGGGAGTACATTGAGGATGCAGCGAATATATGGGGACAGCATGTGCATCCGGATGACTTGAAGGTTTATACAGAGGATATCGCAGATGTTTTTTCCGGCACAAAGAAATATCATGATTGCCAATACAGAGCACGGAATGCATCGGGAGGATATGTATGGGTGGAATGCAAAGGCAGCGTGATCAGGGATGCAGAAGGGAATCCTATTATTTTTGCGGGGCTTATGACAAGAATAGACGGGCAGAGCAAATACGATTCGCTGACTGGACTTCTGACAACACAGGAGTTGCATTATTTCGACTTTGTTGCACAGTCAGGAATTGCTCTGTTGATTGGTATGGATGGATTCCGGAAAATTATTAGCAACTACGGATATAACATCGGGGATGAGATTCTAATCAAATTTTCAAGGGAAATAAGTGATTTATGTAATCCTCAATGGAAAGTACTACGGTTTAGTGGGGATGAGTTCCTTGTTATTGCGTTTGAATCCAATCTGCAGGAAGTGACGGATTTTTATGAGAAAATATGCCGGGAAGCGGACGTTATAATACTGGAAGATGGGCGAAAGGTTGGAATTTCCGTATCAGCCGGGGGAGTATTTTTCCCTCAGGATGCGGACAACAGAGAAGTCCTTATCAACAAGCTGGAGCACTCACTGGAGTATACCAAGAATAACCGGAGAGGTGACATGGTATTTTTTTCAGAGGAGATTGCCAAAAAGCATGAGAGAGGATTGGTTTTACGGGAAGATTTAAGACAGTGCATTAAAAATGGATTTAAAGGGTTTGAATTGTTCTTCCAGCCGTTTATCAATCCACATTCCCACACGATTGTGGGCTGTGAATGTCTTCTGCGCTGGAAAGGAGATCGAATTAAAGATTCCTATCCGATGGAGTTTATTAAGGTTTTAGAAGATTATGGTGATATTCATGAAGTGGGCTTCTGGGTTATGGAGCAGGCAATCAGGCAGCAGGCGGCATGGCGCGATATATACGGAGACCTACAGGTAAGCTTTAATGTATCTTACCAGCAGTTTGTTGATGATACCTTTGAGGAAAGAGCGATTTCTTGTGTGGAAAAGTATGGAGTAAATCCGAAAAATATTATTATAGAGCTTACGGAAAGCTGTCAGGTAGAAGACCCTCAAGAGCTTGCAACCATGTTTGGCAGACTGCGGGAGCAGGGCTTCAAAATAGCATTGGATGATTTTGGAACGGCGTATGCTTCTATGGAGATGTTAAAATGTCTCCCTGTGGATTATGTTAAAGTGGAACATTCTTTTATCAGGGAGCTTTCGCAGCCGGGACACGACATAGACTATGTGATTGTTGATAGTCTGTTGGAAATGTGCAAGCGCTTAGGATATAATTCTATTATAGAAGGTGTGGAGAACAGTAAAGTGGCAGATATCGTGGGAGAGATGAATGCTACGTTGTTGCAGGGTTATCATTATTCACGCCCTGTCTGCCGGAAAGATTTTGAAAAGCAACTGGATGAAGGTAGAAAACGGAGCTTGTAAAATAAAGGATTTAAATTGTCATACCCTTTGAGGATGTTTCATACAATGTAAAAAAGCATTCTGAGGGACTTGCTTTGAAAGAGTATATCGAGGAGCGAGCAATCGATATTGCCAATTATATTATCGAATACAACGCTACAGTAAGACAGGCTGCTAAAAAGTTTGGAGTTAGTAAATCTACGGTACATATGGATGTGGCAGAACGATTGCAATACATAAATCCATCACTGGCAGCGGAAGTGAGGAAAGTTCTTGACAAAAATAAAGAGGAACGTCATGTAAGGGGAGGGATGGCAACAAGAGAAAAATATTTAAATCATAAATAAAACTTATATTTGACATTAGCACCATTCAGTGTTATTGTAAACCTTGTTATAAACTAACTTTACAATTTGGATTACGCAGGAGGGGAATTATGTTAGTAGTAACTTTGGTTTACATAACGTTTCTCATAGGAATGGGATTTTACGACATGAAACGGGTTGGAAGTTTTGAGGAATATGCCGTGGCTGGTAAAAAGCAGGGCCTGTCAAGAGTCCTTTTATCAATACTGGCGACAGCAATAGGTGCCTCGGCAACGATAGGAATAGTTGACAGGGCAGCAGCAATTGGGTTTCCGGCAGTATGGTGGCTGATTGTTGGTTCCGTAGGGCTTATTGTACAGGGATTAGTGCTATCCAAAAAAGTCAGGGAGCTAAACGCAGATACGCTTCCGGATGTTGCACAGAAAACGATAGGAGCTGTTGGAAGAAGGATTATTGCAGCAATTATTGGTGTTTCGTGGATTGGAGTTATTGCGGCGCAATACATTTCCATGGCAACGGTTGTTTCGGCTATCACAGGAAAAAACAACAGCCGTCTTATGTTGATTATAATTGTAGCAGTGACAATATTATACTCTGTTGTGGGTGGGCAGATGTCTGTTATAAAAACAGATATGATTCAGGCAATTATAATGGCAAGTGGTTTCCTGCTTGTGTTCCTGTACTTGTTTTTTATTGACGGAAGCAGTAATGAACTTGTATTTGACAGTGTGGAGCTTACAAATAAAAGCTTTGGTGGCATGGATTTATTCAATCTTTTATTTGTGGTTGGAGGTACATATTTTCTGGGACCCGATATTATGTCCAGAAATTTGGTTTCAAAAGACGGAAAAACTGCAAAACGTGCTGCTATAGCGGCAGGTATTGCACTCGGCATATTTGCGGTAATTATAGTGCTTATAGGAATGTGGGTGATTAACTACAAGGGTGAGCTTGGTGGAATGTCTCCACTTATATATCTTTTGAACGAAATAATACCATACCCGATAGCTGTGATTCTATGCTTAGGGCTTGTGTCAACCATTTTGTCATCTTTAGATACATGTCTTGTAAATGTTGCATCTATTATTGAACATGATATCATTGGCAGGGACAAGGTAAATGAAGTTAGAATGATAGTGGCAGTTATAGGTGTTGCATCACTTGGGATTGCATTGTTTAAGACGGATATAATAGGACTTCTAACAGGTGCTTATTCAATCTATGCACCGGGAATTGTATTTCCTTTGTTTATCGGTATTATGTGTCATGACAAAAAGAAACTCAATTTACCCTTGCTATATATAGGTATTATTGCAGGAGGTGGAATAGGGCTGTTAAATACTTATATGAAGGTAGGAGGAAGCTACTTTCCTCTGATAGGAATGGGAATATCATTGGTATTTAGCTTGCTTGCACTTATTCCTGTAGCTGAGAAAAAGTGAATTAGTTGGAAAGGTAACGTTGTGTTACCTTTTTTATTGCCTTTTTCTGGAATCTTGTGTATAATATAATGTAATATGCTGAACGGATTTTAAAATGTAGAAAGGAGGATAAGCGTATGAGCATTAGTGGTGTAAGTGCATCAAAAAATGTATTGGCAGAACGGACGGTAAAGCAGGAACCGGTGGATGCTATAAGCAAAAGCATTGAGAATGAAATTTCAGATATTCAAAGGCAGAGACAGCAGGTATCCAAACAGGATTTGTCTGCTGATGAAAAGATGAAAAAGCGCCAGGAGCTTCAGCAGGAGATAAGCAGGCTGAATAATCAGTTAAGGCAGCGCCAGGCAGAGGCTCGGAGGGAGCAGAACAAAGAGAAAGTGGCAAAAGATCGAGATGCAGAAAATATAAAGACTGACGATGAGAAAAAGGCACAGTCAGCAGCCTCCAAAAAGGATGAAACGAAGGAATCTGAAAGTAAAACTGTGGAAATGCAGGATGCAAAAAAGAAAAGGGCTAATCAACAGGCAGTTGTTTTGGCAGAGGCTACCGTATCTCAGATTGGATTGCAAAGCAAGGTTGTGTCAGGCATACAAAGCGGCATAAATATACTGAAAGGTGAAATCAAGCAGGATAAGGCTAGAGGAGAAAATGTAGACGACAAGAAGGAGCAGCTTGAAAAGCAACGAAACAGATTACGTCGTGCATCCTCGGGAGAGTTTACCAACAGAGCTAAAAAGGATAGTAATGATATTAAGGTAAGTAATACGAACTATTCAAAAGAAAAGAACAATATTGAGAGACAGAATTTTAATATATCTTTTAGTTAGGTATAAACTACGGCATAGTCATTTGTGACTATGCCGTAGTTTATTTTTAATGCTTTTATTACTTTTGGGGAAATGGTATAATATTCGAAAACCACGATAATACGAAGTGCAATTGTGGTATTATGTAAATACATATGGGAGGACAAAAAATGGATTTTACAAATTATCCTAATATTGCAGCTATAGATGCAAGGCTTGGGGGAACTAAGCAGTCAATATTTAACAAAAAGGCATATGCAAAGGCAGAGGAAAACTGGGTGAGGATGGGACATGATATGCTTTCTCAAATTAATTATGAGGCGCCGTCATCGATACAGGTGCTTTCTTCTTTTGTTATGCCGTCGGCAGTTATTTGTATGGAAGCACGTGTGCTTAGAGTGATACCTGCCAATGATATAATATGGATCTATGGACACGTAGTAAAAAATTCTATGAACTTTATTCCTACGACAAAGGACCACTCTGTAAGGGTATTGACCCGCACAGGCGATGTTTACATATTGGGACAGAAAAGTACAAATGGATTTTCTAAGAAGGATATTACAGGTGATATCATTAATCAGATTGCTCCGATACTTACAAGGACACGACCGGGAATTCTTTTTGGTTATTCAGATGAAATTGCAAAGGCGGTTCAACAGAACCTGCAATCTGTTGTAAATGCAGTTGATGAGAGATGTTATAACGCAAATCCTGCAATTCAAAATAATAATGCATATGGCAATGTTCCAAATGGAGGCAATATGTAATACCTGATGTTCAATGATGGGGGGATATCTGCATGTCAGAAAATATAATTGCATTTATCATATGGTGTGTTGTGGGCATGTTGTTTATCGGTATAGGCATTTTTGCATTTACTGCCCAAAAGCCGGTTGGCTTTTGGGCAAACGCAAAAGTGTTTGAGGTGACGGATGTAAGGAAATACAATAAAGCCTGCGGTATTTTGTGGTGTATATTCGGACTAGTTTTCATAGCTCTTGGAATACCTATGCTTGCAGGGCAAAATTCACCTATGGTACTTTTCTCAATCATTGGTGTAATGGCAGAGGTGCTTGTCATGATGGTTGTTTATACTCTGGTCATCGAGAAGAAATATCGAAAGGATTAGGCACATAGCCTAACCATTCACAATCTTCTCATTTTTAAAGCAATATGCAACAAATGCCGTTGCAAGAATGCAAAATACTATATTTACCGTGACGGATATAATAATATTGCTGGACTTGTAATCAAGCATGATTACGCTTCTTATGTTCAAAATCGTGTTCCAAATCGGAATAAAATTGTTACGCATGCCAATATTTCTTATTACTTTTTCAAATGAATCCGTTGATAAAAGCATCGACGGAATCATAAATACAAATGTCATTACTGAGGAAATGGACGTTGCCTGTTTTACTCCGGTTGACAGGGTTGATATTATAAGAAGAATACTTACCGAGGCAAAAACCGTAATCATTGTGACGGCAAACAGCAGGGCATAATCTGAAAAAGAGTATACTATTTTAACGTTTAGATCCGTTGCCTTTGCCATTTTAGGAAGTGAAACAATCATTCCTCCGAATGTTGAAAGTCCTCCAATAATTGCCAATATGTATATGCTGACTGCCTTTCCTGTCGCTATACTTCCTCTGCTTACGGGCGTTACAAGAACCGTATTTAAAAATCCCCTTTCCTTATCTCCGGCTATGGCTTCTGCGGAAATGTTCATAATCGTAATAAATACAACCATGATAAGCATTGTAGGGAGCATAGCACCAAAGAGGCTGAGTGCCTTTTGTTCCTCATCTGACAAATCATATGTCATATTCTCAGACATATTTATGGTAAATGCATGAGGTTGAAATTCATTCAAATAAATATTGATACTGCTCCAAAGTTCAACTGACGATGTATCTGCTCCATTGTACCAAATGTCAATGTTTTGGGGATTTTCTGTATCCGTCTTAAAATTATCGGGAAATACAACAAGAAGTTGTGCCTCCTTTTGTGATATTTTTGACTTTATGGCATTAATATCGGAGGCATCAATACTTTTTATGTTCATGGACTCAAATCCATCGAGCATATATTCAGGGGCATTTACAATGTATGCAGAAGTATCGTTGTTATCCGTGTCCTCTGACATAACCACCATAAGCATTGTGTAACCCACCATAATCATAAACGGCAGAAATATAATTTGGAAAATAAGCATTTTATCCTTGGAAATTCCCTTTAATTCTCTTTTTATAACTGTAAAAATGTCATTAATTCTCATTGGAATCTCCTCCTTTCGCTTCCATGTATGTATCATAGAATGCGTCCTCCAGCGGCCTGCCCTGCATGATTTGTTCCAATGTATCACATGCAGCTATTTTACCATCGATAATGAGTGCTGCTCTGTCGCATATTTTCTCTACCAAATCAAATATGTGCGTGGAAACAATAACGCATTTGCCTTCTTCCTTTAATTGTAATATAAATTCCCGAACCTCCCTTGCGGCAAGAATGTCAAGACCGTTTGTGGGTTCGTCAAATATCACGTAATGGGGATTGTGAATAACGGAAATTGCAAGAGAAACCTTCTGTTGCATTCCCTGTGAGAGCTTATTAATACGGGTATCTGCAAATTTGTCTACGCCAAAGCGATGAAATAATTCATTTTTTCTGTCTTTTCTTTTTTCTCTTGGAATATGATGCAAGGCAGCAAAGAAATCGAACATATCGTTTGCCGTTGACTTGCC
>CAMWGV010000069.1 GCA_947173945.1 uncultured Lachnospiraceae bacterium
AACTGGCTAATCAGACGCGGGTCCATCTCACACCACCGGAGTTTTTCACACTGCTCCATGCGAAGCTGTGCGCTTATGCGGTATTAGCAGCCGTTTCCGGCTGTTATCCCCCTGTGTGAGGCAGGTTGCCCACGCGTTACTCACCCGTCCGCCACTCAGTCAGCCTGAGTGCAAGCACTCTGACTGCTTCGTTCGACTTGCATGTGTTAAGCACGCCGCCAGCGTTCATCCTGAGCCAGGATCAAACTCTCATTTAAAGTTTTGGCTCATTGTTATAAACGTCAGCTTATAATTTTTACCGTGTTTCCATTCGTTGCTTCCTTACTATAAAGAAAGCTTAATGAATAAAGGATTTTTTTCCTTCAAATTCTCTTAAAGAATTTTCAGGGTTAACATGTTATTAAATTTTCAAATGTTCACCATTTTTAGGTCAAAAAAATAAATCCCTAAGTATTTATTTTTCCCTTTTTTATCCTGCTGTCCTTGCGACAGCTAGACTAATATATCACTTCTATTCGACAAAGTCAACCACTTTTTTTGTATTAAAAAAAATACAATTATCCAATAGACAAAGCACTTTTTTAAACACCCAAACAACATCAAAGGAAGTTATACAATTACTATCCCAATTATAAATTTTGGCAATTTACGAACCCGAATGAATTTTACCATCATCAATTATAATAATTCTATCCGCATACTCAGCTATTTTTTGATCATGTGTAACCATAATAACTGTTTTTCCCGCTTCATTTATCCTTTTTAATTCCTTAATAAGCTCCATAGAATTTTGAGAATCGAGTGCCCCTGTAGGTTCATCCGCTAATATGTACGGATTATCAGATATAAGAGCCCTTGCAATTGCTACTCTCTGCTGCTGCCCACCTGAAATCTGATACGGATATTTTTTAAGCAGCTCTTCTATACCAAATTTTTCTGCCACTTCATAAATCAGCCTTTTTCTATTATTCTTTTTGACATTTTTTGCAAGAAGCGGTATTTCAATATTTTCAAATATTGTATAATTACGCATTAATTCAAAATTCTGAAACACAAAGCTTATTTTTTCCTTTCTAAGAACATTCTGCCTGTTATTTGACAATTCATGTACCTTCACATCATCAATTATGTACTCCCCTTCGTCAAAGCTGTCAATCAATCCAATACAGTTAAGCAAGGTTGATTTTCCCGAGCCTGATTCTCCCATGATTGCAACAAATTCACCATCATTTATTTTCAAGCTCACATTGCAAAGTGCAGTAATCTCAAATGACGCACCCTTATAAACTTTCATAAGATTTTTAATTTCAATCATCATCGTTCTCCTTTAATCAAATTAACAGGACTGTTTCTCCTAAACTCACGATAAATAATACAAGATACAATCACTGTACATATTAAAAATAACAAAATCACTATAAGAAACGTTATATTGAATAATTTAAGAGGCAAGTCCCTTCCTATATCCCCTACCCATAGTATTGCAAAGGCTATTACCCCCGGAAATATAAGCTTAATAAGGTTTTCTATCAAAATAATTTTAAAAAAATCCCCATTCAAAAAACCATTTGTACATAAAACTCCTATATCGTGATAATCCTTAAGCCATGCTACAAGCGAAATTGTTATGACGGCTACCATAGCCGAAATGCAAAGCAATATTACTAACACATTACTAAAAAAATACATATCATGTTTAAGAGCTTTATAACTCTTCTCATAATCATCAAAAGATTCCACAGAAAGATATACTCCGTATTTATCCGCAATCTTCTCAATTTCAGCTTTTATATATCCAGCCTCATCCTTATTTGCCAAAAGGTACACATCATTCATATATGAGACAAAACCACCTGCATATCTTTCCATATCGGGCAAGGCAACAATCCATTCATTCATACTTTTAAGAACTCCGCCATTATAAACAGCTCCATACATCCATTCCTGATTATCTGCAAGAATATATGCAACTATATATTCCTGATTTGTATCCCTATCTGAAAACACCGTTCCTATAGGCATAATTTTTTCATAAAATGAACCAACCGCAACCTCAATTTTATCATCTGCTATACCAAGTCTTATTAAATTGCCATTTATATCTTTCACTTCAGTTACTTCCAACAGTTCATTATCCGCCAAAAGTAATTGCGGTACTCCTGTTTGAAAAACCATATCATCCTCAGTGTTCATCAAAGTGTAATCTATAATATCCTGTTTAAAATCACCTGTCGGAAAAATACCGGTATTGTCATACAAAACAACATCATATTTATCTCTCAATTCCATAATACAGTCATGATATTTTTCACTGTAACCAAAATCCCACACTAAATAATTTGATTCCAGCTTGTAAAGCTGATTTCTCCTATTCCCTAAAAAATCATGAGCCTGTATTATTTCAAGGTTACAGGCTACATAAACTAGTAAAACCCGAAACGCCATGATAATCGATACAACCATAATAAATGAATTTATATAAAACAGTCTTTTTTTATTATGTAAATGACTTATACTAAAAGAAAGACAATTCCTAAGTTTCACATCAAATCACTCCTTACTGTTTAATGATGCTGCAATACTTGTATGAAGCATACCGGCTATCGGAACAATACAGACAAGTATTAAAGCAACTGCAAACACACCAATATATGGCAAAATAACTGTTGCTGAAAATCCAAGATTATACTCTTCGGAAATATTACCGAGCAACAGATTTATTACAAATGCCAAAATAATAAAAATACAAAAAGCAAATAGGATAATCCGGAACAATGACTGAAAAATACGCTTTATTATCATAGAATTTGTAAATCCGCATACTCGGCATATCTGCAATTCATGTGTTCTCTGCTGCATCCAAAAACTGATAACGATAGCGATACATGTAAAAGAAAATAAGAAAATTATAATACAATACAGTTTTTCACCATAAATTGGTTCCGCCGAACTATTACTAAGGCTCTCAACCTCCTTGGATAACGCTGCTCCTAAAGAGCTGATAAACGCATCATAAACCTGTCGTGTATCACAGTCATTACTTTCTAAAACCATACTGTATCCGAATTCAGCAGTGGAAGCAAGCTGCCTCCTTAGCTCATCCCCCATTCCATATACAAGCAAATTGGAATCAAAAGAAATACTGTTCCTAGAGCCTATGACACCAACTACCTTATATTCTTCACCAAATAAAACATAATAAACTTCATTGTCCTTTTCGTATGTACCATTCATACGGGCTTCTCCAAGAACAATGGTCCGTTCTTTTTGCTCGTCTGTATCAGGATAATGTCCTGATTTAAGCGGATAATTTTCTTTATATGAATGTAAGACCACATCGATTATAATTGTTTCTCCTGAAATATCCGAATAACCTGAACAATTTATAATTTTAAGATTTGCATGGGAATCCTTGGGCACAGAAGGAAATAGATTCGTTTCATCCGGTACATATGTAAAATACGTTTCCGATTTATATTTATATTCATTTTTATCCATGTATTCAAAGAAAACATTTTTATAGATGGTAATTCCGTAATATGCGGCAAGCATAGAAATCACAAGACATATAAGCAGTGCAGAACCGGATATCTTGTATCTGAACATCTCCTTAAATATGCTTTTCATATGTCAATCTCCCCTTCCCCAAATATTTGCACACTATTTTTTCAGGTTTCACATATTCATCTTAACCTGCCTTATAAACTTCTCCCAATTACTTCTTTTATATTGTATTTCCGTATAACTCGTTGCCACAGTGTCTTCACTTAATGCAAACTCATGGTCATATAAAATCCCCGAACCTACATCTGACATATAAATATACCCCTCACAAGACTTGTCAATCTCCATGTTATAGACAATCTCTCCGCTCTCATTCGTAAGTTGAAAACACATGCTTCCCGATGATACATTGTAGTTGTAATAAATTCTCATATTATCATTATATTCCCATTCACCGGTTCCACCATCCAAATAGGTTCCCTTGCTAAATCCGCCTTGCATTCCTCTATCCATAACCCATTCCGTTTTACGGAAATACAATACAGCTACTAAGGTAATGAGCAGAACTGAAACTATTACAATAGGAATTATAATTTTAAGATATTTTTTTTGCTTTTCTTTTCTCATATTTTCTCCCCTAAAACAAAGTTTTCTACTAAACAAAAAACTGTCACACTAAAAGTGAATATAACACATAATTTTTAGTGTGACAGTCTTTCTGTTACTGTTCTAAATATAAAACTTGACCATATGGTACATAATCATAATCCTTGAGTGCATGACCGCTTCTGAAAGAATTCCCACCTTCACCTGACAATCCAATATATGCGTAACCGGGCTGTTGCTTTGATTCGCTGTTTTTAACTGTTCCATTTTTATATGAGAATGCCGAAACAAATGCCACTGCCGAATCGTCAGTCGAGGTTATTGCTGCCACACCACTCTCTCCTGCTACAGAAATTGAGTATAGCTTATACTCCATAACATATCCATTGGAATAACGATACTTTGCGGATTTGGCGTATGCAGCTCCACCTATAGACAAAACCATAGCTGCAATTAAAAAGAACGTAAATAGACTTTTTTTCATAATAAGCTCCCCCTTATTTGATAAGATTTACCTTTAAAATTTATCATAAATGTAGAATTCTGTCAATAATAGCAATAATAACCTGCACACCCTCTTTTACGCTTTCCTGTTCCTCTGATGAAGCGATAATAGTTCTTCAATCCTTGCGAAACCCGCCACGATATTATCACGAATAATGTCCTTCTTTTCCTCCGGCAAAACATTTACAAATCCAGGCACTCTGAATTCTGATACCAAAAATGTAATATCCACCCGTTCCCAACCTTTCATATAAGCTTCCATTTCCTGTGTAAAGGCTGTAAAATTCGGTTCATCCGTCACTTCGCTTTCCCGCTTCAAAGTCTCCCTCCGCATATTCGTAAATCATCTTCCCATCCGCATCCTGATAGAAATTAATCGCATACAACGGCTCACTGGTAATCTGTTTTCCATCAAATTTATTTTCATAAATTTGGTAATATCCATAATTGCCATGGAGGAAAGTATTTCCGCTAAGATAACGGAACTCTCCGTCTTCATTTTGATATACGTCAATATAATTCAATGGCAGATAGCTTGCCTGTTCCATAAATGAATCATTGTCCTCATATGCCGAACCTGCAAGAATCTGTCCGCAATAAACTACAGTTCCATCTTCCACCGTATAGACATAAGTCAGGGAATCCTTGTTATAAATCGGAAGCGTCACCAGCATTTCTTCCTGCCCGTCCTGATTCAAATCAGCAAGCTGCATAAGCCAATAGGTGTCATAATACTGCTCCACATGTTCATCGTTCAACCAGTCATATTCCATATAAGGAGAAATAGTTTCCTTCCACTCTATCTCTGCCAGCTTCTCCTCTGACATGATTCTTTCCACTTCATAATCCACAGCCATCTGTTCCAATGCTGTACCATTATTCATATTAGCCTGTTCCAACGAACTCCCGCTATCTGCAACTGTATTTCCACAGCCGGATAATACGCATAATCCTATCATACCAATCAAGCATCCTACATGTTTAACCCGCATTTCTATCTCTCCTTTACAACAATATTCTCCCCTCCGCACATTGTATCATACACCCCATATACAATCATACTGTTAAATGAAAAAAATTTAAGTATCATTTAATAAATTTAAGGATTATTTAATAATTTGCGGTCTATGATAAAATAACAACAAAGAAGGGAGATAGAAACGTGTATTTCAGACTATTGAAAAAAGACCTAAAACGAAAGAAAACAATGAACACAATTATGCTGATTTTTATTATTCTGGCATCAATGTTTGTGGCAAGCAGTGCAAATAATATGATTACGATTGCAACCGCTTTGGATGACTATTTTGCAATGGCAGAGGTTCCCGATTACTGGTATGCCACCGTCTATCAGGAAGAGGCTGAACGCTTTGCGGTTTTTGCCAAGGACAACGGATATGAACTAAAAACCACAGCACTAACTCAAATTGACCCGAAAAATGTTAGCATAAACGGAGAAACATTCAGTTACGGCAATTCCGCAGTCTTGTCTACTGACGGAATCATAAAAGTATTTGATGAAAACGAAAATGAAATTACTCATGTAAACGACGGTGAGATTTACGTTCCATATGATATTTTCAGCTCAAAAAAAGATAACTTTTACAACGGATGTAAAATTGTAATTGATACAGGCAATATCAAAAAAGAATTTACATTAAAAAGCTATACAAAAGATGCTCTTTTCGGTTCAACAATGATGGGAATGACAAGGTTTTTGGTCAGTGAAAACGACTATAAGCTTTTTGATTCACCTGATGCAACCATATTTTACTCATTGGCGGTTTATACCGACGATGAAACTTTTACGGAAAAACTTAACGATTTCGACCTGAAATCCATAATGAATGCTGACCGTTCTGTAATAAAAATGATGTACATGATGGATATTCTGATTGCAGCGGTTATCCTGATAGTGAGCATTTGCCTTATTCTTATTTCCATGGTTATTCTACGCTTTACAATTAATTTTACGATGAATGCAGAATTTCGGGAAATAGGCGTTATGAAGGCTATCGGTATTTCCAACAGCAAAATACGAACGCTGTACATAACCAAATATTTTGCAATTTCCACAGTCGGTGCGGTAATAGGATTTGCGTTAAGTGTTCCTTTTGGCAATCTTCTTATCGAAAGCATGTCAAAAAACATCATTTTTTCAGGGAGAAATAAATTTTATCTGAATATTATTTTTGCCATGGCAACGGCCGCTGTCGTTGTACTGTTTTGCTATCTCTGTACTGGCAAAATCAAACATTTTTCTCCTATTGACGCAATCAGAAGCGGAGAAACCGGAGAACGTTATACAAAAAAAGGTATAATCCGTTTAAGTAAATCCCGAATTTCTCCAATAACATTTATGTCAGTGAACGATATTTTAAGTGGAATCAAGAAATATATTTCCATGATTCTTATTTTTACATTAGGATTGCTGCTGATTATTATTCCGGTGAACACAATTAACACACTTCAGTCCGACAAGCTGATTACACTGTTTTCTGCGGCGGACTGTGACCTTGTAATAACGCAGGAGCTGTTATTTTCTTCATGTGGGCGCAACGAAGATATGATTAATGAAAGTCTTGACAACGTACGAAAAACACTTCGGGATAACAATATTGACGCTGACGTTTTTCAGGAAATAATGTTCCGTTTTTCTGTTTCCCACAATAATAAAAAATCCTCCTCTCTTGCATTTCAGGGTACCGGAGAAATAACTACAGATATGTATTCCTATATTGAGGGAACAGCTCCCCAAAATGAGAATGAGGTTGCTCTGACCTATGTTACGGCGGAAAAAATCGATGCAAAAATCGGCGATGAGGTTGAAATAACCATGGGTGACGAAACAAGAACCTATACTATCACAGCTATGACTCAGTCGATGAACAACATGGGCGAGGGAATCCGTTTTTATCACGGCGATGACATAGACAAAAACCTTGCTGCCGGCAGCTTCGGTATACAAATCCTATTCAGGGATAACCCGGACAAAAAGACCATTAATGAAAGAAAAGAGCTTTTGAAAAAGGCGTACCCCGAAAATGATGTAAATACTGCCGGAGAATACATCAGCAATATGATAGGCGGTATTGCGGGACAGCTTCAAGGAGTCAAAAAGCTCATTCTCGGAATCATTATCTGCATCAATATTTTAGTTGCAGTACTTATGGTAAAAAGCTTTATCACAAAAGAAAAGAGTGAAATTGCAGTACTGAAAGCAATTGGATTTAAAAATTCCTCGCTGGTTATCTGGCAATCCCTGCGTATCGGAATTGTGTTGCTGATTTCTATTATTATTGGTGCGGCAATTTCAACACCCCTCTCCCATCTGACAGTTGAACCAATATTCCGAATGATGGGAGCATACAGTGTTGAGTTTGACATAGTTCCTTTGGAGGTATATGTCATCTATCCTCTCATAGTACTTTTTGCAACAGTGCTTGCGGCGGTTGCAGGTGCATTGCAGCTTAATAAGATATCCGCCTCAGAAACATCTAACATTGAATAAGAAGGAGTAATTATTATGGAAAATATTTTAGAAGTAAAAAATCTATGCAAAACATACATCACAAACAAGCGTCAGAACAATGTTCTGAAAAATGTAAATTTCACCGTTTCTGAAGGAGAAATGGTTGCAGTCATGGGACCTTCAGGCTCCGGGAAATCCACGCTTCTTTATACAGTATCCGGCATGGATTCCATTACTGCTGGTGAGGTGGATTTCTGCGGAAGTGATATTGCAACAAAAAATTCCAAGGAGCTTGCACACCTCCGTCTTGACGAAATGGGCTTTATTTTTCAGCAAATGTATATGCTGAAAAATCTTACAGTGCTTGATAATATCATCCTGCCCGCCTGCCAGTCAAAAAAGACTGCGGAAAGTCGTCACGATACGGTAAAGCGAGGACAGGATTTGATGCGCAAACTAGGCATTATCGATATTGCAGACAACGATATAAACGAGGTTTCAGGTGGCCAGCTGCAAAGAGCCTGCATATGCAGAAGCATGATTAACAAGCCAAAAATGATTTTTGCCGATGAGCCTACCGGTGCACTGAACCGTGCAAGTTCCGATGAGGTCATGGAGGAGCTTGCCAAAATAAACAGTGAGGGCACAACGATTATGCTTGTAACCCACGATATAAAGGTTGCAGCAAAATGTACCAGAATTCTTTATATAGTTGACGGAAACATTAAGGGCGAGTATAGTTTAGGCAAGTATACTTCGACCTCTCAGCTTCGGGAGCGGAACATAGCACTAAATAATTGGTTAATGGAAATGGGCTGGTAGGAAATGATTGATATTCTTATTGTTGAAGATAACAAAGAGCTTGCAAATCTGCTATGTGATTTTCTGCGTGCGGAAAATTACACGGTAAGTATTGCCCAAACAGGAGAAAAAGCCTTGTCGCTGTATGAAAAATACGGCGCAAGGCTTATTGTGCTGGATATTTTGCTTCCCGGAATAGATGGCTTTTCGGTATGCTCCAAAATCCGTAGCCAGAGCAATACCCCAATAATTATTGTAAGTGCCAAAACGGAAAAGGACGACAAGCTGAACGGACTTTTACTGGGCGCAGACGATTACATTGAAAAACCCTATGACATTGATATTATGCTTGCAAAAATTAAAGGCATTTTCAAACGCAGATACTCTCTTGATGAAATTACCGACGGCAATATAACGATAAACAAAGAAAGTCGGACCGCATATAAAAACGGCAACCAGCTTGAAATAACAGCAAAGGAATTTGAGCTGCTTCTACTGCTGGTAGAGAATAAGGGCAGAACACTTTCAAAGGAATATATTTTCAATCAGGTCTGGGGAAGTGACAGTTTTTCCGAACAGCAGACACTGACTGTCCATATAAAATGGCTTCGGGCAAAAATTGAGGAAGACCCCAAAAATCCGCAGAGAATTCTGACGGTATGGGGTGTGGGGTACAAATTCGTATGAAAAGCTTTAACAGAATTTTTGCAGCAGTTATTATCATAATTATTTCCGTGTTTTTTGTGACAAATAGTATTCTTCTATCCGAAAACAGTAATACAGCCGGCAGACCCTACCGTGTTGAAATCCAACGTCTTATCCAGCAAATTGAAGCAGGCGGTTTGGAAAATATTGATTTTTCGGATTGCTCCTATGTTGTAAATATCAAAAAATACGATGCGGACTTTTACAATTCGGATTATGATTACCTTGTCAAAGAAATAAACGGTGAACTGTACCGATTTGATTATACCGTAAAAAATAATAAGGACAGAAAAATGATAGCCACCATAAACATAATCCTTGCTGCAATGTCGGCAGTCATTATCCTTGTTTTCATTTTTATAAAATACAAAATTTTATTGCCCTTTTATCATTTGCGTGATATTCCTTATGAGCTTTCAAAGGGAAATCTGACCATTCCGATAAAGGAAAGCAAATATCATTTTTTCGGAAAATTTGTATGGGGAATCAATGTACTGCGGGAAAACATCGAACTGCAAAAACAGAGGGAGCTTGAATTGCTTCGGGAGAAAAAAACACTGGTACTATCACTTTCCCATGACATAAAAACACCTCTGTCCGCTATAAAATTATACTCAAAAGCACTTTCAAAGGGACTTTATGACAACAGGGAAAAGCAGATTGAAATCGCTGAAAGCATAAACGACAAGGCAGACGAAATTGAGTCCTTTGTGTCAGAAATTATAAAAAGTCAAAATGAAGAGATTTTAAAGCTTGATGTCAACATAGGCGAATTCTATTTATCCGATCTTGAGAGAAGAATTTCTATCTATTACAAAGAAAAGCTTGATTTTTTGAAAATCGATTTTTGCATAGAAAAATATTCCGACTGCATAATCAAGGGCGACCTTGACCGCAGTACAGAGGTTTTACAGAATATAATAGAAAACGCAATAAAATACGGCAATGGTCAATTTATTAATGTTGCGTTTTCCGAGGAAGAAAACTGCAGGCTAATCACCGTAAAAAACAGTGGATGTACACTTTCGGATAATGAGCTTCCACACATTTTTGACAGCTTTTGGAGGGGTGCAAATTCCGAAAACATACCGGGCAGTGGACTTGGTCTTTATATCTGCCGACAGCTTATGCACAAAATGAACGGCGAAATTTTTGCCGAAATAAGCGGAAATACTATGCTTGTCACAACCGTTTTTGTTATGGCGGGCTAAGAAAAATTTCATTTTTACATGGTCTCTCCTTTGAACATCGACTCATTTAATGCTATAATATGACTTACAAATTTAAGTAGTCTGACAAGGAGTAAAAAATGACGAAGGAAAAGGTTCTCGCAATATTAAAACAAAATGAATCATTTATTTCCGGAGAAAAAATAAGTGCCGGACTTGGTGTCAGCAGAATGGCTGTAAGCTCCGCTGTAAAAGCTCTCAGAAATGATGGTTATGATATTATATCTGTTACAAACAAAGGTTATCTGCTTCAGGACAATCCACTCATTGACAAGCTTACAACGGGAGAACTGATGTCATATTTACCTGAGGAACGACTGGAAAACGTTCTATGCCTTGATGTCACAGACTCTACAAACACAAAGCTTCGGGAGCTTGCATTTGATAACGCACCGGCAGGTTATGTTGTCATTGCAAACCAGCAGACAAACGGACGTGGCAGACGTGGCAGAAGCTTTCTATCACCGAAAGATACCGGTATCTATTTATCAATCCTTTTAAGACCTGACTGTCTTCCACACGAGTGTCCTACTATCACTGCATGGACTGCCGTTGCCGTAAGCAATGCAATCCAAAAGGTCACCGGTGTTTCCCCATCCATAAAATGGGTAAATGACCTGCTTTTAAATGAAAAGAAAATTTGTGGAATACTGTCTGAGCTTTCTGTAGAAAGTGAAGGTGGACATGTACAGCATATTATTGTTGGAATTGGAATAAACGTAAATGAATCAGAGGAAGACTTCCCTGATGAAATAAAGAATATCGGCACATCCATTTATGCCGAGACAGGCAAAAAAACGTCAAGGGCACAGCTTGCCGCGGCAGTGATAAATGAGCTTGATACAATGATGGAAAAATGGCCACAGGAGCGTGACCAATATCTCGAACAGTATCGAAAACGCAATATAACTATCGGAAAGGATATACAGGTCATCTCAGGCAACTCAAGCCAAAACGCAAAAGCCCTCGAAATAAATGAGGACTTTTCCCTTAAGGTCATGTATGAAGACGGCACAATTGCCCATTTATCAAGCGGCGAGGTAAGCACAAGGCTCTCGCCTTAATAATTAATGTATTTATTAAATAGTTCCATCAACGGAAATTTATATGTCATTCCTGTATTTCTGAAATTGCAAACAACACAGCTTCGCCACTAATTTGAATGCGGCCATTCCCTAACATATGGCAATAAAGCGTACCACTGCGTTTTGATGCCTGATACGCAATAATTGTATCCTTGTTAAGCTCTTTTGACCAATAATCAGCAACTTGGCAATGAGCAGAACCACAAACCGGATCTTCTGCTATAGACAGTTTCGGGCAAAAGCTACGGGAAACACAGTCAGTATCCGTCCCTAGTGCTGTTGCATTTTGAATTCTGCCTTCAATTTTCATAAGTAAACTTGGGTTTGGATTCATATTTTGAACAATCTCAGCATTCTCAAATACACAAATTAAATCAAGTCCCAAAATTGCTTTGATTGGACGACTGCCAAAAGCCGCTTCCATAGCATCTGTGACTGGAATTTCTTTTAATTCGTAGGTTGGGAAATCCATCTCATATAAATTTCCTTTGCGAACAACTGTAAGCTTACCGCTTAAAGTGTTAAATTCCACCTGTTTTGCATCTGGTTCATAATAATTTAGAATCACAAAGGCAGATGCCAAGGTAGCATGACCGCACAATTCCACCTCTGTTCCCGGTGTGAACCAACGTAGATGATAGCCCACTTCTTCTCTTACGATAAAAGCAGTTTCCGATAAATTATTTTCAGCTGCAAGCTGCATCATCCATGTTTCTTCCGGCCATTTATCCATAACACAAACAGCGG
>CAMWGV010000070.1 GCA_947173945.1 uncultured Lachnospiraceae bacterium
GGATTAGGGACAAGGAATTTTATGTATTTGGTTCTGTTATTTAGTTATTTCCAAAGTAATGATAAGATTTTCAATTTACTATGTATTGAGGAACCCGAAGCACACCTGTGTGTCAATAATTTCAATTTGGTTTTGGATTTTATCAAAAAGAGTGCGGAAGTGAAAAATGATTTCATGCAATTGCTGATTACTTCTCATAATCCCAAAGTAATCAATAAATTGAAATTGAATAATGTAGTTATTCTGAAAAATAAGAAAGCAATATCGTTAGACAATGTAGATGTTGGATTAGTTAATTATTTGGCAAAACGTCCCAATTTTGATATATTGAAGATTTTATTTGCTAAACGTCTGATTTTGGTTGAAGGACTTACGGAAGAAATGTTTATAAATACTATGCTAGATAAAGAAGTGGGTATTTTAAATGAAATAGAGGTCATCGCAATTGGACATAAAGGATATAAAACTTTTTTGGATATTTGGTTGTTAATTCATAAAGATGATTCCACTAGCTGTATAGGTGTAGTAAGGGATTTTGATAATCAGCTAAATGCGAAAAATGAGCATCAAGTGTACGATGATACATATAAAAATATATTTGTGCGAACGACAGAAAAATATACATTAGAAGATGATTTGGCAGCGGCAGGAATAAATGAACAAAATATAAAAGATTATTTTGAAACGGACGAGGATGCTGCAAAATTTCTTAAAGATAGCAAGGCAGATAATATGAGACGATTATGTGAAGCTATCTCTGAAAATGAAATAGTAATAGAGATGCCGAAGCATATAGGAGAGATAATTGAGTGTGTGAAAAATTACTAAGTCAAATACAAATTGCTGGAGCAGGTGCAGGAAAAACATATACATTAGCAGAGAAAATATTAGTGCGTCATCATAAAAAAGATAATGACAAAATAATATATGCAATTTCTTTCACAAATTATGCGAAACGTAATATTGAGCAGAGAGTAGCGGAATTAAACAATGGATTAGTGCCTTCAGATATTTGCATTGAGACAGTTCACAGTTTTTTATTGAATGAAATAATATATCCGTTTGGTCAGTATTATTTTGGCAAAGCTTTTTCAAAAGCTACATCAATGAAATTGCCTATTGAAATAAAACTACAAAAATATCAGTTAAAACGTATGAACGAAAGAGGTATTATCCATAATTCGCAGGTCTTTAATAAAGCGAAACAAATGATTGTAGACGGAAAGGGAGAAACCAAAGCGAAGCATAGAAAAAAAGAACTGATTATAGAATACCTGCAAGCATCTGTTGATGCATTATTTATAGACGAAGCGCAGGATTTAGATGCTGATGCATTAGCTCTATTTGGAAAATTGTCTGAAAGTATATATGCATATATTGTAGGCGATCCGAAACAGTCTATTAAATATCCTAAAGATTTTAGAGAATTTACAGAACGTATTAGAGAGAATAACTTGGTATTCCATATGCTTCCACCAAATACAATTACAAGAAGAATACCTGAATGTCATTTAAGAATATCAAATCTATTTTGTCCAGCGGATGAACAGCAAACTACAATAAGCGATGTAAAGGGAGAAATATATTACTTATATTCAACAGATGAGAAATTCTCAAAGCTGTATGAATCATTTGATTTTTTTAAAGCATTAACTTACATTAGACAGGAAACAGATACATTTACAACGCAAGATTCTAAATCGGTTTTTTCATTAGAAGAAAGTGTTCGTGAAAAGTTATTGGAAAAAATTAATTCCGACTATGATAGTGATGCTTTTGTGAAGTCTATAGAAAAATATTTTATTAATTTGACTTTGAAAAAAGGAGAAAAAGGAGCGATTCAGTCTTTTACAAAACACTTTGGTATAACATTGGAAAACAATGAATATGCAAAGTTAATTAATGATTTGAAGATTGAGAATAAGGGGAAAAAGCTTAAGGTCAAAAGTATTGATAAAATAAAAGGACTTGAGAATCAGCTGTGTATGTTTATTATGGATAATACGATGTTAGAGTATTTATTTGGAAAGAAACAGGAAACAAATAAAGAAATGATGCGTCTGTATGTAGCACTTACCCGTTCTAAGTCTGATTTGATTTTAGTCGTTGACAAACCTAGCATAAAAAAGTTTACTGATAAGCAAATCGAAAAGGGATTTTCTGAACTTAATATACCATATGTTACAATGGAGTATATAGAAAAGATTGAAAATCGAAACAGGGTTTAGGATAAAAATTCAATTCAGGAAATGGTGTTTATACAATTTTATGATAAATATGGAGGCTAATTATGGCAGCAGGAACTACCAATATAGGATTTGAAGAAAAATTATGGCAGGCAGCAGATAAGCTACGCTCTAATATGGACGCAGCAGAATATAAACACGTAGTATTAGGGCTTATATTTTTGAAATATGTTTCTGATTCATTTGAAGAAAAATACCAACAATTATTGGCAGAAGGTTATGGAGATGAAGAAGACAGGGATGAATACTTAGCCGATAATATTTTTTACGTACCCAAAGATGCTAGGTGGAGTGAAATTAAAAATCATGCCACAAGTACGGATATTGGCAAGGTTATAGATCATGCAATGGATGCAATAGAAAAGGAGAATGATTCATTAAAGGGTGTTCTGACTAAAAATTATTCTCGTCAAGAGTTGGATAAAACAAGGCTTGGAGAACTTGTGACACTCTTTACAAATATTGAAGTTGGCTCATCGGCAGCACAGGAAAGAGATGTTTTAGGCAGGGTATATGAGTATTTTTTAAGTAAGTTTGCAAGTGCGGAGGGAAAACTGGGTGGAGAATTTTATACACCTTCTTGTATTGTCCGTACCCTTGTTTCAATGATAGAGCCCTATGAAGGACAGATTTTTGATCCAGCATGCGGAAGTGGTGGTATGTTCTGCCAGTCGGCACAATTTGTTAAGGAACATCAGGGAAATGTCAGGGATATTTCTATTTTTGGTCAGGAGAGCAACCCTACTACATGGAAATTGGCAAAGATGAATCTGGCAATTAGGCAGTTAGAGGCGAATCTTGGAAAACATAATGCGGATTCCTTCCATGACGATCAACATAAGACGTTAAAAGCAAATTACATATTAGCGAATCCACCGTTCAATATTTCAGATTGGGGCGGAGAACGGTTACAAGAAGATATTCGTTGGAAATATGGAATTCCCCCTGTTGGAAATGCGAATTTTGCTTGGCTTCAACATATGCTGTATCATTTGAATCCGGCAGGAGGTGTGTGTGGTACAGTCTTGGCAAATGGTTCTTTGAGTTCAAATACATCAAATGAAGGAAATATTCGTGCAAATATGGTAAAAGGTGATGTTGTGGAATGTATTGTAGCAATGCCAAGCCAGTTATTTTATTCTACAGGTATTCCGGTTTCTCTATGGATTATGCGAAAAGGAAAAAACGAATATTCCAAAGGGAAGATTTTGTTTATTGATGCCAGAAAGCTTGGTCATATGGTGGACAGAAAAGTTCGGGAACTGTCGGAAGAGGATATTCAAAAGATAGCCAGTACCTATCAGAATTGGTGGAAAGGAACAGGATATGAAGATGTGCAGGGATTCTGCAAGGAAGCGACTATAGAAGAAATCGAGGCACAGGATTTTATCTTGGCGCCGGGAAGATATGTCGGTATTGAGGAACAAGAAGATGACGGAGAGCCATTCGAGGAAAAAATGCAGAGGCTGACATCTGAACTGTCGAGTTTGTTTGTTAAGTCGCATGAGCTGGAAGATAAAATAAGGAAGAAATTGGGGGCGATTGGGTATGAACTTTGATTTGAAGAATATTTATAGAACATTTGAGAAGGTAAAGGGAACACATGATTTTAAGGAATATTTTGATGAAATAAACGAAAATAACAGAGTTTTGAATGAGATTCCATTCGATGCCCAGAAAGCTAAACAGAGAATATCCAAACTTACAACTAAGTATCGAATGGAACTCAATATGTTGGCATGTATTTATGGAAATAACATGAGTGTAACAAATCAGCCCATTTCAAAAACACCAGAGATTTTATGGAATGATTTACAATATATTGATCAACATATTCCATTGTTTGCATTGGAGAGAAAAGGAATATCAGATTATTTAAATCAGAAAATGAGATTTTAAAATTGGTATATAGAAAATATATTGGATAGGAAAGAGATATAATGGGAACTTGGAAAATGTGTACTATAGCGGATATTGGTACAGTAGTTGGAGGTGCAACACCATCAACGAAAAAAGAAGAAAATTATGATGGGGGTACTATTGCATGGATTACGCCCAAGGATTTAGCAGGTTTCTCTGGTAGATTTATTTCTTGCGGAGAAAGAAATATAACGGAAATGGGTTTAAAAAGCTGTTCAGCTCAAATGATGCCGAAACATACGATCTTATTTTCTTCGCGTGCACCTATAGGCTATATTGCGATTGCAGCAAAAGAGGTGTGTACGAATCAAGGCTTTAAAAGTGTGATACCAAATGAAAATACGGACTATATGTTTCTGTACTATCTTCTAAAATATAATAAGGAAAATATTGAAAGCTTAGGAAGTGGTACAACTTTTAAGGAAGTTTCAGCGTCTACCATGCGAGGAATTCAAGTTAAAGTTCCAGAATCTTTGGATGAGCAGAAAGCTATAGCAAGTGTTCTATCTGCGCTGGATGACAAAATAGAAAGCAATGTGACGATAAACGATAATTTATATCAACAGCTTGATGCCATTTATCATATTACATACCCATACTTACCTTCTGATGAACTTCCAGCAGGGTGGAAGTGTGTTCCTCTTGGTACGTTGTGTGATAGTATATCAATAAAGCATTCGTTTGATAAAGAAAAACTTATTTTTCTTAATACTGGCGATGTTGAAAATGGTAATTTCTTACATTCGATATATTCTCCAGTCAAAGATATGCCAGGGCAAGCAAAGAAATCAATTAAGGCAAATGATATTCTATATAGTGAAATTCGTCCTATCAATAGACATTTTGCCTTTGTTAATTTTCAGGCAGATGATTATGTTGTATCAACAAAGTTAATGGTTATACGTTCTCGTAAAATGGATTCTCGAAGGTTATATCATTTTTTAACCACACAAGATATTATTAACGAATTACAAATTGAAGCAGAATCCAGATCAGGAACATTTCCTCAAATACGATTTGAGAATGTTCAACGTCTACCTATTATAATTGCCCCACTTGATATAGAATTGCAATTTACACAAATTCTTAATGACTATTATAATATAATAGACAATAACATTCGTGAAAATCAACATCTTATAGCGTTGCGCGACGCTATATTACCAAAGTTAATGTCTGGTGAAATTGATGTTACAGATATTGAAATCTAAGCTGATATAATTATCGTTTAAAGTGGTATATGTAATCGATTTCTTGATTTATACATGCGATGAGGAGATAAAGATGAAAATTGATAAAATAGTAGAATATTGCGATAGAAATATAAAGAGATATGCATCGAAAAGGGTATGCAGAGATTGCAATCACTGTACAAAATGTCCAAGAAATTGTGGAAAATGTTTGGATCAAGTTCATTTATCCAGAGACGTAGGTGAACGACAAGATTATGATTGTCAATACATGGTTCAATATTATGTTTGTAGATATATGTATGCGTATGCTACTGAGATTGAAGATGGCCTAAGCGTTATCGAAAATGAAATTATGAAATTACAACATATTCATATGCTGTCGATAGGTTCGGGACCTTCACCGGATTTGTATGCTTTATGGAAATTTAAGAAAGATAATAATTATTCAAAACCAATATCATATATAGGGTTTGAGCATAATGAATATTGGGAAGATATTAATGAAAAGACAACAGATATATTTTCAGAATCAAATATTAGAATACAATATTTTTATGAAGATGCTATAGAAACCTTCAAAACGAAAAATTTGGCAAAAACCAATATTTTAGTTTTGCAATATGTTTTATCTCATGTTGTTTATAATGGAAGAGAAGATGAGATTGAAGAATTTTTTAATGACCTTATTGAAAATGTGATTTTAAGTATGGAAGATAGGGCATTTATAATCATAAAAGATATAAATCATTATTTAGCGAGAGATAGATTTGAGTTGTTGGAAAAAATGATTGAAAATCGCAGAAAAAATATACAAGTACATAAGTATTATTATCCGTATAATGGTATAAAAGATGGTCAAAGAGATGGAATGGCACATGAGAGTTGTGACTTGGATTGGGATTATGAAATAGATAATGAATTTGTCGATTATTATAGTGTAAGAACAATGTGTAGAAGTGCTCAACATATAATAGAGGTGTTTTGATGATATTGAGTGTGAGTAGAAGAACAGATATTCCAAATTACTATTCAGAATGGTTTATTAATAGAATTAAAGAAGGGTATCTATATGTTAGAAATCCGATGAATATTCATCAGATAAGTAAGATCGATTTGTCTCCACAAATGGTGGATTGTATCGTATTTTGGACAAAAAATCCTTTGCCAATGATGGATAAGTTAGATGAATTAAAAGAATATAATTATTATTTTCAATTTACTTTGACAAGTTATGGAAAAGATATTGAACCTAACTTACCAGATAAGAGAAGACAGGTAATAAATACTTTTTGCCAATTGTCTTCAAAAATAGGGAAAGAAAAAGTGATTTGGAGATACGATCCCATTCTTTTTACGGATAAATATACAGTAGAATATCATATTAAGGCTTTTCGTGAAATTGCAAATGCATTGCAAGGATGTACGAACAAAGTAGTAATAAGTTTTGTGGATTTGTATGCTAAAACAAAGAAAAATATGAAAGATATTCATGTAGTAAAATTAGAAGATAGTAGATTTTTTGAGTTTGTATCAGAACTTTCGCTTATTGCTAAGGATAATAAGATGAAAATTGTAACATGTGCAGAAGAAGTTGATTTGACTTCGTATGGAGTAGGACATAATTGTTGTATAGATAAGGAATTGATAGAAAAAATAATCGGTTGTAAGATAAGTGTAAAAAAAGATAAGAATCAGAGAGAAGAATGTGGATGTATTGAAAGTATAGAAATAGGTTCTTATAATACATGCAGGAATGCTTGTAAATATTGCTATGCAAATTATTCAGACGAAAAAGTTGATAGCAATTGTCAGATGTATAATCCGCAATCTCCTCTATTATGTGGAACAATAACCAAAGAAGATAAAATTACAGAGCGTAAGGTGAAATCTTTAAGAGAAGAGCAAATTAGTATATTTGAGTTTGTCGGGAAATAGCAGTATTATAGGAAGCATTTCTGCTAAGTAATGTATGTTGGCATAATGGAATATTTAATTTATTCTGGAAAGGAGAGAGATAGAATGGTAGATGAAAAGAAAGACTTTTGTAAGTGCCAATCTGTAACAGCAATTATTTCAGAAGAGGGAGAATTTGGTTATTGGGACATTTGTTGTACTTGTGGGAAACCACTTGAAGATGGGTATCATTATTATAATCATTATGATGGGGAAGACCATGATGATTTAGATATGTATGATTGAAAATGTATTAGGAAGGGATGCTGTCTCATGCAAATTAATGAAAATACATTAGAACAGGCTATCATATCAGAACTACAGGAAAAAGGATACGAGTATCTCTATGGGCCAGACATTGACAGAGATTACCATGAAGTAATTCTCAAGGATTATTTTGATGCCGCTATGTTAAAAATTAATCAAGGCATTACAATGGAAATTATAGAAGAAACCTATAAAACAATAAAAAATCTCGGATTGCTTAAATTAGAAGACATGAATGCTGCGTTCCATAAATATCTGGTTGAGGGGGTACCGATTTCTTATCGTGTAAATGGTGAGCCGGCAACTTTTACAGTGCATTTGATTGATTTTGAAAATCCGGAAGCAAATGATTTTAAGGTTATCAATCAGTATACCATCATAGAATACAAGAACAAAAGACCGGATGTACTCGTTTTCATTAATGGTATTCCTATGGTGCTTTTTGAATTGAAAAATATGGTTAATGCTGATACCACGGTAGAGGATGCCTATAAGCAGATAAAAAATTATCAGTTGGATATTCCCACCCTGTTTTATTACAACGCATTTAATGTCATTAGTGATGGCTTGGATACAAGAGTGGGAACAATAACTTCTGATTTTACAAGGTACATGACATGGAAGTCAGAAAATGGAGAAAGACCGAAAGAGTCGGGGGTAAATTATTTCACAACGCTTATTAATGGAGTATTTCCGAAGAAAAAGCTACTGGATATTCTTCGTAATTTTATTGTGTTCCAAGACATTAAAGGCAAGACAATAAAAATTATAGCGGGATATCATCAGTATTTTGCAGTCAGGAAAGCGGTTGAACGCACCAAGAAATCATTGGATGAAAACAGTCGGAAGGTTGGCGTAGTATGGCATACGCAAGGGAGCGGCAAAAGCCTGTCTATGGTATTTTATACGGGATGTATTGTCAGTAATCCTGAGTTTAACAACCCCACTGTCATCGTTCTCACAGACCGTAATGATTTGGATAATCAGCTTTTTGGTACGTTTTGTGCCAGTTCAAAATTACTGTTGCGACAGACACCTAAACAAGCCCAGAACCGAGAAAATCTGAAAGATTTGTTGCGGGTTAATGCGGGAGGAATCGTATTTACGACAATTCAGAAGTTTGAAGAAAACAGGGGAGTTTTAAGCGAGCGAAGCAATATTATTTTTATGGCTGACGAGGCACATAGGTCACAGTATGGACTTGAAGGCAAGCTGGACAGGGGAACCGGTGAGTGGAAGTATGGGATGGCAAAATATGTGCGTGATTCGCTTCCCAATGCGACTTTCATAGGATTTACCGGAACACCTATTGATTTTAATGATAAATCTACGGTTGAGGTTTTTGGCAATTACATAGATATTTATGATATGACACAGGCGGTTGAGGATGGTGCAACTGTGCCTATTTATTATGAAAATCGTACCGCAAAGCTCAAGTTGAATGCGGACCTGTTAAAGAAAATAGATGCAGAGTATGATAAGTTGGCGGCGGAGGCATCTGAGATTGCAATAGAGAAATCCAAATCCGACCTGTCATCCATAGAGGCAATCATTGGCTCAAAGGAGCGGTTGAGCCTGTTGGCGGATGACATTATTGCACATTACGAAGACAGGCAGTATGTTCTTACGGGAAAGGCAATGATTGTATGTATGACTCGTAGGATTGCTATCAATTTGTATAAAATTATTTTAGAAAAACGACCTGAGTGGAAAAACAAGATTAAGGTTGTTCTGACTTCCAGCAACAAAGATGAAGAAGACTGGCATGATATTATCGGGAATAAGGCATATCGCGACCAGCTTATGATTGAGTTCAAGGATGAAAAGAGCGAATTCAAGATTGCTATAGTTGTGGATATGTGGCTGACCGGCTTTGATGTTCCATCAATGGCAACTATGTATATAGATAAGCCGATGAAAGGTCATAATCTGATGCAGGCGATTGCACGTGTAAACAGAGTGTATAAGGATAAGGAAGCCGGATTGATTGTTGATTATATTGGTATGGCGGCAGAACTAAAGAGTGCGTTGAGCCAGTACACCAAGAGGGATCAGGATAAGATTCCTGACTTAGGACAGGCTTATTCGATTGCACTTGGTAAACTTGAAATTATGAGAGATTTCTTTTATGGATTTGACTATTCAGCATTCTTTGGAGATTCAGATACAGAACGATTGGCTGTTATTGCAGACGGCGTAAATTTTGCCCTTGAATTTGAAGAAGATGAAAAGAAGGAGTGCATCAAAGAAGCCACAGCACTAAGCCAGGCAGAAACTTTATGCCGAAGTCTGCTTGATTTACCCATAAAGCAGGAAATTGAATTTTTTAAGAGTATTAAGGCTGGACTCTGCAAATGCGGAGGACGGGTGGGTATTACCTCGAACGAAATCAATGCAAGAATAATGACAATGCTTGAACAGGCAATAGAGCAGGATGGTGTGTATAATATATTTGCACAGGCTGGTAAGAAGAATCCTGAAATTTCAATATTGCCTGATGAATACATGGACAAAATCCGTAAGATGAAGCATAAAAATATAGCCGCAGAAATGTTGCGTAAATTGTTGGAGGACAACATTCGTGTATTTGCAAGGACCGGTGTTGTAAAGTCACAGCTTTTTTCGGAGAAGATGCAGAAGTTATTAAAAATGTACAATAACAGATTGATTACCAGTGCAGAGGTGATAGAAGAATTATTGAATCTGTCAAAAGAAATGACAGAAGCTTATAAGGCTGGGGATGAAAAGGGTTTGTCAGTGGAGGAACTGGCATTTTATGATGCGCTGGCAGCAGATCCCGAAGTCCTTAAAAAGATGCAGGATAAGGTTTTAGTGGAAATGGCGCAAGAATTGACTGAGTTGGTTCGTAGGAGCAGAACGGTTGATTGGGATAAGAAAGAATCTGCCCGCGCTTATATGCGAACGCAGGTAAAACATCTTTTGAGAAAGTATAAGTATCCGCCGGAGAAAGCGAAAGGAGCTATTGACATCGTGATAAAGCAGGCGGAACTGATGAGCAGTAATATTAAGCCGGAATCAGTAGTTTATGATTTTCAACTAAAGACAAAACCTTTGATGGTGGCAGAGGATTCGGCATATGGCATGAATGAAAATAATAATGTGTGATTTGTCAGACAGTGTCTGACAACTTTAGAAAGGAAATGCTATGGAAGAATTGGCAAAAAATTCAGATTTTGAAAAAATGATTTCGGATATTGAAACATTGGTAAATGCATCAAAAAATGAATTAGCGACATCAATAAATAAAGTGATGACAGTAACTTACTGGAGCATTGGAAAATACATTGTTGAATTTGAACAGGATGGCAATGCGAAAGCAGAGTATGGAAAAAATTTGCTTTCCACAATATCAAAGGAGCTGACATTACGTTTGGGGAAAGGATATAGTCGTCCAAATTTAAATAATATGAGAAAGTTTTATTTAAAATATTCAAATTGTCAGACAGTGTCTGACAAATTATCATGGTCTCATATATGCGAATTGATAAAAATAGACGATGAACTCGAACGCAATTTTTATGAGAAAGAATGTGTTGCAGAAAAATGGAATGTCAGAACATTGCGAAGACAGATGGATTCAGCGTTGTTTTTGAGGTTGGCTTCCAGCAGGGATAAAGAAGGAATTTTAAAGTTAGCCCAAAATGGGATTGAGTGCCAAAGCCCGGAAGATATTGTAAAGAGCACATACACATTGGAATTTTTAGATATTCCAGAGCAGGAAAAGTATAGTGAAAATGATTTGGAACAAAAAATTATAGACAATTTACAAAAGTTTTTGTTGGAATTGGGAAAAGGATTTACATTCGTTAAGCGACAATATCCTTTAACAATCAATAATGTTCATTACCATGTGGATTTAGTATTTTATCATAGAATTTTGAAATGTTTTGTTCTGATAGATTTAAAGAAAAACTCTGTTCAACATGAAGATATTGGGCAAATGAACATGTATATGGGTTATTTTGCAATAGAAGAAAATATGCCAGATGATAATCCACCTATTGGAATCATATTAAGCAAAAACAAGGATGAATTATTGGTAGAATATGCGACGTATGGAATGGACAGTAATTTATTTGTATCTAAATATGAGTTATACTTACCAAATCGAAAAGAACTTGAAAAATTAGTCAAAGATATTTTAGATGACGAGAAAAATTAGGAACAAATTTAGAGAGTGTGTTTTAATGGCAAGGTACTGATTGAATATTTGGGTGAACCGAGTGATTTGAATAGCATGACATTTGAGGGGCATAATTTAACTTTCGCTAACTTTCATGTTGCCCAAAATTATTATTGGCGTTGAAGGGAACATTCAAGATATTTATTTTTATATGCCAGAGCCTGTTCCAGTTTCTGCCATCGAGAATACAGGTTATTTAGGTACAAATAAACAGTTTTGACATAATTGTTATCGGTTCCCATGACTTCTGAAATAATATTCTCCGTGGATAAAAGATGAAGTTCGGCTTCTTTAGCATTGCCCTTGGAAAACGCAATTGCACCATACATCATCTGGCAGACTCCGTTATCTGAAGTTTGCGTTCCCTCATTTTCCAAAACAAGATTCTCATAGGTGGAAAGAACCTGTTTTGCCATATCTGTATTTTGGGA
>CAMWGV010000071.1 GCA_947173945.1 uncultured Lachnospiraceae bacterium
TTTATATTCAATACAATTCTCAAAATATATCCAAGCATGAGCCTGCCCTTGAGCTTTACCTCACCCTCCAAAACTTTATTATAAAAATCCGGTTCCATATAAAATCCCTTTTGGTATACAAATGGCATAAGACTTAAGTATCCTGTAACCTGTCCTGTTTTACAAGGTTCATTCAATCCATATCTTACATGCCCCTCAATCTTTCGCGGACTTATATGCCGAAGCAGTCCCGGTATATATTTTTTAAGATATGCCCTGAGCTTAACCGTACATGGCAAATCCCAAAATCTGCCTATCCTGTTAAGCTTCTTTTTTATTGCCTCAAGCTTGACACTAAGGCTATTAAGACCGCTTTCCTTTTCTTTGTTGTTTTCTTCTTCTTTATTTTTTTCTTTTTTCTTCTTTTTCGTTTTTTTCTTTTTGTGCGAAGCTTTTCCGTCCTTCCTATATGCTTCATCATCCGGTATTTCTGCTTCTTCTATCGCTTCATTATCCTGTTCTGTCTGTTTTTCATCGCTTATTTCATTCCTGATTTCATTATCTGCAGTATTTTGTTTTTCTTCCGTGTTCTTTATATCTTTACTGTCTTCACTGTGTTTCGTATCTGTATCTTCTATCGTATCTTCTTCACTCTCAATCTCCCCATTTACAAGCTCATCTGTCTTTTGAGGCAGCTTCTGCACATCATCTTCCACTTCCCTGACACTTTTCTTTCCCCTACCCAGCTTTATTCCACAAACTCTTACACCTGTTTCAAAAATTTTAGCATTTTTATCAAAATCAAGCCTTACAGATAAAATGAGAAAACGCACTCTCGCTGCTACAGAAGCGTTATCATCAAGCTTAATGTCAGCACGGTATGTTATTGGGGCAAATAAAATAAGCAACAGTAACAGAAGCACAAGCGAAACAAGTCCCAAAACTATCCACAGTAATATTTTTAAAATAAGCAATATGACATGCAGCATGTTATCTCCCTACAATCCAAAAAACCTCTTTATATCAAAATCTATATCCGAATCATAAACATCCTGAACTATATTCACTACAAGTTCATCAGCACCTGCTCTGTCCGATGCAACACCAAGAACAACAACATCATTTAATAGACTCTTATAGCATGGACTAAGCAAATGCCTGTAGCTGTATATCTCAAACAACCCGTCATGTATAAGCGGATACACAATAACCTGTGTTCTTTTTGACAGTTTCCTGTTTTCTGCTATTTTGCCAAGGACCTTTTTTATTTTCCTGTCATTATATCCATATGTATAAAGAGCATCCACAAGCTTCATTAAAATCACTCTTCCTCAATCAATTCATTTAACAGTCTGTTACATGCCGTAAGCTCACTTGTATCCCTGCAGTTTCCCAAAACATAATCAAGATAGGACTTTATTTCCTGCTGGCTGTTAAGGAATATTGGCATTGCTGAAAGAAGCTTGCTCATAATACTCCGGTTAACAATAGTAGCATTGTCGTCAAACAACCTTGCAAGTTCTCCCGTAAGTCTCTCCCTGAGAGATGCTATGTAATCTCCATCGGCAATACCTGGTTCATCTGAATCCTCCTCAAGTGAAACAAACAGGCTTGTTGAAAGGAGCTTGTCCAGAATGGAAATAATCTTTGCATCATCATTTGACTGTGCACCTTGCCCAGCTTCATTCACAGAAGACATAAATTCCTCCTGCATTGTCTCCAGAACATATACACTTTCAAGAAGCTCCTCCTGCACACCCTCAATGGAAATAAAGGAATCTGCTATATTTTTATTTTCTAAATCTATAACCTTGTCATTTGCACATGACGTTATAATATTCACGGCAGAATCATAGCCTTTTTTTTGCTTATTTACAGACTTCATGTTGTTTGTTAACAGGATTGCAAACGTATCATTTACAATTTCCTGAAACAATACCAAAAATGTACTTTCATTCTCAATAAATGTCACTGCGTCCGAAAGCTTCCCACAAAGACTGTCATAGGTCGTTTCATCAACATTTTTGTAGTCCGTTTCCTTAAGATTATTATAGACCGAATAAAGTGTTGGATATTCAGTATCAAAGCCGGAAGGCAATGCAATCAGTGCAGTTTTTTCCAGCATGTCCACAAAATCTCCGGCAGCTTTTTTATCTCCACCCTTATAAATGTTAAGTGTATTTGTTACAACATCATAAAACTTATTCTTTGTCATTCTTACCGGCAGCTGTGACATAACAAGCTGAAGCTTACTGTTTATTACCACTTTGTCATTGTCGGTGAAAATATACTTGAACACCCTTGAAGCAAGCTCATCAATGTGAACATCATCAACGGTTCCTTTTATCCCCGCCTCAATTCTGTTGAGGATATACTCATAAGTCTCATATCCATCTGTATATGACGTAAGAAGCTGCATTTTTCTCTCAACATCACCGCGTACCTTTTTTATAAGCTCAATATCACTGTCTGACACATCGGCATCTGAGACAACATACTTTTTCAGCAAAGAAGTAACATCATCAAGACGCTTTATGACATCACAGCTTATGTCACTTCGTTCCTCAACCATTTCCTTTATTGTATAATAGTTCATTGACAGCTTAACTACAGCATAATAATTGTAATGCTCCTTCACACAGTCAGCATATTTTGCAAATTTTGCGCATAAATCAGTTTCCTTTTTTATGTCCGTTATACGCTTTTTAAAATCCTTATTCATGTACCTCTCCTGTCCATTTTGCAAGTTTAATTTTATTTTACATGCTCATGTGTATAGATATGTTCGCTGCAATACTCATAGTTTCCGTTGCATTTTGAACAAAATCTGAATTCTAACATGTCATCATCCACTTCTGTCTTCTGGCATATGGCACACTTATGCCTTGTAATGTTAAGGGGTATCACCTTGTCCCCTGAGGTACCACTGTTTTTACTCCTTTTGCCCTTCACCTTCTTACGAGGCATATATCTGGCATATTGGTACCTTGATGAATATTTTTTGGATATATAATAAAATATTATAAAGTTTAATATGCTTGCAATAATTGCAACCCTGCATGTCAAATTTTTCAGAGTAATAAAATAATATAACAAAAACATTAAATCTATAATTGCCAGCCAGCTTGCCTTGAACGGAATAATAAACCAAAGCATCAGCATGGAGTCCGCATAAATAAATGCAAAACCGAGGAATATGCTTATGGTCATAAAATAAGTCAGATAATATCCCGCTATTCCCCCATATAAGAAATTGTACATATCATTGTAATCACTTATTGTATAATATGCTATGGCACTTGCAGCCGTAATTCCCACCGTGGTAAAAAATATTCCACCAAATATATACAGGTTGAACATAAACGTTCCAATTGCAGCTTCAATCCGCTGACCGATTGAGTAATAGAAAAACAACATAATAAGCGTGAAGAAATCAAAATCTCCCGGTGTTGTAAATATCCATGTAAAGATTCTCCAATACTCATGCTCCACAAATATATCATACGGTGAAAATACAAGTTTATAGTATACCCCCGGCAACAAAAGCTCAAAGAAATATGATAGGGCAAATACAATCGCAATATAAAGTGCCAGATTTTTAATGGCATACTTCCCGTACTTTTTCTCCAATTGATACAAAAACTTCAAAGCAATCATCCTCTTATAATCAAAATTGTGACATAGCAGCATATAACACACCACTATGTCACATTATATATTATTCAGCTGTAAAAAACAAGAACAATAAGTATCCCTTATAATATACTAATCATTTGGTACTCTTATAATTGTTCCCAGCGGTACACTGATTTGATACAGCTCTTTATTGTACTTCATAAGATCTTCGATATCTGTATCCAGATATTCAATAAGGGAACCCAATGTCTCCCCAACCCTGGCAGTGTAATACCGCCGGTTCTCCTCGGATGCCTGTGTCGGAACACAGATTTCATCCCCTATCTGCAGGTTATAGACATTCACATACGGATTTTCTTTCAGTATATCAATCAGCCTGACACCATAATATTTGGATATTTTATATAGGGTATCACCTGCCACCACCTTGTGAACCAACCCCTTACATTCTTCTTCCATATTTTTCCCCTTTTTGATTATATTATTCAGTAAAAGAAAAGTCGTGTACACCAACTTTTTACTGTTGTATTTTATTATTCTTTCTATTATAATAAACAAATGTCGAATTACGCATTATAATAATGTAATTTGACATTCACAAACTATATGAGATGTTATTCTCAACGGAGGTATTACATACAGTTATGAAAAAATTAGGAATTGACATAGGATCAACAACTGTAAAAATAGCAATCATAGATGAGGAGCATAATGTACTTTTCTCAGAATATAAAAGACATTTTGCAAACATAAAGGAAACTCTTAATGAGCTTGTAAATAATGCAAAGCAGCAATTGGGCAATATTGAGGTTGCTCCTACTATTACCGGTTCAGGTGGACTTGCTCTTGCCCAGGTAATAGGCATCCCATTTGAACAGGAGGTAGTCTGTGTTTCAGAAGCACTTACTGACTATGCTCCGCAAACGGATGTTGCCATAGAGCTTGGCGGTGAGGATGCAAAAATTATTTATTTCACAAATGGTGTTGAACAGCGTATGAATGGTGTCTGTGCCGGAGGTACGGGCTCATTTATTGACCAGATGGCATCTCTTTTACAGACCGATGCATCCGGTCTTAATACTTATGCAAAGGACTACGATACCATATACCCAATAGCAGCCCGCTGCGGTGTGTTCGCAAAAACTGATATACAGCCACTTATAAATGAAGGTGCAACGAAACCAAACCTTGCTGCATCTATTTTTCAGGCTGTTGTAAATCAAACAATAAGTGGTCTTGCATGTGGTAAACCTATAAAGGGAAATGTTGCATTTTTAGGCGGTCCTCTTCACTTTCTTGACCAGCTCAGGGAAGCATTTATCAGAACGCTTAATCTCACAGATGAACATATTATAGCTCCGTCACACTCCCATCTTTTTGCTGCTGTTGGTGCAGCACTTCAGGCTGATGAGGAAACAACATACGAGCTTGAAACAATAAGCTCTAAGCTGTCCGGAGATTTAAAAATATCTGTTGATGTTGACAGACTTGACCCACTGTTTGCATCACAGGAGGAATATGACAGCTTTCTTGAAAAGCAGAGCAAATACAAGGTCGTAAGGGGTGACCTTGCAACATACAAAGGAAGATGCTTCCTCGGAGTCGATGCTGGAAGCACAACAACGAAGGTTGCCCTCGTATCTGAGGACGGCTCACTTTTGTATGATTTTTACAGCAGCAATAACGGAAGTCCTCTTAAGACAACAATCAAAGCTCTCAAGGAAATCTATTCCATACTTCCTAAGGATGTAGAAATAGTTTCCGGATGTTCAACAGGCTATGGTGAGGCACTTATCAAATCAGCACTTATGCTAGAGCATGGCGAGGTTGAAACGATTGCGCATTACACTGCTGCTGCATTTTTCAATCCTGATGTTGATTGTATTCTTGACATTGGCGGTCAGGATATGAAGTGCATCAAAATAAAAAATGAAGTCGTGGACAACGTTATGCTTAACGAGGCATGCTCGTCGGGCTGTGGTTCCTTTATTGAAACATTTGCAAAATCACTGAACTACGAGATTAAAGATTTTGCAAAAATTGCTCTTTTTGCCGAAAGTCCGATTGACCTTGGTTCAAGATGTACGGTATTTATGAATTCAAAGGTAAAACAGGCACAAAAGGAGGGAGCTTCCGTAGCCGATATATCAGCAGGTCTCGCCTACTCTGTTATTAAAAATGCCCTCTTAAAGGTTATAAAGCTTACTGACCCTAAATCTCTAGGTGAAAATATAGTTGTTCAGGGAGGAACCTTTTACAACGATGCCGTTTTAAGAAGCTTTGAGCTTATTTCCGGCAGAGATGCAATCCGTCCTGATATTGCAGGTATTATGGGAGCCTTCGGTGCTGCCCTTATTGCAAGAGATAGATATGAGGAAGGAAATGAAACAACCATGCTTAACCGTGAGCAGATTGAAGCCCTCACATATGAAACACGTATGTCAAGATGTAAGGGTTGTACCAACAGTTGTCTGCTCACAATAAATAAATTTTCAGGCGGAAGACAGTTTATATCCGGAAACAGATGTGAGCGTGGTCTTGGTCTTAAGAAAAACCAGAACAACGTACCAAACCTCTTTGAATACAAGTTTAACAGATTGTTTGATTATGAACCTCTTACAGAAACCGAAGCGACAAGAGGCACCATCGGTATTCCAAGAGTTCTCAATATGTATGAGAATTATCCATTCTGGTTTACCTTTTTGACAAAGCTTAAATACAGAGTGCTGATATCACCGAAATCTTCAAGGGATATATACACACTTGGTATTGAATCAATTCCAAGTGAGTCAGAATGTTATCCTGCAAAAATTTCACATGGACATGTTATGTGGCTGTTAAAGCAGGGAATAAAAACTATATTTTATCCTTGTATTCCTTACGAGCAAAATGAGTCTCCGGATGCAAATAACCACTACAACTGCCCTATTGTCACCTCATATGCAGAAAATATAAAGAACAATATGGAGGAAATATCTGCTCCTGACATAACATATATAAGACCGTTCCTTGCACTCGATAACAAGGATGCATTAAAAGAAAGACTTCATCGTGAGTTCAAAAAATACACAGATGTTACACTTGATGAAATATCTATGGCTGTTGATGCGGCATATGACGAGGACCGTAAGGTTAAGGAGGATATTCAGAAGAAGGGCGTAGAAACCATCCAATATCTTAAGGATAATGATAAGCTTGGAATCGTGCTTGCCGGCAGACCTTATCATCTTGACCCTGAGATTAACCATGGTCTTCCTGAACTCATTAACTCATATGACATAGCAGTACTTACGGAGGATTCCATTGCACACCTTGCCAAGGTTGAGCGTCCTCTTATCGTGTCAGACCAATGGATGTATCACTCACGGCTTTACAGGGCCGCTAACTATGTGAAGCAAAGCCGCTGTCTTGAGCTTATACAATTAAATTCCTTTGGATGTGGTCTTGATGCCGTTACTACCGACTGTGTCAACGACATACTTACCAACTCAGGAAAAATATATACAGTACTTAAAATTGACGAGGTAAGCAATCTGGGTGCTGCAAGAATACGAATCCGTTCACTTATCAGTGCAGTAAATGTAAGACGTAAGCAGAACTTTACCCCTTGTCCTATACCAAGCTCAATTAATAGAGTTGAATTTACAGAGGATATGAAGGATTATACCGTTTTAATCCCTCAGCTCTCTCCGATTCATTTTAACATATTAAAACCTGCCTTTAAGAGTATGGGACTTAACATAGTCATGCTTCCGGATGCCACAAAGGAAGTGATAGACACAGGACTTAAATATGTAAACAATGATGCCTGCTATCCATCATTAATCGTTGTCGGACAGCTTATGCATGCCATTAATTCCGGCAAATATGATTTAAACAAGCTTGCTGTTATTATGACACAGACTGGTGGCGGATGCCGTGCAACAAACTATGTCGGTTTTATAAGACGTGCTCTCGAAAAAGCAGGATATCCGCAAATTCCTGTTATTGCTTTAAGTGTTCAGGGAATTGAGAAGAACTCAGGTTTTAAGTTCACACCTAAAGTTGTAAAAAATGCAATGCAGGCACTCATTTTCGGTGATTTGTTTATGAGGGTTGTATACAAAACCAGACCTTACGAAAAAGTTCCTGGCTCAGCGGATAAGCTTCATAAAAAATGGGAGAAAATATGTATTAAATGTATTGAACATAATGGTCGTGGATTTACAAAGGTCGTAAACGGCATAGTAAATGACTTTGACAAACTTCCTCTTAAGGAAGATGTTGTAAAGCCTCGTGTTGGTATTGTTGGCGAAATCCTTGTAAAATTCCTGCCATCAGCAAACAACCATCTTGTTGACTTGCTTGAAGCTGAAGGTGCGGAAGCTGTTATGCCTGATTTACTTGATTTCTTCATGTACTGCTTCTACAACAATAACTATAAGTACGAGTTCCTCGGCAAGTCGAAGAAGTCAGCCCGCACATCAAACCTTGGTATATGGGCTCTTGAAATGCTGAGAAAACCTATGACGAAAGCACTTGAAAAAAGTAATCGTTTTGAACCACCTGTTCATATTTCACGTCTTGCTAAGTATGCAAAGCCAATCGTATCAATCGGCAACCAGACCGGTGAAGGTTGGTTCCTTACAGGTGAAATGATTGAGCTTATAAAGGGAGGTACAAGCAACATAGTCTGTGCACAGCCGTTTGCCTGCCTTCCAAATCATATAGTAGGCAAAGGTGTTATCAAAGAGCTTAGAAAAGCTTACCCGGATGCCAACATTGTTGCCATTGACTATGATCCAGGTGCATCAGAGGTCAATCAGATTAACCGAATTAAACTGATGCTTGCAACTGCAAGAAAGAACATGGAAAATAAATAAACTAAAATGGGGCTGTCGCACTAAACTTTGAGCTGTACGACTCACCTGCGGCAGTCTCATGCTGCTATATACATATAAAACCGTTTGAAGACGTCGGTACTTGAATTGCCTGTACGGATACAGCCTGTGTGGCAACGAAAAAACACGCTTTCGCTCGTCTCCGACGTAACGGTACTAAAAATTGCCGGTCTAGGATAGTCCTATATAAAGATTCCTAGACCGGCAATTTAAGTACCGACGTCTTCAAACGGTTTTTCGTTGCCACACAGGCTGTATCCGTACAGGCAATTCTTAGTACCGTTACGTCGGAGACGAGTGAAAACGTGTTTTATGTGTATATAGCAGCATGAGACTGCCGCAAGCGAGGCATACTTTTCTTACTGCTCTGATATTTCGGATCTGCTTCCAAGCTTAACGGTAACAGTCTTTTCCGTATATCCGGAAACTCCCGGAACCTGGATCTTTACTTCCACTTTTTCACCGGCCCTGTAATACTGAAGCAAATCTACAAGTGTATTTGGGTCAGTAATACTCTGTCCGTCAAACTCAGTAATAATAGAATTTTCCTTAATTCCTGCTCTGTCAGCAGGGGAACCTGCTGTTACTTTTGTAACCAGTACACCGGCAGGAATATTATAAAGTGTTATTGCCTCATCACTTACTTCATTGTACTGTATTCCAAGATATCCCCGCTTAGCTTCGTCCTCAACCTTTTCTCTTGTTCTCCTGTTCATAAGGTTATCAATAATACTGTCAACCTTTGATATTGGAATTGCATACCCCATTCCCTCTACTTCTGTTGACATGTATTTGGAGGAATTTATACCTATAACCTCTCCCTTCATGTTGAGGAGCGCACCACCACTATTTCCCGGATTAATTGCAGCATCTGTCTGAATCAAAGGTGTTACATTTGTATCTACAACTCTGTCCTTTGCACTTACAATACCTGTTGTAACGGACTGTCCATATCCAAGTGCATTTCCTATGGCAACAACCTGCTCGCCTACAAGCACGGCATCCGAATCTCCAAGTTTTGCAATCTCAATTTTTGACATTGTATCCTCTGAGATATCCTCAAGCTTTACAACAATAATTGCCAAATCATTCGCACTGTCTGTGCCCTTTACAACCGCATCGTAGGAATTGTCATCAATAAAGCATACACTTACTGTCTTTGCATCATTTACAACATGATTGTTTGTTACTATTAACAGCTCGCTGTCATTCTTTCCTATTATGATACCCGAACCTGAGCCTGGTGTCTCATACTCATAATTTCCATAAAAAAATGAATCATATTGTGTCATAACTGTCACGTTGATGGAAACAACTGACGGCATAACCGCTTTTGCAATCTCAGAAACATCCATCCCCGCTGCAACCTTGTTGCTCACTAATGACGTTGTAGGTATGTCATCGTCCGGATTTTTATCGGTATTTTCTATTTCTTCCTTATTTTGTTTATTTGAAAACACTGCCACAGAATCATCAAATATTTCTGATATTTCCATTTCTCTTTTATTATCAGAACTATCTACATCAGCAACCAGATTAAAGGTTGCGCCTGCTACCATTCCAAATACAGCAGCTCCTGCTACCAATGATGCTGCCTTCTTTAAGAAATTACCTTTTTTACCCATAAGACATCTTCCTTTCCATAGCTTAATCTAAATAATACCATTATATTAATTAAACTTTATGTTTTAATTTTGATGTCATTGTCAAAATTTTGTGAACTACAGGATTCACATATTCCATAAAGCATAGACGATTTACACTCCAATGTGAAACCATGATGTTCAAGCATATGCTTTTTGAAATCTTTCATAAACTCACAGTCAAGGTGATAGACCTTGCCACAGCATGAACACTTCATATGCAGGTGTTCATGACACTGATTTTCCGGTTCCACATACTGGTATGTTGATTTATTTCCGCTTTCATCAACTCTCTTAAGTATTAACCCTTGCTGTTCAAGCTTATCCAGATTCCTGTAAATTGTTGAAATATTTATGTCCAGTCCGTTATTTCGCAATACTGTTTCAATATCCTTCACAGTCATGTCCATGTGAGCATTATACTTTAAACATTCCAATATTTTATTCCTCTTTACCGTTGAATAACCCACAGCTTGCATACAAATCCTCTTTTTGTACATTCTAGTTAAAATATACGATTTCATCCTCTGCCGGCTTTGCTACATCAACCTTTGTTGCCTTAATAACCGGTCCATCTCCCTCAAATTCCTCGTAATATTCTTTTTCAATAATTCCGGTAACCATAACCCACTGCCTGTCCCTAAGTACCTTTGCTGCATCAGAGTAACATTTAAATCCGATAAATGCTATATCATCAGCACAACATGTCATAGCAAACCTTCCGGGAACAAATTCATTTTTGGCATATTCCTTTGGTTTGTGTACCATAGCCTTAAATTGTATCTTTTTTCCTACATATTTGTCAGGATTATCACAGGCATCTATATACCAGATACCAAAATCATCATCCTCAAGTTCAATCAAAGGACTATTTATATCAAAAGGAAGATAAAGCTCAGCATCATCCACCTCAGCAATGCCATCCTTGTTTTCAAATATAACCTGTGCCCTTCTGTTTACTGCCTTAATACTTCTCCTGTATTCAGCCCTTCTTGTATTCTCATCACATCTGTTAAATATAATCATATCAGCAGCTGACAGGGATTCCATCATCATAGCCTTCATATTTGAAACATATACATCAAATGTGGTTGCATCCACAAAGGTTATAACCTGGACTACTGTCCATCCCTTTGGAACCCTTATACCAAACAGCTTATCAAGCTTCCATGTTCCATTATATTCTATCATAACCCGTGTCGGTTTATATTTATCCTGCAAATCAAGAAGATACTCCGTATTCAGATTATCCTCATCAATATACTCTGCAAATATGTTACGGCTCTTTAAATATTCATTGTCATATTCCTCAATCCCCTCCTCACAAACAAGGAGCAGTGTTGGCTCACCCTCTGTAAATCCTCTGTCAATAAGTGTTTCATTGGCAAATGTTGTCTTCCCACTTTCCAGGAATCCAAGAAACATATATACAGGTATTTCCTCAACAGCATTATTCTTATTCATAAAATTATTATGCCCTCCCTGCTTAATTTACCTTAAACAAATGTGCAATTGCTTCTTCCTTAAGTTCACTTCCTATTACACAAAGCTTTCCTGTATAATCCGGATTTCCTTTTCTAATCTCATACTCACCCGGAGTAAGGTCAAAATAAATCCAGTCATTACCGGTACCGGCTACAATTCCCTTAGCCCTCAGTATAATTCCAAATTCTTCAGAGTCATTTGCAAGCTTATCCAATATAGTTTTCATCTCATCATCAGAGTATTTCGTTGCCGTCTCCATTCCCCAGCTGGTGAATACATCATCTGCATGATGATGGTGATGGTCGTGGTCATGGCATCCACATGTGCAGTTCTCACCATGTTCGTGATGATGGTGATGGTCATGTTCATCATGGTCATGGTCGTGATGGTGGTGATGCTCGTGTTCGTCATGATCATGGTCGTGATG
>CAMWGV010000072.1 GCA_947173945.1 uncultured Lachnospiraceae bacterium
AATTAATACAATATATATTTATGGCGATTTATATGGGTGTTATGAGTGGAGTTTTTGGAGCGCTTATTTCAGTTTTGGGATTGAAATACATAAAATGTCCGTCTGAGAAGAGAAGTAATCGAAAATTGGCAAAAGCAATTAGTCGAACGAATGAAGTAAAAAAAGTGAATGAACGATACCAAACAATACAATATTCATTAGTGGATGAGGATTCCCAAAAGTATATGTTGATTCATGAACGCAATGTAATATGGTCAGGTCATGAAAATGAGATTTGTAGTTGTTTTGGGGAAACAAAAAAAACATTAGAGAATTTTGAATATGAAGAGTGTCGTATTTATTTAGCAAAACTTTTAGCAGATAGAAGGGAGTTTGTTCGAAAAGGCTTTGTTTCATGTGAAGAAGCTGTAAGGGCTCAATTAATTGAAGAAAATAAGGATTGAAATAGTAAAATTTATGAAAATATGACCTTGAAAAAGTTGAGAGCCACATCTATCATTGACTAATTATAAACAACACATTAACTCCAAAGCTTCCGAGATTTACCTCGGAAGCCTTTTTAGTAGTAAGTATAGCCCAACAGTGATATAATCAAATTTACAAATCGGAATTTCTGGAGGTACTAGCATGAACCGCATATTAAATAAAATTAAAGAAATAATTGACAGCAACATTAAATTATATTTGCCGCATGTAAAAATGAGCGATTTAGAAAATGATGGGGCAATATACTACATGAATGGAAAAGATGGAACGGAATTTGAGTGGTACGTTAATGATAAGTTACCACCATTTATGATGTTTTATAATGATGAAGCTAATTTAGGTGCAATTAAATTATTACTTTATAATGATGGCGGAATAGTAGTATATATTTACGATGAAAAAGGGAAAAAACTGATTCAAGAAGTTAATACACATTTAGATGTAAATGAAACAGATATATTTGAATTGGCTGTAATTTTAAGAAATGAAGCAGATGATAATAAAATCTGGGATGCCGATATTCAAAGCATAAATACGGATATTAAGGTTGATGATGAAAAGCTAAATGAATTTAAGGAAAATAAAAAATATTATACTGCTATGAAAAATAGGAAGATTATTTTAAACTTAAAGTCATACGTTTCGAAAAAAATAACAGAGGAAGGCTGGAAAGTTGGGTATATGGAAAGAAATGAGCCATATAATGAGCAGGATAGTGGCTGGTCTTTTTTTGCAGGAAATGAAGATGATGACTATACGTCAGATGCTAGAAACATAGAATTAATATATGTAGGAAATGTATGGCAACAATTAGATTCGGATATTTTCAAATATATTGATATGCCAGTAGGAACAAAACTTATTCGGATATCTCCAGAAGCCTTTGAAGTAGACAAAAATGATAAGCCAATCTATATGGTAAAAAGATAGTACCATGTAATAAAGGTGGATGAGGAAGCTTACAAGTAGATATTCTGAAAGCGGCACTTACTCGAAAAATAATTCAGACTTATGCCTACGTGTATTTTGAAAGAAGGGCTTACTGTGACTTTTAAGAGTAATTTTGGATATGTGTTTATGTATCAACATTCAATGAATGCTCCCGATGAAATGCGGCAGCTTCATATGCAATTTTATCATTATATCAAAAACGCAATTCTTTGAGAAATCAAAGAATTGCGTTTTTTTGAATTCAGTATAGTAGTAATCTTAAAGTAATAAACCCCTTTAGAAGAATCAAAAAAGGAGCACACTTATTTTTTGATTCTTTTGATTATAGTTAGAATTAGCAACATGTCTTCATCATTTAAAGATTGTAACTCTTCTATTGCTTTTGATAGCAATTCTGGATTTGTATGATTGGAATCAAAAAATTCAATAGGCGTAATATTAAAATAATCACATATCGAGAAAAATTCACTCATAGAAGGGAGTGATTTACCTGAAGAAATATTGTTAATATAGCCTCGGCTATGTCCAAGATCATAGCTGAGTTGATATTCAGATATGCCTTTATTTAGACGCAACTGTGTAATTCTATTACGTACGAATTTTTCCATGATAATCCCCCCTTTTTGCTTTACAAAATATTTTATAGGATTACACGGATATTTTAGCCTACAATAAAACGATATTATTCTTGAAAAAACATTTATAAAATGTTAATATATGCTTAAAATGGATGATTTGGTAATAAATGACATTTTAAAGATGTTGTTTCCGAATTAAAATACATGATTGATAAAAAATACGAAAGAGGAGATGACTACTATGGCTATTATTGATGTTGTGCGTTTCGATGGCTTAAAAAGTCGTGATTGGTTGATTTATAAGTATCCATCCGAAGAACTTGTTCTGGGGACACAGTTGATTGTTCAAGAAGGACAGGTGGCACTTTTTGTAAGTGGTGGAGTGGTTGCTGATGTGTTTTATCCGGGAACATATAAATTAGCAACGGATAATTTGCCAATATTGAAGAATTTAATTAACTTGCCGTTTGGTGGAAAGACACCTTTTAGTGCGGAAGTATATTTCATTAATACAATCGTTATATTGGATATTAACTGGGGAACAATTGATCCTATTCAGTTGATTGATCCTAAGTATTATGTGAAGCTGAGAATTCGTGCCTTCGGTCAAATGGGGCTTAAGGTATTCGATGTTACCACCTTGTTTAAAGAAGTAATAGGAGGATTGCAGAAGGCTGATATTGTGAAGCTTGATAAGATTAAGGAATATTATCGTGGAATATTAGTTATTAAAGCAAAGTCGGCAATTGCAGATGCAATAATCACTAATGGAATATCAGCACTAGAGATTTCTACGAAGTTAGAAAGCTTGTCTGAAAAAGTTATGGAACAGATTAAGCCGGAATTTGGGAAATATGGTTTTTCGGTTGCAAATTTTTATATTCAATCAATTAACTTTCCAGATGAGGACTTTGAGAAAATAAATGAAATACTTGAAGATAAAGCGGCTTTTGAAATTATGGGAGAAGGAAGATATGCAACAAAGAGATCCTTTGATGTATATGAAGGTGCAGCTAATAATCAAAGTGGTGTGGCAGGTGCATTTGCTGCAGGGGGCATCGGGTTAGGAACCGCAATGAGAATGGGAGCTTCTATGAACCAAACAGTAGGAAATCCAATTCACAGAGAAGATACAAAAATGTGTGGGTCTTGCGGAATGCAAATACCAATAAATTCAAAATTTTGTCCGGAATGTGGCTTTAATAATAGTGAAATTGTATGTGAATGCGGTAACAAACTGCCACATGGAACAAAGTTTTGTCCGGAATGTGGAAAGAAGGTGTAGAAATGGACAAGAAGGGCTTAACCAAAATCTTATCGATATTTATTATTTGTTTTTATATTGCAATTATAATGTATATATTTTTTGCAGTTTTGAATATTAACGCATTAGTAAATTATGAATCAGCATTGGTATTTGAAATTATTGGATTTGTTCTTTTAGCATATTTTGTATTAGGAAATATCTTTGCAAAGCCAATAAAAACTGGATACTTTGTACCGCTGATTATGATTACGGTTATCTATACAATAGTATTAAATGTTGTCAATTTGATATGTGTTACATATATGGCAAATGTATTTTTTGTGTTAATTAATCTTATTGTACTGTTTGTTTATTGTTTGATTTCTATCCCAATGTATATTATGGGAAGAAAATAGAGCTTAGGAGGAAAAAGACATGGCAGAAAACGTATGTCCACAATGTGGAGCTCCAATAAATCCAGGAGCATCAGAATGTAAATTTTGTGGGGAGAAGCTTGCAACACAGCAGATGGCTCAGCAGTTAGCACAGCAACCTCAGGTTGTGTATACGCAACCGCAACCACAAGTAATTATTCAGCAGACAGCACCACAACAGGTGTATGTGTCTGGTATCAATCCAGCATGGCCAATAAAAAGTAAGATTGCAGCTGGGATTTTAGGAATATTCTTAGGCGGAATTGGTATTCACAAATTTTATTTAGGCAGAGCGGGAATGGGTATCTTATATATATTGTTCTGCTGGACTGGAATCCCTGCTATAGCCGGGTTTATTGAAGGAATCGTATATTTATGTTCTAATGATGAAAACTTTCAACTGAAAAACCATGTAAGAATAGGGTGATGAAAAAAGCTATAAAGTTTACATACAGGTTAGCTATGTCAATTTTGTTTTTGTTACTATGGCATAGGGAGCAGAGATTGAATAAATTAAATCATATTGACATTGATAAATAACTTATAAAGTGCTTCAGGTAGAGTTACATTTATTATTAAGTAATTAATAATTTAATATATCTATAAGATTCCAATATATAAAACAAGGAACCAGCAATTTCTGAAAACTCAGGAATTGCTGGTTTTTTGTATATAAAACAATAACAAAAAACATCTTAATTTTATTTATACTGGCAACTTATGTTGAAAAAATGGCATCATATGTTTAGGATAATTGAAAGAAAAATCACTTGAGGTATAATAAATCCGGAAGGGCGGTGGCATTTTGAAGATAGAAATTCATGTGGATGAAAAGGCAGCGGATTTGGAAATTTCCATTACGTGTAAGCAATTAACACCCGATGTTGAAAAAATTTTAGCAACATTGCGAATGATAAATCACCAATTGACGGCAAGAAAAGATAATGAAATTCATTTGTTGGATATTGAACAGATTATATATATAGAAAGTGTGGATAGAAAATGTTTTATCTACACGGAAGATGAAGTGTACGAATCAGAATTTAAATTATATGAACTGGAGCATCAGCTTGAGGAATTTGGCTTCTTCCGTGTGAGTAAATCATTTCTTATCCACCTACAGAACATTCAATCTTTAAAAGCTGAAATTAACAGAAAAATTCGTGTCACGATGTCAAACGGAGAACAAATTATTGCGTCAAGACAGTATTCGGATGAATTGAAAAAAAGATTAGGGGTGATGTAAATGGAAGATAAAAGAACTATTTTGGATTATTTGGAACAAGTATTTATTGTATTTGGATTTACAATGTTGATGATGAACATATTCTGTGTTGCTTTTGGAGATTCCGCAAAAGAATTTTCTGCGATGTTTAAACTGGGAAACCAAGGTGTTCCAATCGAAATTGCTTTTCAGCTTTTCTGTGTAACTGCATTGATTGCAGGTGTCAGACTTGTGTTCTTTACTGATATTTTTATAAAGAAGATGCCAATGGGGTTAAGAACAATGTGTATGCTCATTGCAGTCATTACAATAATTGCTGCTTTTATAATAGTATTTCATTGGTTCCCTATAAATATGTGGAAACCGTGGGTCATGTTTTTTATCTGTTTTGCAATATCATTTCTCGGAAGCTATTGTGTAATGATAATAAAACAAAATATTGAAAACAAAAGAATGGCTGAGGCATTGCAGCGGTTAAAAGAGAGGGAGGGAAATACAAAATGAGTTGTGCAATGATGGCAAAAGATCTTTCAATCAGCTTTGCGGAAAAACAAGTTTTAAATGATATTAATTTTGAAATAAAACAAGGAGAGATTTTTGGTCTGCTGGGGCCGTCCGGGGCCGGAAAAACAACGCTCATAAAGCTCCTTACAGGGCAGCTTAGACAAGATAGTGGATATGCAGAGCTTCTGGGAAAAGATACAAGAGATTTAAGCACGTTGGAACACAGACAAATTGGAATTATGATGGATAATTTTGGACTGTATGACAGATTATCTGCGTACGACAACTTACAGTTTTATGCGGATATCTATCATGTGCCCTACGATAATATACCGGACATACTAAAAAGCATGGGATTGTATGAAGCACGGGGAACGGCTGTTTCAAAGCTTTCAAAGGGAATGAAGAACCGACTGTCATTGGCAAGAGCATTGATGAATAATGCTAAAATCCTTTTTCTTGATGAGCCGACTTCAGGGCTTGACCCTGCTACAACAAGAGAAATTCATACTATATTATCAGAGCAAAAGAAAAAGGGGACTTCTATCTTTCTCACAACACATAATATGTTTGAAGCAGAGAGCCTTTGTGACAATGTAGCTTTGCTGAATGAGGGACTTATTATAGAGTATGGAACGCCAACCGATATTTGCAGAAAATATAATCATTTAAATAAATTTCAATTGACCCTAAAAGGTGGGGAAAACATTTCTTTGGAAAATAGTAGAAGCTCCGCTTCACAGATGAAAGAATACTTAGAGAAGGAATTAATTGAAGCAATACATTCTACAGAACCAACGCTTGAAACTGTTTTTCTTGAACTTACAGGAAGGGGGCTGGACTGATATGGGCAATATTTGGGCAATTTTCAAAAAGCAGTGCAAAGATACATTTAAAAATAAAACCATCCTGATTCAGTTTGTCATGTTTCCGGTGCTTACTTTGATTATGAATAATGTAATCACGGTAGATGGGATGCCGGATAATTTTTTTGTAAATTTGTTTGCAACCATGTACATAGGTATGGCACCCTTGACAAGTATGGCGGCTGTCATAGCAGAGGAGAAAGAAAAAAATACATTACGTGTGTTGTTGATGTCAAACGTAAAGCCTTATGAGTATTTATTAGGAGTTGGCAGCTATATTTGGCTTGCATGTATGTTTGGTGCTGCTATAATCTGTGCTGCAGGCAGTTACAGCCCACAGGAAGGGCTTGCTTTTATGCTTATTATGGTGATAGGTATTTTAGCTTCGTTACTGATAGGGGCAGCTATAGGTACTTGGAGCAAAACACAAATGATGGCTACCTCGATAACGGCACCTGTTATGATGGTTTTTTCATTTATGCCTATGTTGTCAATGTTTAACAATACGATAGCGAAAGTGGCAAAATTCATTTATTCTGAACAAATAAGTATTATGCTTAACCAAATCAGTGCTTTACAGATTGAAGTAAGTAATATTTGTATTATTGCGGTAAATCTTCTTCTTTTTGTGACACTATTTACAATTGCATATAAAAGGTGCGGATTTGAATAAATTTGAGGTGACATTGCGAATGGAAATGGTATAATCATATCAATAACTTGTAATTTGAACATTAGCAGGAGGATTTCACAATGAGTATGGATTTAAACTTTTGGAAATACAAAGAAGGAGCTGTTCACGACAACAATAAAATTTATGAACTTGCGTGCTGTGATGGAAAAATAGTTGAAGGTTTGGAAGACCTTCCAATAAATGAAATTATTAAAAAGATTGCTTCTGTTTTTTCTGATTGGACTGCCTTGGATAACAACCATTATGAGAAAGAAGGACGAGGTGCTTTTGAGATTTTCACAACTTCTCAAATTGTAAGATTTGACTGTTATGGTATGCAGGAAGCTGATATGAACGCTCTCATGGATATTTTAATTGATTTTGGATGTCCTCTATATGACCCTCAAATATCAACAAGGTTTGATTCATGGACAGACAGATAACAATTTCGGTTTGTACGTGGTACTATTATAAAATATATTATCATTATAGTTTTACTTTACAACAAAGGATGGGTAAAATGGAATTGAAAGGCGGTAGACAACATGCAAATTTCAAGTCGATTTACATTGGCAATTCATATTTTTGCCTGTATAGACACATTTGAAAATGAATATAAGGTAACCAGTGATTTTCTTGCAGGAAGTACCAACGTGAATCCTGTTATTATTCGTAAAATTTTAGGTCAGCTAAAAGGAGCAGGTTTGATTGAGGTAGCAAGGGGAACTGGAGGTGCCACTGTCACGAGACCATTAAATGAGATAACATTTTTAGATGTATATCATGCAGTTGAGTGTGTGGAAAACGGAGAATTATTTCATTTCCACGAAAATCCAAGTACAAGCTGCCCTGTAGGAAGAAATATCCATCACATTTTAGATGATAAAATTCTTCGTGTACAAAATGCTATGGAAAAGGAGCTTGCATCTATTACACTGGCGGACATAAAGCAAGACACGGAAAAATACCTGAGCGCAGAAAATAGATAAAATGTTTGAAAATTCAAGGCATTCTTGGAATGATTCAAATGCCTTGAAATTTTTTTGAAAAATGCACGTTGTAACTATTGACATTACAACAAAAGAGCGATATAGTATACCTAAAAGATGTAACAATTGATGTTACATCAAAAAAGAATAAACGCAGGGAGGATACTATTATGGCACAGATTGAAAAGGCAAAGGATCTAATTAACACATTCGCAACGGGTGATACAGAGAAAGCAGCTTCTCTCTTAGCAGAAGGATATATTCAGCATAATCTTGCATACGGAACAGGACGTGAGGCATTTGTTGAAAGTGTAAACTATCTCGCATCTGCCCCTATTAAGACTACCGTAAACAATATTCGGGCTTATGAGGACGGAGATAAGGTGTTTTTACAGACGGTTTACAATTTTGCAGGGGCAGGAGAGCAGGTGGCATTTGATATTTTCCGCTTTGACAGCGAGGGTAAAATCATAGAACATTGGGATAATCTTGCTGACAAAGTAGAGCCGAATCCGTCCGGCCACACGCAAATTGATAATATAGCACCTGTTAAAGATTTGGAAAAAACGGAAGAAAACCGCCAACTTGTCAAAGATTTCCTATATGATGTAATGCAGGGAAATCATTCTGAAAAGACATCGGACTATTTTGACGGAGATACTTATATTCAGCACAATACGGGAATTGCAGATGGTCTGTCCGGCTTAGGAACTGCTCTTGCTGCCTTGGCTGAGCAGAATATCCAGATGATTTATACAACAGTTCATCAGGTACTTGCACAAGGAAATTATGTGCTGGCTGTCAGTGAGGGAACCTTTGGTGGGGTACCTACTAGCTACTATGACTTGTGGAGAGTGGAGAATGGTAAGATCGCTGAACATTGGGATGTGATGGAAACGATTGCAGACAAAGAAAGCTGGCAAAACACAAATGGAAAATTTTAAGCGGTGACAGAATGTAATATGACCATACTATTCAACATGGGAGGAATTTGTATATGCAGACAGCGGATTACCTAAAAATTTTGAAAGATGAGATTCATTCTGCGGTCTTTGCCACCATAGATGAGAATGGTTTGCCGGATGCAAGAGTGATTGATATTATGCTTGTAGATTCTAGCAGTCTGTATTTTATAACTGCAAAAGGGAAAGGATTTTACAGACAGCTTATGGTACAGAAATTTGTGGCTATCAGTGGAATGACAGAGGGAAAACACTCATTAGATAAAAAAGCTGTTTCGGTTCGTGGTAAAATACGCAATATAGGAAATGAAAAATTAGAAGAAGTATTTGCGGAGAATCCCTATATGAATGAAATTTATCCCAGTGTGGAAAGTCGGAATGCTCTGGAGGTTTTTCAGATGTATGAGGGACAGGGGGAATACTTTGATTTATCTGTAAAACCAATTTACAGAGAAACTTTTTATTTGGGTGGAAACCATGACTCCCATACTAATATACATGGCTTTTATATTACCGAAAGCTGTAATCAATGTGGAAAATGCTTCTCGGAATGTCCACAGAGTTGCATTGATGTCACAGAGAGAACAGTATCAATCAATCAGGCACATTGTCTGCATTGTGGCAGATGTTATGAGATTTGCCCGAATAAAGCAATTTTGAAAAGAGGCTGATGAATCATGAAACAGAGTCAAAAAAAGAAAATAGAATGGACACAATTTTTAAGTAGTGTTCCTGCCGGAGATTATATTTTTCAGAATATTCCTTATGAAGAACAGATTGAAAGGGCATCTGGATCGATAAAGAATGCTGAAATCATATTGATTGGAGCAGGGGCAGGAGCATCTACTGCTGCTGGGCTTATGTACAGTGGGGAGAGGTTTACCAGTAATTTCAGTGAGTTCATTGAAAAATACGGTTCTATGTATATGACAGATATGTATGCATCGGGCTTTTATCCATTTCCGACTCAGGAGGCAAAATGGGGGTACTGGTCAAAACACAGTATGATAAACCGTTTTCTGCCGCCCGCTTTGCCCTTATATAAGCAACTTTATGAAATTATTAAAGGAAAAGATTATTTTGTATTGACGACTAATGTTGACCATCAGTTTCAAAAAGCAGGATTTCAGCCAGAGCGAATTTTTGCAACACAGGGAGATTATGGAAATATCCAGTGTGAAAAGGGATGTCATCCAAAGATATATGATGCAGAGGATTTGTTTCAGCAAATGGATCAGGCAAGACATGATTGTTTAGTGCCTTCCTATATGGTACCCAAATGTCCGGTTTGTGGTGGCAATATGACAATGCACCTTCGCTGTGACCAGTATTTTGTGGAAGATGAAAATTGGCATGAGGCAGCTAATCATTATTATAGTTTTTTGAAAAGAATGGAAAATAAAGAGGCTGTATTGCTGGAGCTTGGTGTGGGCTTTAATACACCAACGATTATCCGCTTTCCTTTTGAAAAAATGGTACGTGAAAATAAAAAGTTATCTTTGATTCGGTTGAATATGAATGAAGCTTTTGTTCCTGAGAGTTTTGGAAACAGGGCAATCGGCATCGATGGTGATATGGCAAAGGCAGTATCGGACTTAAGCGGTTATATTATGAGTGGTGGAAAGGTGGGCGCTTAAAATGTATGACACTGAAAAAACAGATATTCTTTTGGAGAAATTAAAGGAAGATTCGATAGAATACAAAAAGCTTGAAACCAAAGGGTTTAGTTCAGAGGAAAAGAAAAATGCCATCCGTTCTCTTATGAATATCCGTATGCCAAGAGAGCTTTCCGACGAATTGTTAAATTTGCAAAATGAGTATTTAAAAGAAGAACTTAGTGCAAAGGGTGTGGTGAGTTTATCGGATATTCCAACGATAAAGGAACAATTTAATAGCAAGTTCATCCATGCAGACAAAATATCACTTTGGCAGGGAGATATTACGAGGCTTAAGGTTGGCGCCATTGTAAATGCTGCCAATTCGCAAATGCTGGGATGTTTTGTTCCATGTCACAGGTGCATTGATAATGCGATACACAGTTTTGCAGGAATGCAGCTTAGAGAGGAATGTAACACTATCATGAGCCAAAGAAGGATAAAGTATGGCGGGAATTATGAGGAACCCACAGGCACAGCAACCTTGACTTTGGGCTATAATCTTCCCTGTGATTATGTGATTCACACAGTTGGACCGATAGTTTATAATAGGTTAAATGATTCGTTATGTCAGGACTTGGAGAATTGCTATGAAAATGTTCTGAAATGCTGTTTGGAACATGATATCAAATCAGTTGCGTTCTGCTGTATTTCAACTGGAGAATTTCATTTTCCGAATGATAAGGCAGCAGAAATTGCTGTAGAGACGATAACACGTTTTTTAGAAAAGCACGCGGATTGTATGGAACGGATTATTTTTAATGTATTTAAAGACAGTGATAAATACATTTATGAAAATGCTTTGAGTTGATTTAGCTTGTTTGTTGTATTCAAATAGTGTAATGTGGTACACTGTAGCTGCACTTGACAATAACGTGTCTGCTGACGGAAAATAGTTGAGGTACACTTAAATGCAAAAGAATAATAATTTGTCTAAATCATCTGTGTTGATTGTATATATAGTTGCATTTTACAGTATATGGACTATGTGGGAGTTTTGGGCAAAGCCTTTTATAAGTAATGCCATTCAAAATGAATACATAGCACAATTTATAAAATCCGGTGTTATCAAAAATTTAGTCTGGACCTTGCCGGCAATTTTACTGATAAATTATTTTAAGTCTGATATTTATGTTGGATTGAAAGATATATTTGCAATAAAGAGGCAATTGTTAAAATATCTTCCAATATTCTTGCTGTTTACTGTCTGGCTGCTCGTTGGTGTCATTTTGCAAAAAGGTAAAATATCGATTAGTGAAACATTTGGATTCAGTGATTTGATAATAGTACTTTTTGTGGGAATTACAGAGGAAATGGTATTT
>CAMWGV010000073.1 GCA_947173945.1 uncultured Lachnospiraceae bacterium
AGTGCGGATGTAGAAGCTTTTCGTATGGCTGATGAAGATGAATATCTGACTGATGATTATGACGCACGTAGATCTTCCGAGGATGATGCAAAGCGTAAGGCTGAAGTCGAGGCAAAGCGTAAGGCTGAGGAAGAAGCAAAACGTAAGGCTGAGGAGGCTCGTAAGAAGGCTGAGGAAGCAGCACGTATTTTAGAGGAAGCAAGAAAGGCTGAGGAAGAAGCACTTAAGGCGGCAGAAGAGGAAGCAAGAAAGGCTGAGGAAGCGGCACTTAAGGCGGCAGAAGAGGAAGCAAAGCATAAGGCTGAAGCTGAGACAAAACGTAAGGCGGAAGAAGAAGCAAAGCGTAAAGCGGAAGAAGAAGCAAAGCGTAAAGCGGAAGAATCAGCAAAACGCAGAGCGGAAGAAGAAGCAAAACGTAAGGCTGAGGAGGAGCTTCTCAAGAAGGCCGAGGAGGAAGCACATAGGAAGCTTGAAGAAGAAACAAGAAGAGCAGAAGAGGAAGCAAAACGTAAAGCGGAAGAAGCAAGAAAGATTCTTGAGGCTGCAAAGAAGGCTGAGGAGGAAGCGCTTAAGGCTGCCGAAGCCGCAGATACAATAAGTATTGATCTTACAGCACCGGCTGGGGATGGAAAGCTACCTCTGGCAGCATACTATTTAGAGAAATATGCGAAGGTTCAAAAGGTTTCTGACAGTATAATTAAGACATTTAATAGCATAGCTAAAAATAGCAGGGATACAAGAAATGTAATTATAAGAGGTGAGCATGGATTTGGACTTACATGTGTAGGTGAGGACTATGCAAGAAGCTTTTATGATATGGCTATATGTAAGGCAAAGACGATTGCAAAGATTAAAGCAGCTGCTCTTAACAAGGTTAAGCTTGCAGATGCAATGGTTAAGCTTAAAGGTGGATGTCTTGTTGTAGAAAATGCAGGTCTTATAGCTCCTGACAGGTTTAATGAGCTTATTAGTCTGACTACACCTGAGCAAAATGATGTTGTAATAATACTTACCGGTGAATCCGGCTCGATAGACAGACTTATGGATTCTTCAAAAGCTGACAAGAATAAATTTAAGTACAGTATTGATTTTGTCGGTATTGAATCTTCGGATATGCTGGCGATTGCAAAGGGATATATTTTGCAGAGAGGCTTTAAGGCTGATGACAGCGTTGACGGTGCAATAAGAAATCAGCTTATGGCTATGGAGAGCGGAAATATTGACAGAATGCTTAAGGCTGTTGATGATGCACTGATTAAGTGTGAGGACAGGGAAAAGGTAAAAGGAATTTCCAAGAAATATTTACTAAGTGAAGATTTCAAATAAATATTGAAAAAAACATGACCGATGCTTATAATCATTTATAGTGTCGGTTTTGTTTTTTATTTTATAGAATGAAAATCACACTAAAACTTTTACGAATACGAGGAAAAAACAGTGATAAACATTGATATTGGTATCGATCTTGGGTCATCAAATACAGTTATATATATAAAGGATAAGGGGATTGTTGTTAATCAGCCTTCCGTTATTGCATATGAAGTCAGAAGCAAGAAAATAGTTGCAGTAGGTAATAAAGCAAAGAAAATGATGGGAAAAACGCCGGAAGAAATTGAGGTTGTACGTCCAATCAGAGGTGGTGTTATATCTGATTATACACTTACTGAGAGGATGATTAAGCTATTTGTAAAAAATGCAATGGAAAAGCGGCGTATATGGGGAAGACCCAATATATGTGTCTGTGTTCCATGTGGTATTACACCGGTTCAGATAAGGGCAGTTGAAGATGCTGTATATAGGACAGGGGCAAAAAATGTATATATTCTCGAGGAACCTTTTGCTGCAGCAATTGGTGCAGGCATTGAGGTGAGTTCACCTAAGGGGTATATGGTAGTAGATATTGGTGGTGGCACAACTGATATTGCAATTATATCAAAGGGTAGTATTCAGACAGAAAAATCAATTAAAGCTGCAGGAGAAGATTTTGATGAGGCAATTATAAGGTATATCAGGAAAAGACATAATATTCAGCTGGGCAGCGTATCGGCAGAAGCATTAAAGCTGGAAATTGGCTCAGTATACCCCAGACAAAAGGATGCTGTTGGATATGCCAAGGGCAAAGAAATGGTCAGAGGACTTCCGCTAAAATTACAGATAAAATCTTCAGAAATTATTGATGCGGTTTCTGAAATTGCAAATCAGATAGTTGATGGTGTAAAGATTACTTTGGAGCAGTGTCTTCCTGAGCTTGTAGCAGACATATCGGAACAGGGCATATTGCTGTCCGGTGGAGGAAGTAAGATTTATGGAATGGACAAGCTGATATATGATAAAATTGGTGTTAAGGCAATGCATATTGAAAGTCCTGAATTGTTGGTGGCAAAAGGTGCCGGAACAGCGAGGAGATATGTTAAATTAAGAGAAAATTAATGGCGGGTGATATATATTGGTTGTATCAGCTTAAAAGAGGAAAGTTATGGAAAGTTTAAACTACAAATATGATGCCGGATTTCTTCCATTAAATAAAAAAGAGATGGAATTAAAGGGATGGGAACAGCCTGACTTTGTGTATGTCATAGGGGATGCGTATGTTGACCATCCCTCTTTTGGACATGCAATAATAAGTCGTATGCTTGAGCTTTATGGGTACAAGGTTGCAATAATATCCCAACCGGATTGGAAAAATCCGGACAGTATAAATATATACGGAAGACCGAGGCTTGCATATCTTGTGGCTGCCGGTAATATGGATTCAATGGTGAATCATTATTCTGTTTCAAAGAAAAGAAGAACACAGGATGCCTATACACCAGGCGGAGTTATGGGTAAAAGACCTGATTATGCAACGGTGGTATACTGCAATCTCATTAGAAGAAAATACAAGGATATTCCTATTGTTATTGGTGGTATTGAAGCAAGCTTAAGGCGGCTTGCCCACTATGATTATTGGTCAAATCATATGAAGCATTCCATACTTATAGATTCCCAGGCTGATATTCTTATTTTTGGAATGGGTGAAAGGGCTATCATTGAGGTGGCAGAGGCTCTTGACAGTGGAATCGATGTAAAGGATATTTCGTTTATTGATGGAACGGCATACAGAGCAAAAAAAATAGACCATCTATGCGATTATATTACGTTGCCTGATTATGACATGCTTGTGGCTGACAAGATGAATTATGCAAAAAGCTTTAAACTGCAGTATGATAACACTGATCATTATACAGCCAAGACACTTGTGGAAAAATATAATGATCATATGTATGTCGTCCAAAATAAGCCGGCGGCACCTCTTACTGAAAGTGAAATGGACAGAGTATATTCATTAAATTATATGAGGACATATCATCCGTCATATGAGGACCTTGGGGGTGTACCTGCCATATCAGAGGTGAAATTCAGTCTTGTAAGTAACAGGGGATGCTTTGGTGGGTGCAGCTTTTGTGCACTTACATTCCATCAGGGAAGAACGATTCAGACGAGAAGTGACAAATCAATCATCAGCGAAGCTGAGAAAATGATATGGGATCCGGAGTTTAAGGGTTATATACATGATGTTGGAGGACCTACTGCAAATTTCAGATTAAAAGCATGTGAAAAACAGGAAAAATATGGTGTGTGTAAAAACAGACAATGTCTTTTTCCAAAGCCATGTGAAAACTTAATAGCAGACCACAGTTCATATCTTGGATTGCTCAGAACGCTACGTGAGCTGCCAAATGTAAAAAAGGTATTTATAAGGTCAGGAATAAGATTTGATTATCTGATGGCAGATGAAAATGACGAATTTTTCTATGAGCTTTGTAAATATCATGTCAGCGGACAGCTTAAGGTGGCACCGGAACACGTTTCTGACAATGTTTTAAGAAAAATGGGCAAGCCCGGAAATGATGTATTTCAGGCATTTTGCGACAAGTACAAAAAAATAAATGAAGAGCTTGGGATGAAACAGTATATGGTACCATATCTTATGTCTTCACATCCCGGCTCAACGATGAAGGATGCGGTTAAACTGGCGGAATACCTGAGGGACTTGGGATACATGCCTGAACAGGTACAGGACTTTTACCCAACGCCATCCACCATTTCAACCTGTATGTACTATACGGGTGTTGACCCAAGGACAATGGAGGAGGTGTATGTTCCGAGATCGCCCCACGAAAAGGCGATGCAGAGGGCACTTATTCAGTACCGAAATCCCAAGAATTATGACCTTGTACACGAGGCACTTGTAATTGCAAAAAGAACCGACCTTATAGGTTATGATAAAAAATGTCTTATACGTCCAAGAAAAAATGATGAGGCTTTTAAGGCGCATGGCAAAGGAAATGTTGAAAATATTAAAAATAGTGACGTAAAAAGAAAGAAAAAAACAATAAGAAACATTCATAAAAAGAAGAAAAAGTAGGAAGTTAATCTGTTGCGAAACAGACCTAAATATGATATTATATGCATATCAGTGTCGAGGGGTATGTCCTTAGACAGAACAAGGCGTATTTGACGTGGAGTTCAAATAAAAAAAGATGGAGGAATTTTAAACAATGGCAAAGAAAGTAGTTTTAGCAGGCGCATGTCGTACAGCAATCGGTACTATGGGTGGAACACTCAGTACAACTCCTGCACAGGAGCTTGGTGCGATAGTTATTAAAGAGGCATTAAACAGAGCAGGTGTAGCACCGGAAGCGGTTGATCAGGTGTATATGGGCTGTGTTATTCAGGCTGGATTAGGTCAGAACGTTGCACGTCAGGCTTCTATTAAAGCCGGACTTCCTATTGAGGTTCCTGCAGTAACCGTAAACGTAGTCTGCGGTTCAGGTCTTAACTGTGTAAATATGGCAGCACAGATGATTATGGCAGGCGAGGCTGATATTGTTGTTGCAGGTGGTATGGAGAACATGTCAATGGCACCATATGCTGTTATGCAGGGTCGTTACGGTTATAGAATGAACGACGGAAAGTTAGTTGATACAATGGTTCATGATGCTCTTTGGGATGCATTTAATGACTATCATATGATTAAGACTGCTGACAATATTGCAGAGCAGTGGAAGCTTACCCGTGAGGAGCTTGATGAGTTTGCGGTAAACAGCCAGAATAAGGCAGTTGCAGCTCAGGAGGCAGGTGCATTCGATAAGGAAATCGTTCCTGTAATGATTAAGAAGAAGAAAGAGACTATTGAGTTTAAGAAGGATGAGGGTCCACGTCCGGGTACTACAATGGAGGGACTTGCACGACTTCGCACAATCAATCCTGACGGATATGTTACAGCAGGAAATGCATCAGGTATTAATGATGGTGCAGCAGCAATCGTTGTTATGAGCGAGGAGAAGGCACAGGAGCTTGGTGTTAAGCCAATGGCTACATGGGTAGCAGGAGCACTTGGTGGTGTTGATCCTTCTATCATGGGTATTGGACCTGTTGCTTCAACAAAGAAGGTTATGGAAAAGACAGGTATGAAGATTGAAGACTTTGATATCATCGAGGCAAATGAGGCATTCGCAGCACAGTCTGTTGCAGTAGGAAAGGACCTTGGCATTAATGTTGAAAAGCAGCTTAACCCTAACGGTGGAGCAATAGCACTCGGTCACCCGGTTGGAGCTTCAGGATGTCGTATTCTTGTTACACTTTTGCATGAGATGGAAGCTAAGGATGCAAAGACAGGTCTTGCAACTCTCTGTATCGGTGGCGGTATGGGATGTTCAACTATCGTTAAGAGAGATTAAAAATTGTATCCGGTTTTCAAAGAAAACCGGATATGTAGCGTCATCGCTTTGGCAAAGCCAAACTTTAAATGCGATGATGTTCCATAGAAAAGGAGAAACACATGGAATTTATTACTTACGAGCAGGACGGTTTTGTAGGTGTAGTAACTATTAACAGACCAAAGGCACTGAATGCATTAAACAGCCAGGTGCTTGAGGAGATTGAAGCTACATTTGATGCCGTTGATTTAGAAGCAACAAGAGCTATAGTATTAACAGGTGCCGGAGAGAAATCCTTTGTTGCCGGTGCAGACATAGGAGAGATGTCAACACTCACGAAGGCTGAGGGAGAGGCATTTGGTAAAAAGGGAAATGATGTATTCAGAAAGATAGAAACATTCCCAATTCCTGTTATAGCAGCTATTAACGGATTTGCACTTGGAGGCGGATGTGAGATAGCTATGAGCTGTGATATCAGAATATGTTCTGACAATGCTGTATTTGGACAGCCTGAGGTAGGTCTTGGAATTACACCGGGATTTGGTGGAACACAGAGATTGGCAAGACTTGTTGGTGCAGGTATGGCGAAGCAGATGATTTATACTGCAAGAAATATTAAGTCTGATGAGGCTTTAAGAATAGGACTTGTGAATGCAGTTTACACGCAGGAAGAATTACTTCCGGCTGCTAAGAAGATGGCAGCAGGTATTGCAGCAAATGCACCGATTGCAGTAAGAAACTGCAAGAAGGCTATAAACGACGGATTACAGGTTGATATGGACAAGGCTATAGTGATTGAGGAGAAGCTTTTCGGTGACTGCTTTGAGACAGAGGATCAGAAAGCTGGTATGGGCAACTTCCTTGAGAAAGACAAGGAAAAGAAATTAAAGGTTGTTCCTTTCCAGAATAAATAAAATATAAATAATAGGAGGACGTAAAAATGAAGGTTGGCGTTATTGGTGCCGGAACTATGGGTCAGGGTATTGCTAAGGCATTTGCTCAGATTGACGGATATGAGGTTGCTCTTTGCGACATCAAGAAGGAATGGGCAGAGGGCGGCAAGGACAAAATTGCCAAGGGCTATGCAAGACTTGTAGAAAAAGGAAAGATGACACAGGAGACAGTTGACGGTATACTTGCAAGTATTACCGCAGGTCTTAAGGAAGATATCTGTGCAGACTGCGATTTGATAGTTGAGGCTGCATTTGAGGATATGGATGTTAAGAAGACTACATTTTCAGAGCTTGACAAAATCTGCAAGCCTGAGTGTATATTTGCTTCAAATACTTCATCACTTTCTATTACGGAGATTGGAAACGGACTTACTCGTCCTATGATTGGTATGCATTTCTTCAATCCTGCTGACAGAATGAAGCTCGTTGAGGTTATAGCAGGCGTGAACACTCCACAGGAGACAGTTGATAAGATTATCAAGATTTCTGAGGAAATCGGCAAGACTCCTGTACAGGTTCAGGAGGCAGCAGGCTTTGTAGTAAACCGTATCTTAATTCCTATGATTAATGAGGCTGCATTCATTAAGATGGAGGGCGTTTCAGACATAGCAGGTATTGACGCTGCCATGAAGCTTGGTGCAAATCACCCTATGGGACCACTTGAGTTAGGTGATTTTGTAGGTCTTGATATCTGTCTTGCAATTATGGATGTTCTTTACAAGGAAACAGGAGACAGCAAGTACCGTGCATGTCCTCTTATCCGCAAGATGGTTCGTGGTGGAAATCTTGGTGTCAAGAGCGGCAAGGGCTTTTATGTATACAATGCTGACCGCACTAAAACACCGGTTGACGCTCAGTAGTTGTCTCAAGTTTTGAAAAAACTTGAGATGTAGCATCATCGTTTTCGCGAAGTGAAACTTGAATGCGATGATGTTCCGATTTTATAACTATAATTAATGGAGGAAAATTTAGAATGGATTTCACTTTAGACAAGAAGTATGAAATGGCGCAGAATCTGTTCAGAGAGTTTGCGCAAAATGAAGTTAAGCCTCTTGCTCAGGAAATCGACGAGCAACACAGATTTCCAAGAGAGACAGTAGAAAAGATGGCGAAATATGGTTTCCTTGGAATTCCTGTTGCCAAAGAGGATGGCGGACAGGGCTGTGACCCTCTTACATATGTAATGTGTGTTGAGGAACTCTCCAAGGTATGTGGTACTACAGGTGTTATTGTATCAGCACATACATCACTTTGTGTAGACCCTATCCAGACCTATGGTACACCTGAGCAGAAAGCAAAGTACCTTCCAGACCTTGCTTCCGGAAGAAAGCTTGGTGCATTTGGTCTTACTGAGCCAGGAGCAGGTACGGATGCCCAGGGTCAGCAGACAAAGGCTGTATTAGATGGAGATGAATGGGTACTTAACGGTTCAAAGTGCTTCATCACAAATGGTAAAGAGGCAGATGTTTATATTATTATCGCTGTTACAGGAATCGTTGAGAAGCGTGGTAAGAAAATGAAGGAGATTTCAGCATTTATCGTTGAGAAGGGAACTCCTGGATTTTCATTTGGTACGAAGGAAAACAAAATGGGTATCTGTGGTTCATCAACATATGAGCTTATTTTCACAGATTGCCGTATTCCAAAGGACAACTTACTTGGACAAAAGGGTAAGGGATTTGGAATTGCAATGCACACTCTTGATGGTGGACGTATCGGAATTGCTGCTCAGGCACTTGGTATTGCTGAAGGCGCTCTTGAGACAACAATTAATTATGTTAAGGAAAGAAAGCAGTTCGGCAGGTCAATAGCACAGTTCCAGAATACTCAGTTCCAGTTAGCTGATATGGCTACAAAGGTTGAGGCTGCAAAGATGCTTGTTTATAAGGCTGCAATGAAAAAGGCTGAGTATCAGAAGGATCACAAGACCTCGTATTCAGTAGAGGCTGCTATGGCTAAGTTATATGCTGCAGAGGTTGCTATGGAGGTAACAACTAAGGCTGTTCAGTTACATGGTGGATACGGTTACATCAAGGAGTACGATGTAGAACGTATGATGCGTGATGCTAAGATTACAGAGATTTACGAGGGTACATCAGAAGTACAGCGTATGGTTATCTCTGCTAACATCTTAAATTAAGGAGGTACTTAACGTGAAAATTGTCGTTTGTATAAAGCAGGTACCTGATACTAAGGGTGGAGTTAAGTTTAACCCGGACGGTACATTAGATAGAGGAGCAATGCTCACAATCATGAATCCGGATGATAAGGCAGGTCTTGAGGCTGCACTTAGATTAAAGGATGAATACGGAGCAGAGGTTACGGTTCTTACAATGGGACTTCCAAAGGCAACGGATGTTCTTCAGGAAGCAATAGCAATGGGAGCTGACAAGGGTGTTCTCGTAACAGATAGAGTACTTGGCGGTGCTGATACATGGGCTACATCAACTACACTGGCAGGAGCTTTAAGAAAGCTTGATTACGACCTTATTATTACAGGACGTCAGGCTATTGACGGAGATACTGCACAGGTTGGACCACAGATTGCTGAGCATCTTGGACTTCCGGTTATTTCATATGCACAGGAAATTAAATTAGAAGGTGACAGCATTGTCGTTAAGCGTCAGTATGATGACGGATATCATATGCTTAAGGCTAAGCTGCCATGTCTTATCACAGCTCTTTCAGAATTAAATGAGCCGAGATATATGACTCCTGGTGGAATTTTCAAAGCAGTTGAGACGGAGATTACTACACTGGGAAGGGCAGATCTTGTTGATGTTGACGATTCAAATATTGGTTTGAACGGTTCACCTACAAAGATTGCCAAGGCATCTGACAAGGTTAAGAAGGGTCAGGGCGAGATGGCACCGGAGGATGCTGATCCGGTAGCATATATCGTAGGAAAGCTTAAAGATAAACATGTTATTTAATTTAAAAAAGGAAAAGTGGTGAATAAAATGGGCGCAATGAACGCAGAAGAAATGGAAAAATACAAGGGCGTATTCGTCTTTGCACAGCAGGTAGATAATGTATTAAGCGGTATTTCCTTTGAACTTATCGGCGAAGGTAAGAGACTTGCTTCTAAATTAGATGCACAGGTTACGGCAGTTTTAATAGGTTCTGAGGTTTCAGGTCTTGTGGATGAGCTTGCTGCTTACGGTGCAGACAGGGTTATCGTTGTTGACGATCCTGAGCTTAAGAATTACAGAACTGAGCCATATGCACATGCACTTGCATCAGTTATAAATGAGTACAAGCCGGAAATCGTTTTGGTCGGTGCAACGGCAATAGGCCGTGACCTTGGTCCTACTGTTTCAGCAAGAGTGGCAACTGGTCTTACGGCAGACTGTACATTGCTTGAGATTGGCGATTTCCCAATCAATCCGATTCCTGGAAAGGAGCAGAAGCACAATCAGCTTCTTATGACACGTCCTGCATTTGGCGGTAACACAATCGCTACAATTGCATGTCCTGACAACCGTCCTCAGATGGCAACGGTACGTCCGGGCGTTATGCAGAAGCTTGACAAGACAGAGGGAGCTAAGGCTGAGGTTATTAATTACAATCCTGGATTTACTCCAAACAACAGATATGTTGAGATTCTTGAGGTTGCTAAGGCAGTTTCAGACATTAAGGATATTATGGATGCTAAGATTCTTGTATCAGGCGGACGTGGGGTAGGTTCATCAGAGAACTTCAAGATACTTGAGGACCTTGCAGATGCAATAGGCGGACAGGTATCATGCTCACGTGCAGTTGTTGATTCAGGCTGGAAGCCAAAGGAACTTCAGGTTGGACAGACAGGAAAGACCGTTCGTCCAAATGTATATTTTGCAATCGGTATTTCTGGTGCCATCCAGCATGTAGCAGGTATGGAGGAGTCAGACATTATTATAGCAATCAATAAGGATGCGGACGCACCTATATTTGATGTAGCAGACTATGGTGTAGTAGGTGATTTAAATAAGATCGTTCCTGCACTTACCGAGGCTATTAAGGCTGAAATAGCAGCAAAGTAATATAATAAACAGGTTCAAAAACTCTATGCGGAGATTTTCTGCATAGAGTTTTTTGGATTAAAGGGAGGATAAAATGGGAAAGGTTTCAGGAAACCGGCTTACAGCGATGTGTGGAGTGTTCATTGCACTTGCACTTGTTTTATCATATTTAGAAAGTCTTATTCCCGTTTTTGCGGCGGTACCGGGAGTGAAGCTTGGGGTTGCCAATATAGTGACAATGGTTGCTTTGTATAAGCTCGGAACAAAGCCTGCCATTATTGTAAGTGTGGGCAGAATCGTGTTAGCAGCCATTTTATTTGGAAATATATCAACTATGATATACAGTTTTGCAGGTGCTGCATTTAGTATATTGATGATGATTATTTTGAAGAAGACAAAAATATTTTCCGTTGTTGGCGTAAGTGTTGCAGGTGCTATTGCACATAATATAGGGCAGCTCGCTGTTGCAGCCATAATGCTTGAGAATTTAAATATAATGTACTATTTTCCGGTTCTTTTAATTACAGGTGTTGTTTCAGGTATAGCAGTTGGACTGATAGCAGTCTATATTATAAAGAATATACGCATAAAACAATAAATATGAAACAATTTAACTAAAAAAACATAAAATGGATATGATTTTTTGTGAATTTTATTGTAAAAAAAGCCCTGATGTATTAAAATATAAGAAGCATTTTTAGGAAAATGGGGTATAGTTTATGAAGTATACATTTAAGGGTGGTATCCATCCATACGAGGGCAAGGAGCTCACGATGGATAAGGAAGTAATCGAATATCTTCCTAAAAAGGAAGTTGTGTATCCTCTCAGTCAGCATATAGGGGCATTAGCTACCCCAGTGGTGAAAAAGGGAGACAGAGTTTTAGCAGGACAGCTAATAGCAGAAGCCGGGGGTTTTGTATCGGCCAATATTCATGCTTCAGTTTCCGGTACAGTCAAGGTTATTGAACCACGTCTGACATCTTCCGGTTCTAAGGTTAATTCCATAGTAATTGATAATGACAATCAA
>CAMWGV010000074.1 GCA_947173945.1 uncultured Lachnospiraceae bacterium
ATGCTATTCCAGTACTGATATATAAAAATGTGTGGAAGGAATCTAACTTTCGTCCACAATCCAAAAAAGTAATTCGAATTCCGGTACCTTCGGAATAACAAACGAAACGATAATTTTCTACGAACCCCCTATTTTCATTTTTTAACATGATTTGTGTAGCATAATCAATTGCACGTTGAGGATTGACAGCCTTGATTTTTCCTGTATCTGTTTGAAGCACTTCTCCGTTTTGACCAAGTAATACAGAAAAATAGCGAGCTTCATATGGAGCTTCCGGTGACATATGGTTTGGTCGGTTATCTCCATTAAAGTCTGGAAAAACACCTCTATTCTTTGCCATAAGAGAAAGCGTTTCATCAGCATCGGCTATGATTGCATTGTAGTTTAAAGCATTCATACTCACCACGATTACCAACAGCAGAACGAACAGAGTAAGCATGGATAATATAATAAATTTAATACGCAGTTTTTTAATCATCATAATTCCTCCAGAGAGTATCCGGCATTACGGGTAGCTTTAATTTGGATATTAGCATGAAGTGCACCCAGTTTTTTGCGCAAATAGGAGATGTATACCCAAACAACATTGACTTCTGCCTCTGCATCATAACCCCAGATGCGCTCCATTAATCTTTCTGTTGAGACGAGGTGATGGGGGTTAGACATAAGTATTTCCATCATCTGAAACTCCTTATTCGCCAAGCGGAAATTGCCTGTTGGTGATGATAATTCAAATGTTGCACGGTCTAATGTGATATTACCAAGGCACATTTTATTGTCCATTGTCGTTTGTGAGCGAGTCATTACTCTGATTCTTGCAAGAAGTTCCTTGGTATCGAAAGGCTTTGTCAGGTAATCGTTGGCACCGCTGTCCAGTCCCAATACCTTGTCATCGATTTCTGATTTTGCAGTCAGCATGATGATAGGAGTCGTATTACCTGTGGCTCTTAATTTTTTTAGTACAGTGATGCCATCCATTTTCGGCATCATAATATCCAATATCGCAGCATCATAATCACCAGACTCCAGATAAGTCAAGGCATCCTCCCCATTATAGACGGCTTCTGCGGTGTAATTATTCTTTTCAAGTATTTTAATGATTGCTCGTGATAAGGAGTGTTCATCTTCAGCTAGCAACAATTTCATAGCACACCTGCTTTCTTCGTTTTTATTATACCATAATTTCACTTCGTTTCATTATGGTTCGCGCACATTCGCCAAATGTCTGCTTTGCAGACGCTTGTCTCATTGTGTCCGCGTATATTATACCATATCACGTAAACATTAAACGGAATTAAAATAAAAGTAAAAATTTTGGAGTTGGTGATGACAAATTGAATAGAAAACTGGATTGTAAATTTTCTGTGTTTTTAAAGTCCAGTTAGGGTTGGACATCTATACTTACCCATGCAAAGGAGGTTCATAACCATGGCATATCAAACTATTTTTAAACGCTATGAATTAAAGTATATACTCGCACAAGAGCAAAAAAAGAAGGTTCTGGATGCGATGGCAGCGTACATGGACTTGGATGAATTTGGTCGTACTACCATCCGCAATATTTATTTCGATACAAATAACTATCGTCTAATCCGACATTCGATTGAAAAACCAGCTTATAAAGAAAAAATGCGAATTCGCAGCTACAGTCAGGCAACTCCGGACAGTATGGTGTTTGTAGAGTTGAAAAAGAAGTACAATCACGTTGTGTACAAGCGTCGTATTTGTCTTCCAGAGAAAGAAGCTATGGAATGGGTGCGAAAAGAAAAACGTTGTCACATGGATACCCAAATCTCGGCTGAAATTGACTATTTCATAGATTACTACGAAACACTTCATCCTGTCGTTTTTTTATCATATGAAAGGGAAGCATTTTATTCCAAGGATAAATCAGATTTCCGTGTTACCTTTGATGATAACATTCTCTGCCGTCAGAATGACCTTTCTCTCGAATCCGAGGTGTACGGCACGCCTATTCTGCAGGAAGGAATAGTTCTCATGGAGATTAAGTGCTCCGGTGGTATTCCACTATGGATGGCACATGTACTATCGGAAGAACACATTTATAAAACGTCGTTCTCTAAATATGGAACTGCTTACACAACGATGATTTTACCTAAGTCAATGGAGGTTGAACAATATGCTTAATTCGTTTTTTAGTGGTCTGTTCGATACGGACATGACAAGAGTTATCAATGTATCTGATTTTTTGCTTTGCATCGGATCTTCACTGTTAATTGGTCTGATTTTGGCATTTGCCTATATGCACCGCTCTCGTTACACAAAAAGCTTTATCGTGACGCTGACACTGCTGCCTACTGTCGTCTGTGTGGTTATTATGATGGTGAATGGTAATGTGGGGGCAGGTGTTGCTGTGGCAGGTGCATTCAGCCTTGTCCGTTTCCGTAGTGTTCCCGGTACAGCAAAGGAGATTACAATGCTGTTTCTGGCTATGGGAGCCGGCTTGATTGCGGGTATGGGGTATCTTGGGTTTGCACTGCTGTTTACCCTCATTATGTGTGTGGTCAGTATTTTTTTCAACCATCTGGATTTTGGCTTGAAAAAGAATGCAGCAATCTATAAGACACTGAATATCACGATTCCAGAAGATTTGGATTACTCTGGTGTATTTGACCCCATACTTCAAGAATATACCACTTCCTGTGAGTTGGTTCGGGTAAAAACCACAAATATGGGTAGTTTGTTCCACCTGACCTACAACCTTACTCTTCGGGATGCAGAACATGAAAAGGAAATGATTGATAAGCTTCGTTGCAGAAATGGTAATCTGGAGATTACAGTTTCCAAGCAGGAGACTATCGTAACAGAATTGTAAGAAAGGAGACCAGAGTGAAGTGAAGAAAAAATCATTACCTGTAATACTCTTAATGCTTGCCATATTGCTATTAGGATGTAGTAATCAGAATAATAATAGCGTTTCGAATGACTCCAATCAGTCTGTTATCGGTATGGATGAAAAAAGTTCTGGTACTGTTGATGAGAATAATGATGACTCTCCTGAGGTTTCAGTATCGGTGGACATCTCTGAGATATTTTCGGCTAGAGATTTCGAAGTTGGATATGATGAGAGTGAAAGCGCAATTATCCAGCTAAATGGTGATACGGCAATTTGTAGCTCCAATGCTGTTCAGATTTCCGGCAGTACGATTACAATCATTGATGAAGGTATATATATCTTGTCTGGAACGCTAGACAACGGCATGATTATCGTCAACTCCGAAAAGACTGATAAGACACAGCTTGTTCTGAATAATGTGACTATTCACAGTGAAACGAGTGCACCGATTTATATTATGCAGTCGGATAAGGTGTTTATTACAATGGCTGCCGGAACAACGAATACACTTTCAAACGGAGGTGCTTTTGAAGCTATCGATGAAAATAGTATTGATGCGGTTATTTTCTCAAAAGAAGATATTACACTGAATGGTTCAGGCACACTCATTGTCACCTCTCCTGTGGGACATGGAATCGTTTCCAAGGATTCTCTGACAATCACAAGTGGCAGTTATGATATCAATTGTGCATCCCACGCACTTGTTGGCAAAGATGATGTGTGCATTGCAAATGGTGACTTTACTATTGTTTCCGGCAAGGATGGTATTCATGCAGAAAATGCCGATGATGCGGCTGCTGGATTTGTTTATATTCTAAACGGAACTTACAGCATTGCTGCTGAAGGCGATGGCATAAGTGCTGCAGCATATGTGCAAATCGGGGACGGAGCATTCAATATTACGTCCGGCGGAGGCAGCGCTAATGCTTTGTCGAAAACCTCTGATTCATGGGGTAACTTTATGGGCGGAGGAAAACATCAAGGAGGAAAACATCCAGATGGAAATCCAGGTGGTTTCCATGATGATTTTTATGGTGGAGATTCTTCCAATGCGAATGATACGTCTGACAGTACCAGCATTAAGGGAATCAAAGCTACAACCACTCTGACTATTGATGGCGGTGCATTTGTTATCAATTCTGCTGATGACGCCGTTCACTCTAATACAGATGTGATAATTAACGGGGGAACATTTGAAATTGCATCAGGTGATGATGCTTTCCATGCAGACGAGACTTTGACAATCACAGACGGAAAAATCAATATCACAGAAAGTTATGAAGGCTTGGAAGGATTGCATGTTGTCGTGTCCGGTGGAGATATTACGCTTGTTGCAAACGATGATGGTTTGAATGCTGCGGGAGGTACCGATGCCAGTGGAATTACAGGTGGCAGAGACGGTATGCTTGGCCACGGAATGTCTTCTTCCTCCGACGGCAGTATTGTGATTTCCGGCGGTACAATCAATGTGACGGCATATGGCGATGGTATTGATGCAAACGGAACACTGGACATTACTGGTGGGTGTACAACAGTCTGTGGTCCTACACAAGGCGATACTGCAACACTGGACTACGATATCCGTGCTACCATTTCCGGGGGGACATTTATTGGAACAGGTGCTTTGGGCATGGCACAGACCTTCAGTGATTCTGAACAAGGTGTTATTGCGCTCAATGTCGGAAACCAATCTGCCAATACGGAAATTAAGCTGACTGACAGTGATGGAAACACTGTGATTACCCATGTACCTGACCTTTCCTTTGGAGTTGTTATCCTCAGCAGCCCTGACATTATTAAAGGCGAAACATATACGATTACGGTAGGTTCTACGTCAGGAGAATTCACTGCTAACTGACCGTTAGAAGCAGGAATGACATATATTCAGAAAATTATGGTTAAGTTGTAGCGGATAAACTATAATAGAAAATTGCAGGCACTTATAAGGAGGATTTTCAATGAAAAAATTTATATCGATTATCTGTGCATTGGCTATGTTTTTTGCTATGGCTGGATGCAAAAAACAGACAGATATTACAAAGAATACAGATATTGTAGATTACAGTAACACTTCACTTATCGGAAAGGTAACTACCATTGACGGAACAGTAGTTACGTTGCAGTTGGGTGAATTAACTGAAATGGACATGAAAATGCCGGTTGGGCAAGAACCTGGAGGAGGAAATGGTCAAATGCCTGCCATGCCATCTGATGAAGGTGGAGACGGTAACGGAGAATTTCAGCAGCTTCTCCCAGAAGACTCAGATAATACCATGACTGAGCTTCCACCTGGTGAAGCAGGCGGTACCCCTCCGGAACTTCCATCTGGCGAAGGCGGTGGTATGGCTATGGGAAGAAGTATGATATCTTTTACTGCCGGAGACGGGACAGCAACGATTGATTTGGCTGATGCAACTGTTATTATCGAAAACATGGATGGTACCAGCAATGGCAGTATGGGAGATATTACCGTGGATGATATCTTAGTGGTTGATGTTGATGAAAATAATGTCGCTAGTACAGTTACCATCAAGAATATTCCAGAAATGGAGCAGCAGATGGGGCAACCGGGTAACAGCTTTGGCGGTTCTGCAGAGGTAACACAGGGGACATCAGCAAATACTATTAATGCCGATGGTACTTATATGGACACCACTTATAGCTCCACTGGAGATGATGAAAATGCGTTGCGTATTGATGGCACTACAGTTATGCTGGAGGGTATTACTGTAAACAAGGAATCTGGTGCTACCTCAAATACCGAGAATGGTGATTTCTATGGAATGAATGCCGCATTGCTTGTAACTGACGGGGCCAACGCAACCATGAATGGCATTACCGTCAATTCCTCTGCACAGAATGGCAATGGTGTGTTCAGCTACGGAGAAGGTACTGTGGTTAACATCTCTGACTCGGTTATCACTACCACAGCAGATAATTCCGGTGGTATTCAGACGACTGGTGGCGGTACTACAAATGCAAGCAATCTTGATGTCACTACTTCTGGAAATTCTTCTGCCGCAATTCGATCGGATCGTGGTGGTGGGACGGTAAATGCGGACGGTGGAACCTATACCAGCAATGGCTACAATTCGCCTGCTGTGTATTCCACAGCTGCTATTACTGTTAAGAATGCCACTCTTGTTGCAAATAACTCCGAGGCTCTGGTTATTGAAGGAAAGAATTCTATGGCTTTGGAGAATTGCGTTGTGCATGGAAATATGAGTGATACAATGGGAACCAGCTCTGATATCAATGTGCACAATGTCATGATCTACCAATCCATGTCCGGTGATGCCGATGTGGGAACATCAGTGTTTTCAATGACAGGTGGAAGTCTTACTTCCAATAATGGGGATATGTTCTATGTCACAAATACTCATTGTGTTATGATGCTTTCTGGTGTGGAAATCATTAATAATGAAGCTGATGGATACTTTTTATTGGTCAGTGGAAATGATGCCAGTCGTGGCTGGGGTAACGCAGGGGCAAATGGTGCGCAGGTGGAATTCACGACCGATGGTCAGGTTATAGAAGGTGATATTGCAGTGGATAGTATCTCTACACTTACAATAGAATTGACGAATGGCAGTATTTTTAATGGAACTCTCAATATCATTGATAATGAACAGAATGGTGCGGTAGTTGATAATAATGCAGTTGTTACCATCGACAGCGACTGTACTTGGAATTTGACTGGTGATTGTGCTGTTACGAGTCTGGCCAATTATGGTACGATTAATTTTAACGGCTATACCATTACACTTGCTGATGGCACGGTTTTGAGTGATTAAAAAAACGAATAAAAAATCGAAAAAACAGTTGACATTGCAATGACAAGATGGTAATATACTACTTGCGTTGAGCGTAAGCCCAATGCTTTTATATTGAATGCGGGAGTGCTGGAATTGGCAGACAGGCTAGACTAAGGATCTAGTGATGGCAACGTCGTGTGGGTTCAAGTCCCATCTCCCGCATTTGTTTTTTGGTAAGGCTGTCACATCGGGAATTGGTGGGACAGCTCTTTTTCTTTCGCTTTATAGGAAATTCCTTTGAATTTCCTATAGGCACGCTCCTTACGGAGCTTGCTAAGATGCGAACTGCAGCGTCAAAGACGCTTTGTTCTAGAAAAAGTGGAAAACAAAAAGAGAAGCAATGGTAAGCTTCTCTTTTCGGTCATATGATTATGGTTATTGTCCAATTCATTTTAAACTGGAAGATTGATATAAGAATGATTTTTTTATTTTCTTCATATGACCTCTGTATAATACTACAGTTTTCCATAAATTGCAACTAATATTTGGAAGGTGCGACAATGGGTAAAAAGGGAATTAACAAGGAAAAATACACGTATGAAGCGGTAAGGGTATCTGATATTGTGAAGTATATTTATATAGGATTTATATTCAGTGTTTATCTGGTCGCAATGAATGACCGCTATTTTGATATCACAAAAACAAGATATACCACATTCGTATTGGGTACGCTTCTGTTTTTTTTAATTTACGCCTGTGTCGCATTTGTAGAATGTTATATAAATGAAAACATAAAATATGACTTTCAACATGTTATTGAAAAAAAAGAATTTTTAAAGCACCCTGCTTCATGGATGATAATTTTCTGGCTGAGTCATATTGTTTCCTTTGCACTTACATATGATAAGAAAAGTGCATTTACGGGAGTAAATGGACGATATATGGGATTTTTTACCTTTACGGTTATATGCATTATGTTTTTTACGCTGTGCTTCAGGGTCAAAACGAATGAATGGTTGTATATGCTGTTTCTTGTTGTTACATTATTTTCCTATATTGTGTCTATATTCCAGCATATGGGAAATGACTTTATGCATTACAGGGATGAAATATCAAAGAAGGACTTCCATATATTTATGTCTACATTTGGAAATATAAACATTTTTGCAAGCTTCATTGTCATATCACTTGCCGTAGCTTTTGCGATGTTTGTATTTACCGGAAGAATCGTTTACAGAGGATTGGCTGGTGTTGTTATCGCATTAGGCGGTATGGTGACCATGATTGCAAACAGTGACAGTGCATATATCGGACTTACAGCTATTGTAGTAATTTTAATTGTTTTTGCTATTCAGAACGGACGTGTTTTTTACATGATGTGTGGGCTTAGTCTGTTTGCCGCCGGAAATGCATGTATTGCAGCAATAAATAAATATGTTGTTATAAAGTATGATAAGAGAGGCGGTGTTGCACAGCTTCTTGATAACATTTATCTGGCGTTTGCTTTACTTGTAGCAGCGGCAGTAATAACGGTTGTTGTGTATTTTGTTGAAGCAAAGCTCAAGGAAATATACCGTAAAAAGGCTTCTTATATATTTCTGATAGCAGTTGCGGTTTTAATGGTTGGTATTATAGTTGTCGGCAGCAGGTTGCATTTGTCTATATTTGAATTTAATTATAAGTGGGGGACATACAGGGGCTATATATGGACAAAATGTGCTGAGCTTTATGCAGATGCACCCTTTATTAATAAGCTGTTCGGATATGGTCAGGAAACACTGAGATATCTTACGACGTTGAATTTTCATGATGAAATGCTTGATGTTACGGGTAAGGTATATGAAAATGCACATAATGAGCTGTTGCAGTATCTTTTGACTGTGGGGGCATATGGAGCAATTGCATATATTATGCTTGTTGTTTCATCATTTATTTATATATTGAAAAGTAGTAACAAAAATGTTATTTCTTATATATCATTGGCTGTTATAGCAGGATATTTCATGCAGGGTATAGTTAATCTCTGTCAGCCATTAACCACACCTCTGTTTTATGTTTTTATGGCTATTGGTGTTGGTAATGCAGGATTTTGTAGGAAAGTAAAAAGCAGTGATAACCAACGATAAGAGCTTTTGCTAATTATATAAGGTATGGACAAAAAAACACGAATAGTGTACAATATTCGTGTTAAAAAGGCGCTTTCTTTATGCTTTTTTATTTGACTATGGAGGTAGATATGGAAATTTATGAAGAATTGGTTGCCAGGGGACTGATAGCCCAGACAACAAATGAAGATGAAATACGTAGACTTATAAATGAAGGTAAGGCAACATTTTATATTGGCTTTGATCCGACAGCAGACAGTCTTCATGTCGGACATTTTATGGCACTTTGCCTTATGAAAAGACTTCAGATGGCTGGTAACAAGCCTATCGCTCTTGTTGGTGGTGGAACGGGAATGATTGGAGATCCATCCGGAAGAACCGATATGAGGCAAATGATGACGCAGGAAACGATTGCCCATAACTGTGAATGTTTTAAAAAGCAAATGTCAAGATTTATAGATTTCTCTGAGGGGAAAGCACTTCTGGTAAACAATGCAGACTGGCTTTTGGACTTGAATTATGTGGAGGTTTTGCGGGATGTGGGAGCACATTTTTCTGTTAACAGAATGCTTGCGGCAGAGTGTTATAAGCAGAGACTTGAAAAAGGTCTTAGCTTTCTGGAATTTAACTATATGATTATGCAGAGCTATGATTTCTATGCTCTTTTCCAGAGATATGGATGTAATCTTCAGTTTGGTGGTGATGACCAATGGTCAAATATGCTTGGCGGTACTGAGCTTATAAGACGTAAGCTTGGCAAGGATGCACATGCAATGACTATAACACTGCTCCTTAACTCTGAGGGTAAGAAGATGGGTAAAACCCAGAAGGGAGCTGTATGGCTTGACCCTGAAAAAACTTCACCATTTGAGTTCTTCCAGTATTGGAGAAATGTTGATGATGCTGATGTCATAAAATGTATAAAAATGCTTACATTTCTTCCACTTGAGCAAATTGCTGAGATGGAAAAATATGAGGGAAGCGAGCTCAACAAGGCAAAAGAGGTTCTTGCATATGAGCTTACAGCGCTTGTTCACGGTGATGAGGAAGCGAAAAAGGCTTTGGAGGCAGCAAAGGGGTTGTTTTCAGGAGGAAATGCTGCAAATATGCCTTCTGCAGATATTACAGAGGATGACTTTAAGGATGGAAAAATAGATGTGATATCTCTCCTTGTAAAGTCGGGACTTGTTGCTTCAAGAAATGAGGGAAGACGAGCTGTAGAACAGGGTGGAGTATCTGTTAATGGTGATAAGGTAAATGATATCGGAACAGCATATTCAAAGGATGACTTTACAGAAGATTTTATATTAAAA
>CAMWGV010000075.1 GCA_947173945.1 uncultured Lachnospiraceae bacterium
ATAGTCAAAAACGGAGTGCGGGTCAAAAAAGACGGAACACTCAACCTGAAAACAGGTGTGCTCAAGGCAGGTACAAAATATTACAGCAATACTGAAAATAAGACAAAAAAACTTACAAAGAAAACGTTGTATGTGAATGGCAAGTTATATACGGGTTATTACACGGATAGTAAAAATAAAATGTACAGCGTCAAAAAAGGGAACTATACCTTTGCAAATAAAACTCTTAATTCAGGGGTCAAATATTATAGCTACAAGGCAGGAAAGAAGCTGACGCTCTCACGACAGACCGTATATGTGAACGGAAAACCAGTAAAAGGAATGAATGGAGAGTCGTTGGCAGTCCTTCAAAGAGCACAGGCAGTTGTTAACAGTATTACGGATGACAGCATGACGAAGAAACAAAAGCTGAAGGTTTGCTTTGATTATGTGAAAACTTACACGGAATGCAGACCAAGGACACCTCATTATCTGGGAATGGACTGGCCTATCATATATGCAAATGATATGTTTATTAACGGAGCGGGAAATTGTTGCAGCTATGCGGCCGCTTTCGCATATATGGCAAAAGCGATAGGATATGAAGAGGTGTACTGCTGTAACAGCGGAGGTCACGGCTGGGCTGAGATTGACGGCTTGATTTATGATCCTGAGTGGAGCAAGCATTATTTTGTTTATAATTACTTTGGGTTAAGCTATGACACAAAAACGGATCAGAATTATAAGGCAGCCCTTTCCCCAGAAAAGCCATGGATGCGCATAAAGCTTTAATCAGATAATACGAAAGCTTTGTAATTAAGGAGAAAAAAATGGTTTTTAGCTCATTGGTATTTTTATGCATATTTTTTCCGGTTGTATTTTGCCTGCACAGTGCCATACCTTCCATAAAAGCAAAAAATGTGCTGTTAATTATGGCAAGCTTAGTGTTTTATGCTTTTGGAGAACCGGTTTATGTAATTTTAATGGTTATAAGTGCATTTCTCAATTATCTGTGTGCAGTACTTATGGGAAAAGCAAACCGTAAGGCTGTGCTGATAGCAGCGGTAATCATTAATATCGGGATTTTGTGCGTATTTAAATATACCGGATTTTTAATCACAACAATAAATAATGTATTGCATTTAAATATAAAGGTACCTGAGATTACCTTGCCGATTGGTATATCATTTTTCACATTTCAAGCATTGTCCTATGTGATTGATGTATACCGTGGACAGGTTGAAGTTCAGAAAAGCTTCGGTAAAGTGCTGCTGTACATATCCTTCTTTCCACAGTTGATTGCAGGACCGATTGTAAAATACAGGGATATTGCACTTGAGATTGACAGCCGCAACGTGAACCTTAAAGAGACAGCACTTGGCATGAGACGCTTTATTTGCGGACTGGCAAAAAAAATATTAATTGCAAATACGATGGCGATAGTTGCGGATCATGTATTTTTGCAAGACTTTGATTCCTTAAATATAATAGGTGCATGGATTGGTGCAGTTGCCTATACGATGCAGATTTACTTTGATTTCAGTGGATATAGTGATATGGCGATTGGTTTGGGGCAGATGTTTGGTTTCCATTTCAAGGAGAACTTTGAGCATCCTTATGGTTCCGTTACCATCAAGGAATTCTGGCGTCGTTGGCATATTTCACTGTCATCATGGTTTAAGGAGTATGTGTATATTCCACTTGGCGGTAACCGAAAGGGAAAGATACGCACGGGAATGAATAAGATTCTTGTATTTTTCCTGACCGGACTTTGGCATGGAGCCAACTGGACCTTTGTTGTCTGGGGATTGTTTCATGGCATGTTTAGCTTTTTGGAGGAATTGGTACCGAAACTGAAAAAGCTGCCACGTGTTATATTGCATGTTTATACAATGCTGGTAGTGATTGTTGGATTTGTAATTTTCAGGGCAGATACCCTTGGTCAGGCATTTATTTTTATTGGAAAAATGTTTACGGGCTTTGAGTTTTCAGCGGCATCCATGTCCTTTGTATGTCAGCAACTGACCCCATTTTTCATTGTCATGCTGATTGCAGCCGTGATTGGCTGTGCTCCGGTTCGTAGTATTAGTAGGAAAATAAAAATTTCATCGGATAAAGAAGAACTGACGTCAAAAGAAAACTTTGTACAGATAATCCTATATATTGCTGCTTTTGTACTGCTTTTGTGGTGCATCATCAGGCTGTCAGGAGGTTCGTATAATCCTTTTATCTATTTCAGATTTTAGGAATGCAAAAGGAGAATGTGTATGAAAAAATATTTGATTTTCATTATAGCTTGCCTTGTGGTCTGTTTGTTGCCCTTTGTAGGAATGCTCGTGCGTCCCACAACGGTGACCACGGAAAATAAAGTGATGGCTGAATTTCCGAGCATAAAAGCAGAAAACGGGTCTATCAATTTGAAATTTTTTCAGGAGTTTGAGGAATATTTTAATGAGCATTTTGCTTTCCGCAATGAATTGGTTTATGCGGACGCAAAGCTTCAAACCTCAATATTCAAGGTTTCCAATGTGGATACCGTAACATATGGGGAAGATGGATGGCTGTATTATACATCTACTTTGAATGACTATCTTGGATATAACAGGATGTCAGAAAGGCAGATATACAACCTTGCCCATAACCTTTCCTTGGTCAGGCAGTATGTGGAGGACAAAGGAAAAGATTTTGTGCTGGCAATCCCTCCAAATAAAAATACATTGTATGGGGAGAATATGCCATATTATTATTCCTATATTGTGGATAGGACACACAATATAGATTTACTGACACCGAAGCTTTCAGAATTGGAAATTCCTTATGCAGACTTGCTTGAATTGTTTCGGAATGAAGATGAAATTTTGTATTTAAAGCGGGATTCCCACTGGAATATGAAGGGTGCCGTTATGGCATACAACCTCATTATGGATACTCTTGGATATCCACATATGAATTATAAGGACAGTGATGTCATTCGTACTAAGAATGAGGATGGGGACTTAAATAGGATGCTTTATACCTTTTATGGGGAGAAAGAGCTTAATTACAAATATAATATAGAACATGGATATACATATTCAAACGATGTAAAAAGTGTTGAGGATGGATGGATTGAAACGGAGAATGGAGCAGGAAAGGGCACACTGTTAATGTTCCGTGACTCCTTTGGAAATACATTGATTCCTTTCATGGCAGACCAGTTTGAAAAGGCATGGTTTACAAAGGAAAATCCATATGGCCTGGAAGGCCTGATGGAGGAGTATAATCCTGATGCTGTTGTGCTTGAGTGTGTGGAGCGTAATATCTCAAGGTACATTGATATGCCGCCGATTATATCTGCGATAAAAACGGACATACCTGAGATTACTGAATATGTGGAATCTGATACTACAATATCCATACAATCCTTGAACTATGATTTTAATTATTATAAAATTAGCGGTAGTGTGGATGAAACATTGTTAGAAAATGAGACTGATATTATTGTCCGGATTAATGGTACTTATTATGAGGCATACCATACCCGGGAAAATAATTATGAGGTTTACATAAAAAAGAATGCAATACAGACCAATCCGGTAGAGATTGAGGTTTTGACAAAGGATAAGGAAATCTGTAGGGTGGTTCAGATAAAAACGATAGATGAAGGAGATATATTACAATGATGGCAAAAAGAATTATGAAAAAGATAATAATACTTGGCACGGCAATGCTTTTTTTACTTGGGTTGTGTGCCTGCGGAAAAGCAACGGTCCGGATTCAGGACAGTGGTACTATTACAGAGCTGGAGGTTTCTGTACCAAAGACTGTAGACAAAATACTGAAGGATGCGGACATTGTGCTAAATGACGGAGATGAGGTAAGCCCGTCACTGGATACAAAAATTAAGGATGCGCAGGAAATTGTTATCTCCAGAAAGGTTACAGTTAAACTGACAGTTGATGGCGAAACAAGGGAAGTGGTTATGGTCGGCGGTACAATCAGTGACCTTTTAAAGCAGGAGGGCATCACGCTTGGAGAAAAGCAGCATGTAAATTACGATTTAGCAGAATATCTTAAGGACGGAATGGAGATTAAAATTCTTTATTCATTCAGTGTAGAGGTAAAGTGTGACGGAAAAACCTATACTCAGGAAACTGAGGCAGAAACAGTTGGCGACGTGCTGGCGGAATTGGAAATTACATTAGGTGAGGATGACCGTGTAACTCCGGCAGTAACAGCGGCAGTGAAAGATAATATGCAAATCGTTGTAAACCGTGTGACCTTTGATACGGTTGTGGAAAAAGAGACAATTGAGTATGAAACGATACGTGAGGAAGACGGCTCAATTACAAAAGGACAGGAACAGGTCAGTGTAAAGGGTGAGAACGGCGAAAAGGAAGTAACTTACAAGGTTACTTATGTGGACGGGGTTGAGGACTCCAGGGAAGCCACAGATGAAAAGGTAATAAAGGAAGCGGTAAATGAAGTTGTCAAGGTGGGAACAAAAGAGCAATCCTCCTCAGGCGGCTCAGGTGGTTCAGGAAAAGTTGAGGTGTCGAGAAAGGCATTTTATGATTGCGATGGTTCTGGTCATGGTTATTATGAAATAACATATTCAGACGGCAGTGTTGAATATCAGGATTTTTAAGGGTAAATACATGCAAGCAGAAAGGAACGGTGTGATATCCGTTCTTTTCCTGTTTAAGATGCTGCAGTTCTTTCACGGGAAGCAAATTAATTTGAAAGATGTTGACAGTCTGAGATATAATGTATATAATAGCAATGTTTTTAATATGCTACTTAATTAGCGAAGTAGCACTTTAAATTACTAAAGTATTTAAGGAGACTACTATGAACGACAGATTATTACATACACCGGATGGAGTAAGGGATATTTATGGTTCTGAGTGTAAGAAAAAGCTTAAGATTGTTGATAAAATACATCATGTACTTGAACTTTTTTCTTATCAGGACATAGAGACGCCATCCTTTGAATATTTTGATATATTTAATATGGATAAAGGATCAGCCCCATCAAATGAAATGTATAAATTTTTTGACAGAAATAATAATACACTTGTGTTAAGACCCGACCTTACTCCAAGCGTTGCAAGATGCGTTGCAAAATACTATGCTAACGAGGAGCTTCCAATAAGACTATGCTATAAGGGAAATACATTTACAAATGCTCCCCTGCATCAGGGAAAGCTCAATGAATGTACACAGATAGGCGGAGAGCTTGTAAATGATGACAGCTCAGCTGCCGATGCAGAGGCAATCGCGTGTGTCATAAGCTGCCTTAAGGCATCAGGGCTTGCGGAATTTCAGATAGAGATTGGCGAAATAGAGTTTTTTAAGGGGCTTATATCTGAGGCCGGACTTGACATTGATACGGAAAATAAAATAAGGGATTACATTCATATAAAGAATTTCTTTGGCTTAAGCGAGTTTGTTGAGACTCTTGACATAAGCAGTGAGATGAAGCTTGCATTTACGTCCTTTGAGACATTGTTTGGTGGTCTTGATATGCTTGAGCATGCAAGAGGACTTGTTTCAAACAGCACGTCACTTTTGGCAATTGACCGTATGGAAAAGGTGTATCATGCCCTTGCAAATTATGGATATGAGAAATATGTGGGCTTTGACCTTGGTATGTTAAACAGATATAATTACTATACGGGAATTGTATTTCGCGGATATACATACGGAACGGGAGATGCCATTGTCAAGGGAGGACGATACAATAATCTTTTATCACAGTTTGGTAAGGATGCTGCATCTGTGGGATTTGCTATATATGTGGACGAGCTTATGATGGCTGTGTCAAGAAACAGGGTAGAAGTTGAAGTTGATTATTCAAATATTCTTGTTTTGTACGATATTGAGTATCAGGAAAATGCCATAAAGCTTACAACAAGCATGCGGTCAAAAGGCAAAAAAATTGAGCTAATAAGAAAATCAACGAAACATACGGTTGATGATTATGTGGAATATGCAAAGAAAATGCATTTATCGGGAGTTTATCATTTTACATCCCAGATGGATATAGACGTTATATCCATTATAGACAATGCAAAAGACTCAATAAAGCTTATGGACATCATGTAGTTAATTTTAGGTCCACGATACGAAATTTATCAATCAAAATAATATTAAAGGAATTTAGGTACATAGTATGAGATATTTAACATTTGCCCTTGCAAAGGGCAGGCTTGCAAAAAAAACGCTGTCGCTTTTTGAAAAGATGGGAATATCCTGCGGGGAAGCCCTTGATCCTGATACGAGAAAGCTTATATTTACAAACGAGGAACATAAAATAAAATTTTTCCTTGCAAAGGCTTCGGATGTTCCTACATACGTTGAATACGGAGCTGCGGATATCGGTGTTGTGGGAAAGGACACCATACTTGAGGAAGGCAGAAATCTGTATGAGGTTATGGATTTAGGATTCGGAAAATGTAAAATGTGTGTCTGTGGACCTGCGTCTGCAAAGGAGCTTCTTGCAAAAAATGAGATAATAAGGGTGGCAAGCAAATATCCTAACATTGCACAGGATTATTTTCAGAATAAAAAAAATCAGACGGTGGAGATTATTAAGCTGAACGGTTCGGTAGAGCTTGCGCCTATCGTTGATCTTTCTGAGGTTATCGTTGATATCGTTGAGACAGGCTCAACGCTTCGTGAAAATGGACTTGAGGTATTGGAGGAAATTTGTCCTCTTTCAGCAAGGGTAGTTGTCAATCAGGTAAGCCTTAAAATGGAGCATGAGCGTATCAGAAAGCTGCTGAACGATTTAAATGAAATGATTAAGGAGTAGAAACAGATATATTGAATATAAAATCATTTTTAATTTGAGGAGGCAATTTTTTGAATAAAAAGGAAAAAAATAATGGTGCGAAAAAAAAGTTAAGTCCAAAGACAGTTTCTTGGGTTCTTGTTCTTTTTGCATTAGTTGGCATCATTGACTGTATTATGGGAATAAAGATGCTTATAGAAAATGATGAAGGAAATATATTTGGTGAATTAAAAAGAGATACACATGCTTCAGGTGAAGTAAATTATGCCGTATTATTGCATGAAACCAAACATACGTTATACGGAATTATTCCTTTGGGGAGCGATTACTATTATTTGGTTTTAGATGAAACAGCAAATAATTACTGTGTAGTCAGAGCCGGAAAATCATGGTATGAGGATAACTTTGACAGAAGCGGAAGGGCTATACATACTGTTAAAATAAAGGGTTATGTAGCTATACTTGATGCATCCATAACAAGCTTCAATTTTAAAAAAATTCAGTCAAACCTTAATGATTATAATATAGAGCTTGATAATTATTATGTTGATATATTATATATAGGAGTTGCGATTAAAAAAATTATAAGCGGAATATTACTCGCAGTAGGTTTTCTTATGATATTATATGGTGTAAGACTCACGAGCAAACAACCGAACGAGCCGCATTATCTTTTTGGCAGCAAAAACGAAGATGATAAAGATGCTAAATTTATAATTGGGGGCGTTATTGTTATTTTTGTATGGCTGTGTTTATCAGGAATATTATCAATATTTTTTTAATAAGCAAAAAGGAGAATTATTATGCGAATTGTAGAATTAAACGAGGAAACAAAAAAGGATATACTTAACAACCTTCTTAAGAGAAGCCCCGACAATTATGGTTCATACGAGGCTACAGTTAAGGAAATCGTTGAGGACGTGCATAAGAATGGGGATGCTGCCCTGTTTCAATATACGGAAAAATTTGATAAGGCAGCCATAAATAAGGACAATGTAAAGGTAACGAAGGAAGAAATAGATGAGGCTTATAAGCTTGTTGAACCGTCACTTGTAGAGATTATCAGGAAGGCAAAGGCAAACATAAAGGAGTACCACGAGAAACAGAAGTGCTATAGTTGGTTTGATTCCAAGGACAATGGTAGTATGCTTGGACAGAAAATTACGCCAATTGACAAGGTGGGTGTATATGTTCCGGGAGGCAAGGCTGTTTATCCGTCCTCCGTTCTTATGAATGTTATTCCTGCAAAGGTTGCAGGGGTAGGAAGTGTAATTATGACAACACCATGTAACAGTGAGGGCAAGGTATATCCCACAACCCTTGTTGCGGCCAATGAGGCTGGTGTTGATGTTATTTATAAAGCAGGTGGTGCCCAGGCAATTGCCGCCCTTGCATATGGAACGGAAAGTATACCTAAGGTGGACAAGATTGTGGGACCGGGCAATATATTTGTTGCACTTGCAAAAAGGTGTGTATTCGGACATGTAAGTATAGATTCCGTTGCAGGTCCAAGTGAGATATTAGTACTTGCCGATGACACTGCAAATGCAAGATATGTGGCTGCTGATCTTTTATCACAGGCAGAGCATGATGAGATGGCGTCATCAATACTTATTACAACATCAAGGGAGCTTGCCGAGAAGGTATCAGATGAAGTGGAGCAATTTATAAGTGCGCTTTCAAGAAAGGATATCATGCGTAAATCCGTTGATACATACGGATACATTTTGCTTGCAAAAAATATGAAGGAAGCAATCGACACAGCAAATGAAATTGCAAGTGAGCATCTTGAGATTATGACGGCAAATCCGTTTGACACAATGACAAAAATAAAAAATGCAGGAGCTATATTTATCGGAGATTATTCATCGGAGCCGCTTGGAGATTATTTTGCAGGGCCAAACCATGTGCTTCCGACAAACGGAACGGCAAAGTTTTTCTCACCGCTTTCGGTTGATGATTTTATAAAGAAATCAAGTATCATTTATTATTCGAAGGACGCACTTAAGCTGGTTTCACAGGATATTATTGATTTTGCAACTGCAGAGCAGCTTACTGCACATGCAAACTCGATCAAGGTAAGGTTTGATAAGGACTAATGTAGGAGTTTTAAAATGGATAATGTTAAATACGGCTTTTCTGATTTAGAGCCATTACGGAAACAACTGCAGTTTTATATAAATTATTTGCGATATGGGACCATTATTCTTTTTGTCATTTTTTATCCTATTAGTTTTCTGACTAAAGAAATAGATAGGAATGTTGGCAAGTTTTTGTTTTTTTTATGCCTTGTAATTTTTATTGTGATAGAATATATTTTTGCAACCAGATATAGTGAAACAAGAAACAAATATATGCTTGTATATAAAGAGGTGCTTGTAGCACCATCACTTGCCAATAAATTTGAACATTATACATATAGTCCGGATGGAACAGTTACCACAAATGATATATTGGCAATCGGAATATGGAATACGACACATGGAAGCTTAGAATCAAGAACGGAAGATTTTCTTAAAGGAACATACAAAGGCGTATATTATGAGCAGGTTGGAGCATCTGTATGGCTTAGATTAACGAAAATAGATACTGTTTCCGTTTTTGATGGTACAATTTCAAAGTTTCGCTTTAATAAAGCTATTTCAGGGAAACTGGTTATTGCAAGATCTATAAATCCAAATATTTTTTCTGTTGACGGACTGTCTGCCATTAAAACTGATAATGCGGAATTTAACAGACAGTTAACTATATTTTCCAGTCAGGGACATGAAGCATTTTATATTCTGACACCTCATTTTATGGAGTGTATATTAAAGCTGTATAATGGGTATCCAAGAATGATGATAATCGTTTTTGAACATGATACAATGACAATACTGAGAAGCGGTGCTAAAATGTGTGAGTTTTCGGAGGCAAAAAAAGTAGACTTTTTTGAAGCAAGAGCAAAAATTATTGGCGAAATGCAAAATATGCTTGATATCGTTGACACTTTGAATATTGGCAATACTGAAAAATAGCATTTTGGTGCTACAAATCATATATCATAAAGGAGAAAATATTAAATTGGATAATGTTAAAT
>CAMWGV010000076.1 GCA_947173945.1 uncultured Lachnospiraceae bacterium
ATATTTTGAGAGGTTTGAAAATTCCACCGATTCATATGATTTTAGGGAACAATAATATTGATGAAGTATTGGATGGGCAACAACGATTGGCTTCTATCAGAGAATTCTTTAATAATAACCTCAGAATTGATGGAAATATTCAACCTATTGATGAAGAGATTTTAAAACTTGATGGCTTACTTTATGAAGAATTGCCAATAGAAATTCAAAGAAAATTGAGAAGATATTCGATTACTTTAATTAGGTTAAGTGATTACAAACCTGAAGAGCCTGCAGAGCTATTTTATAGACTTAATCAACCTGCTACATTAACAGCAGCCGAGCAGCGAAATGCCTATATCGGAGAAACCAGAAATCAAATTAAGAAATTGGTAGAAGAATTTGAAGATATGGGAGGTACTAAAGAGATTGTTGGATTCTCCAATTCAAGATTGGCATATGATGAAATTATATCTAAGTTTGCCTATATGATTGAAATAAACACTTTATGCAAGAAAGTAACAGCAGGTGATATTTCAAAAAAATATAGGGAATCAATACCTTATGCTGATGAGACTATTGAGGTAGTGCGAAAAGCGTTAAAAACTTATATTGTATGTATGAAAAGCATAAAGGATAACTATGACTATTGCCCTAAACATAGCAAGGCAACATTGGTAAGTTGGCTTATATATGTTACCAAAAGTGATAGAAATATAGATGAAATAGAAAAGGTAATGTATCGGTTTGAATCTACAAGAGATTATTTAAAAGGTAAAAATGTAGAAAAGAAAGAATCGGATGATTACAGTTTGTTTGCAAAAAGTATGATAGAGAAATACATATTTACTGATGCTATGATGAATATTTATAATCAAAGAGCAAGCATGGGGAGCACAGATGCGTTGTCTGTAATTTATAGAGATATTATATTAAGCATTTTTACTGAGATGATATTTAATCAAAAAGGGGTACTTTTGTTAGAAACAATAGAAGGATTTACGAAACTTCAAAATATGAATTCTGTTCTGGATGAAATAAATAATAATCATTCATGGGGTGATAGGATAAAATGAGAGAAGCAAAAGCAAAAGATTATTGGAGAAAAATACAAAAGTATGAGTATAAAAGTTATTTAACACAAATTGATATACATGGATATAATAATTTAGGGAAGTTGGAATTGGGAAAAGGTATACAAGTGATTTGTGGTTTGAATGGGGCTGGAAAATCTACAATAATACTAGCAATCAAAAATTTATTGGGAATTCCGCTAGAAAAACAGGATAAAATAAAAATAAAAAATGCATATGTTACAGGTCAGGTATATTATAAAGGCAATAAATATAAATGTGATAACGAATCGAAACAATTAATTAGTCAAGCAGGATATGAGGGAGGCGTTGGTTTTCTTGAGTACCAAAATATTGATGCAATAGTTAGAGCTATATGGAAGCAAGAGAATTTAGATGAATTATTGGAGCAAAATGAAACAATTGATTTTCAAATCCAAGATATACAACAAGTAAATTATCTGACAGGAAGAAATTACACAAAAATTTCATTAATAGAAGTCGAAGATGTTGAGATTCAAGATGCCGAAACTATAGAAACATTCCCGTTTTTTATTGTAGAAGAAGGAAATATCTCATACGATACACGGGAAATGGGAACAGGTGAGTATTGTCTGTTTTATATGTATTGGTATATCAATAAGCAAGAGGACCAATCAATTGTTTTAATAGAAGAACCAGAATCTTTTGTTGCTATAAAATCGCAAAGAAATTTTATGAATTTTGTTGCCCAACAGTCTGTTGACAAAGGGATAAGTTTTGTGATTTCTACACATTCGCCATATATTTTAGAAAATATCGAAAATGAAAATATACATATAATAAGTAGATTTCTTGGAGATGTTGTAATAAAAAAACCAAGTATGTATGGCGCAAATGTTATTTTAGGAGTGGAAGATGAAATACGAGGAACATTCTTAGTTGAAGATGCGTTGGCAAAGAAATTCTTGGAAGTAATTTTTGAAAAGGAAAGAATGGTGTTTTTACGAAAATATAATATTGAGGTTGCTAAGGATTCAAGTCATATTACATCAGTCATGGAAAAAGATGTTCTTCAAAATTTAAAATATAAAATTATTGGCGTTTATGATGGTGATCAGAAAAAAGAAAACTTTGATAAAAACAGGTTACAATATGTATTCCTACCTTTGGTAAAGGATGTTGAAACGGATATGCGAAGTTTGCTCATGTCAGAAGGTTCTTATGTAAAAGTTGCTCAATTATTAGGAAAGAATAGCGAGGATGTTTTTGAGGTATTAAGCGGAATTGCAGGATTAAATCATCATGATTGGTGGGATGAGATGTGTATGATGCTAGGAGTAAACACACATGTGATGCTGTATGCTTTGTATGATGTGTGGAAAGAAAAAAATCAAAGTGAAATACAGGCATTTGTCAATGACTTAGATAATATAGTTTCAGGGTAATAGATTATAGAAAAGTGGATAATTCAAGATATGTGTTAGCAGATATATAAGTGATGTAAAGCATTAAAGAAGAATGGTAAATAAGATGCTTCAGGAAGATATATTGAAAACGGAGGGGAAAGGACGATCAGCAAGGTATGTACGCAAATAAATGTGAATGCGTCAATAAATGCGTCTGACGCATTTATTGATAAATATTAAACGCAACTGATTTACATAGACAACCAAATGTAAGATAGTCAGACTTTTTGACCAATATGGAACAGAATCAATTATTGGACGCCCGGATGTGGTGTGGGTTATGTGCGATTCGCTAACAGTGGTGGGGAAATTTATTAATACAGTTAAAGTTGTGGACTTATTAGATCCTGTAACAAGGTCTATGTTAGAAAGGATGGAATTGGATGTCCAAAGAAGACAGGCAGGTTGAATCTATCAAAGAATATTATATTGCTTATTTTGATTTGTTAGGATACAAAAGTTTTTTTGAAACTCATCCGGATAAGGTAGAGACTTTTTTGAAGGCTATTCACGAAGCGATTCAAAATGTAAAAAAATATATAGAAGAAGTGCATTCCTCTCCTATTGTTGGGGGATTGAGTCAGATATTTATTCGGACAAAAGTTTTTTCGGATAATATTCTGTTATGCTTAGAAACAGGTACTACCCCATTGGAATATCCGCGGTTTCTGACATTTATGGCCATTGTCGCAGATATACAACAATATTTTATCCTACAATATGATTTATTTCTTCGAGGTGGGATAACGATTGGGACACTTTCATTTAACGATGATTTTATTTTTGGTCAGGGATTGATTGATGTTGTGGCTTTGGAGGAGAAGGCGTTATATCCACGAATAATTATAGGAACAGCCGTTATGGATTATGTTTTGCAGACTCATTTTGTAAAGCCTGAAGATCTGAGAAGAGCTTGTGAAATTGAAAATCGTGCACATGCTGGCGAGGAAGTTTCAGATGAGGAACTCGAATTTTGCAACGCTATTCTTCCGGCTGTTAATGCGGAAAAATTTTATTTAATGTGGCGAGATGTTCTTATTTTAAAAACAGTTGATGATGCAATTGTATTGAATTATCTATATTGCCTTGATATGGACAAAGTGGTCGATCAAATTACTATGGGACAGGTACTTGAATTGGTGAAAACATTCTTTCCAGATGATTATCAAAGATTAGGTCAAGGAAGTTTAAATCAAAAGCAACTACTAGAACAACACAAAACGCATATTATACAAAAAATTAATGAGTTTGGAACATATGATGATTTGGATGTATCTGAAATTAAGGAAGCAAGCCAGAGGGAACATATTTTAAAAAAATATATGTGGGTAGTATCTTTTCATAATCATGTATGCATGAAAAACAAATTACCGGAGTGTATGATTAAGTCTTGCAGTGACTGTGATATTCGATTTATGAGGATAAAGTTAGGAATTATTGAAGATAAGTAGGATTTTTTGATAGTAATGAGAAAACGATTAAGAAGATAAAATTATGGCTGTACTGAGGCGAATCTGAAGAGTGTAGTGAAAAAGACTGGAGTGTAGAGCATGGGGGAATGTGCACAAAATTTAATATATGCAGATGAAGAAAAGGTATTTACATTTTGCAATAATATTGTTAAGGCGGTTGAAAAAACACGAGAGGTTTCAGCAAAATCTAAAATGATATGCCGGAAAGCTAATGATGCACTTGCGTTGAAAGATAAGCAGATAATGTGGAATGTGTTGCAGGAGTATCTACATAAATATTCTCAATTATTTACAATAGCTAATGGAGTGCAGCTTAAACGTGTAGATGTTGATTTTTATAAGAATATAACAGAAGAAGATGTGTCTAAACAATTGAAGATAGTGATAGGGATTATATATCTGAATGAAGCAAAACATTGTGCGGGGAAGGACGCGGTAAAAGGATGTTTTAAAAAACTGTTAAAGCAGTCAGGGATGTTTAGTGATCGTGAAATTGAGCTATTGCTATTGTAGAAACTAAAGTGATTGCATAACATAAGGAGGCGGTTAAAAATGATTAATGGAATTATTTATGGTATATCTGTATTTGTTGGAATTATTGCAGGTATTGGGGTGACTATTGGGGTAGATTGTTTTAAAGAGAAAAAACAAAATATCAATGATAAAAAGAATCTTTCGTTCGAGATTAAATGTAATTTGTCTAAAATAGAGAAATGGCTTGAATTAATCAATGAATTAAGGAATTATGTCAATAGTGATAGAATTAATCAATTTAGTGGATATTTCAATCTTTCTTCGGCAATATTTTCTACAACGAATAAATTGTTGCAAGATGGAAGAATATACAGGGTTCTATCTTACGATAGCATAGAAAAAATCCAGGAAAATGGTACATATCTTTCTTTGGCAGGAGAAAACATGTTACATAATCAGATAACACAGCATAAGCAAGCTGTATGGAATGGGTATATGAATGTGAAACAGCTTGCGTCAAATGATATTGATTTCTGGGATAAGGCATTAAAAAAGTGTAAAGATAATTTTATGGATATTTTAAAAGAATTAGAATAATATATCTGGTTAGCTATCTTTTGAACGTGTGGAAAGGGTTCTTAAAGAAGTTTATTAAAATGGAGCTATAAAGTTCGGATTGCTTGAATAATGATCGGAGAATAACATGGGTGAAAGTTATAAACCTCCTTTTACAATGAATGAGGAGATAACAAACTTAATAGTAGAGATAGGAGAATATGTTGGTGCAATCACAACTTACGATGCCATGCGTCCGAATCCAATTCTCCGCAGGGAAAATCGGATCAAGACGATACACTCATCTCTGGCGATAGAGCAGAATACACTTACTCTGGAACAAGTTACGGATGTGATAAATGGGAAGCGGATATTAGGGCCGCCACAGGATATTCGTGAAGTAAAGAATGCATATGAGGCTTATGAAAGAGTATCCGCGCTTGATCCATACAGTGTAAAAAACCTTTTGCTGGCCCATAAGATTATGATGGAAGGGCTTGTGAAAGAAGCGGGAAGTTTTCGAAGTGGGAATGTTGGTGTTTATGCCGGGACAGAACTGATTCATGCAGGGACACCGGCAAAATATGTGCCGGATTTAATGAATCAGTTGTTCACATGGCTGAAGCAATCGAAATATCATCCGCTTGTGAAGTCCTGCGTCTTTCATTATGAGTTTGAGTTTATTCATCCTTTTGCGGATGGCAATGGCCGGACAGGGAGGTTGTGGCAGTCGTTGATTTTGCAGAAATGGAAAGAAGTTTTTGCCTGGATTCCGGTAGAAACGCTTGTGTATGAAAATCAGGAGGAATATTATAAGGTACTGCAGCGGGCTGATAATGTCGGGGATTCTACTGAATTTGTAGAGTTTATGCTTGGGATGATTCGCAATGCTTTAAAGGAAATCAGTGAAACACATAACAAAACAAATGTTTCAACAAATGTCGTAACAAATGTCGGTATAAATGTCGTAACAAATGAAGAAAAAATAATAGCCCTTTTAAGGCAGGATGGCAATATGTCAGCTAATATGTTGTCTGCATCTGTGGGAATTACCGGAAGGCAGGCACAGCGTATTTTGGCTAAATTAAAGGCAGAAGGGAAAATAATACGACATGGGGCAAATAAAAACGGTTACTGGGAAGTTATAGATTAAAAGATCTGAAACAATAGCCGAAAATGAAAAGGTGAAGCAGCGTTTAGCTTTTTGGTGGGAGATAGCTAATATGTTTGTGGGATATTCAATCCCATAAAACCGCGAGAGTGGACATACAATAAGAACCGCATCCTTGAAAAATCCTTCCCCAAATCAAGGAGTCGCGGTTCTTATAATACACTCATAATCTGCCCTCTTTGGAGCCCTCAAGACGTCCAACTTTTTGTCCGCGCACCCGTCTCCAGCGGGTGCCGCCTGTCTACATCGTATTTCTGATAGTATGCGGCTTTATCTTTATACATTCTTTTCTCTGCTTCTGCAAGCAGCTTTTCCACACCGTTGAGGCTGTTCTTTTCCCATATGCCTCCTACTGCCATGTGAATGGATTTGTTCTGCAGCTCTTGTTTTAGTTGCTCAATTCCCTGCCACAATGCTGTCTCTCCGATCTCTGCACAGATTGCTAACAGTTCATCGCCGCCGATACGGAACAACCCGTATTCCCCAAAACTCTTTTTCAGGCATTCACAGGCATCGGTCAGCAGCTTGTCACCTGCGTGATGACCTTTCTGGTCGTTAACCTGTTTAAGTCCTGTCACGTCACAATAAACGATTCCCAGGCTGTGTTCATTTTGCAGATTGCCAATGTATTCGTTCATGGCGTAGCGGTTCCCGATTTGGGTAAGCTGGTCGCAATAACTCATTTCTTTTAATTTTCGGATGAGATTTCGCTGTTTCAGGGAGGAAATGATAAAATGCGCCATAATCTGGAGCATGTCGGAAGCGTAGTCCAGCGATTTCTCAGGCGGATTGTCTATTCCATAAAAACCGATTACCTCATCCTCATTGTATAGGGGAACCACTACCAATGAGCGGATATTCTGTCGTTTCAGATTTTCATACTGCAGCGGATCACTCTCGTGGATATCCTCTAAATCTTTTATCACAATATGCCTGCCGACCCGGAAATTCCGATACCAGTTGGCACACACTTTGGCCGGAACATTCTGCAAGTTGTCTTTCTCCGGTGTGACGCCGCTTGCTACCCATTCATATGTATTGTCATCACAACCGCTTTCGTTTCGCTCAAAGATATAGGTTCGCTCACCCTCCAGTGCCTTTCCCATATACTCCAGCAGAACTTCCAGCGTCTGCGAGGGTGTCTCCTGCTGCAGGGCGACACGAAGACCCTCATTGATCCTTGCCTCCAGATTCATCATACTGTCCCGCTGTTCCTGCTTGCCGGCATCGATGGCAATTTCCATGTGATATTTCTTTCCGTTGTCTTCCACTAAAGTATCTTTGAACATTACCTGTCGTTCAAGAATGGGGTTGTAATGCCACCATTCCCTGAAATATCCCGGTCTTAGTTCGTGATTGTTGCACATTGAGCAGGGGGTAGAATAGTGCCGGATAACCTCGTAGCATTTTTTCCCGACAATTTCTTCAAGGGAGTGAAAACCATATGTCTGAAGCGCTTTTTTGTTCATGTAAATCAAGTCATGGTTATCCATGTCTGAAACATAGACGAGTTCATCCATCATATCAAAGAACTCCCATATTTTGCTCATGCCTGCAGTCCTCCTATCCCACATTATCAAAGGGCAATATTTATATATATAACACATTTTTTCGATTCCGTTCCCCATTTTGCGCGAATGGTAAATATATGGTGTGAATGGCAAATTGCCATACGTTTACATGCAACTGATAAAATGTTAGAATAGCAGTATGCCCGGAGAAACAGGAAGGAGCGCCCATTGTTAGTACAGATTCTATCATTCATACATAATATAACCACTATGCTGTTCGGTATCTATATCTCTGCTTTCTTTTTAGGAGTAAAGCAAAACCGGAAAAATATCCTTACGCTGTTTCTACTGTTTTCCTGTGAAGGAATCGCATATATTATCAGTGTTTTACTATTTGGTACGGCTATTACCGACCGGCTCTATGCAGTCATCATACATCTGCCGCTGATTTTATTTTTAACCCTGTATTATAAATATCCTGTTACTTCATCCTGTATCTCCGTGTTTTCCGCCTACCTGTGCTGCCAGTTAAGTAACTGGATCGGATTATTGGTGTTGACGATTACAGATGAACAGTGGTGCTATTATACTTCGCGAATCCTGACCACATTTATTTCCTTTTTCCTGCTGTGCAAATTTGTATGCCGCACCACGGAAACCATCTTTTCAAGGGATACACGGGAATCTTATATTATAGGTTTTCTGCCCACAGTATATTACTTTTTCGACTATTCCTTCACCAAACTTTCCGACCTGTTTTATTCGAACAACAAAGCAGTGGTTGAATTTATGGGATTCATTTTTTGTATCTCCTACTTTGCCTTTCTATTCGTTTATTTCCAGGAATATGAGAAAAAGCAGGAATTCAAGCAGTACAGTGAGCTGATGAAAATGCAGTTGCGCTCTATCGAAAAGGAAATTGAGCAGGTAAGACACAGCAAGCAAAAGCTCGCCATATTGAGACATGACATGCGCCACCATTTAAACATTATCCTGACCCAGCTTCAAAACAATAATACCGAGAAGGTAATCGAGTATATTGAAGAAATCGGCAATCTTTATGATGATACCATAATTGCAGATTACTGCAAAAACGAAATGATCAATTCTGTAATTTCTATTTATCATGCACGTTTTACGGACAGGAAAATTATGTTCAACTGCGATATCTCCATAGGTGAGGCGCTCCCTTGTCCGGATACCGCGATTTGTGCCATTTTATCCAATGCTTTGGAAAATTCCTTGCATGTACTGGAAGAAATGGCCACAGAAAAAAGATGGGCAAAGCTCACTATTTCTGAAAAGAAAAATCACCTTTTACTCCAAATTGAAAATCCGATTGTACGCATTCCAAAATTTGTCAACGGTATTCCAACCTCCAACAAAAGAGGACATGGCATTGGTGTTAAAAGTATTATATACTATGTAGAGCAATTGAACGGGCAATGTCATTTTTCTCTGTCTGACCACACTTTTATTTTAAGAATCATTATTTAGAGGTGACACGATGAAAATAGCGATTTGTGATGATGAAGCATACTTTATAGATGCCCTTTGCCCCTTGCTGGAGGAATGGGCAAAGGAACGTGGAATTAAGCTTATGCTCTACCGGTTCACAAATGGAGATGACCTGATTGCCGCTCATCAGAGCGAATATATGGATTTAATCTTTTTGGATATAATCATGCCATTGCTGAATGGCATAGATACCGCCAGAGAGTTTCGGAATATGAATCAGAATGTTCCAATTGTTTTCCTTACCTCATCAACGGAATTCGCTGTCGATTCCTATGAGGTAAAAGCCTTTAATTATCTCATAAAGCCTGTTGACCGGGCAAAATTATTTCTCACTCT
>CAMWGV010000077.1 GCA_947173945.1 uncultured Lachnospiraceae bacterium
GTATACATCTAATGTAATTAGTCTGACTTTTAAATATTCTGTCAAAGAATGGAATCAGATGAACAGAAATACTTTTGTAAAATTTGGATACGATTACAGAAAACTTGTATTCGAGGATTGTGTTGCTAAAAATGATAATGGAGAGATTGTTGGAATTCAGGTCGGATATAAATTACTCTCTCCTATTGAAAAAATACCAAGTTGTTTCTGTATAGCAGATGTGGAAATCAAGGATAAGAACGACAAAACGAAAGTAAAGGAGATTCAAAAGCAGTACAAAAAAGTAAAAGAGCCGAAAACACTTAAAACAAATTCTGAGCTGCGCAAGAAACTATATAAAAATGGATTTAAATGTAATGGTATAAAATATTGCAGAATGAAAAGGTCCTCCGGTTCTGCACGTGTTGGTAAGTGTTTATTTATAAATGAAGCTTTATTTAAACCTATTTTAAAATTCAGTTCAGGCAAAATTGCATTAAAAGATGGACAAGAAGTAGATTTAGCAGCTTATGAAAGCTACATATCCCTTCCCTCAAGTAGTATTATTGATACTCTGCAAATTCTTCCGGAAAATATTCTGGTAATTGATGATTACGAGAGTATTTTTAGAGAAGATGTGATTGAAACTCATAATGAAAATGGATGGCTTACTACTTCTGAAAATAACTGCGAAATTTCAAATAGTATTTGGGATGGACAATCTCTTATTGATATTTCACTTATGGGTGATTATTCATGTTATGGAATGGTACTTTTGAGAAATCTCATGTTTAAGTCGTGTTGTTTTAATTGTAACATTCAGCAATGGTTTAAGGATAACAACATTACTGATGTTTCTCAGTTAAACGGAAAAACAAGAGCAAAGCGAATTGAAGATGTCAAATTAATTACTACTCCTAATAGTATCAAATATTTGAAATTTGATACTTTGGACAATTGGTTGGATAACCTATATCCTAAATTCGGTGTTGTAAAACATGACAAGAAGACACATTTCTTTGGTGGTCGATTAGTACAGACGCATTACCAGTTAATAAATACTCTTCAGTTGTCAAAAGACGAAGTAAGAGAGTTTTTAAAAGAGTCTTTGGATTTTGCACAGTTATTAAGGGATAATCCTGCCGTTGTAAGATATTATATCAAATATCCTAATATTGATGAATTTGATCCAATGACTCAGCCTATGATGGATAAAAATGATGTTGTATATAATCTTATGTGTATAAATGATAATTTTACGAAAACAAAATATTATCAGGAATTTTTACACGATTTATTAGCTTCCTATTACAAGAATCTAAAAAACGGGCATATATACGTCAATGGTAATTATTCTACTCTCTTGGGAAATCCAATAGAAATGTTACAACAATCCATCGGAACATTTAACGGGAATAGCCAGATTGGAATTGGAAATATCCATAATGTAAGATTTAAATATGACATAACGTTATTAGGCTCAAGAAGCCCTCATGTAACAATGGGAAATATTTTATTGGTGACGAATAAAGAAAACAGATTAATTGACCAATACTTTAATCTTACGGAAGAAATTGTATGCATTAATTCTATTGGAGAAAATATACTTCAAAGATTATCCGGCGCAGATTTTGACAGTGATACCATGTTACTTACAGATAATGAAATACTTATAAGAGCTGCAAAACGTAACTATAATACATTCAAAACTCCAACATCCTTTGTAACTGCTAAAAAAGTAAAAAGATATTATACATCAGAGGAACAGGCAGATTTAGATATCAAAACATCTGTAAATAAAATTGGGGAAATTATCAATTTATCACAAGAACTAAATTCCTTATTGTGGGACAAGATATATTCCGGCGCTAAATATGATGATGTAAAAGAACTATATTATGATATTTGCCAATTAGATGTTATGTCCGGAATTGAAATAGATAAGGCAAAAAAGGAATTTAATATAAATAACGCAAAAGAGCTTGCCAAGATGAGGGAGCGATATAAAGAAGAACTGAGTGACGAATATAATAAAAAGAAGATGCCACACTTTTTCGCTCACATATCAAGACAAAAAGGTTATTATAATCCACAAAAGAAAAATTATTGTAAATATAACACTTCCATGGATTACCTCCAAACTATAGTTAATGGCTTTAAAATTAGAAATCCTTATAAAAAAGACTGGCTGCCTTTTGTTTCAATTTTAGATAAATCAAAGTTTTATAATACACATGTGAATCAAAAGCAGATAAATAAAATATATAGTCTGATAAACAAATATGTTTCTGATAGAAAAATTATTTTTAGCTCAGATGCAGACAAAGATGATAAATTTACAAAATCCCAATTGCTTTATCAAAATTTAATATCTGAAATTGACAGTGAAATAATTGGCGTTTCTACATTATTTAAATTATTAAGCTCTATTGAAGACAAAGAAAATTCCCAGATTAAGAATACCTTACTACAAATTCTATATTTGTGTGGAAATGAAGGATTTAATAAAGCAGTTATTGATTCATGCGGTGAAATTGAACAATTAGAAGAAAACGGAAGTGATTTAAATATGTTTGGAATTGGATATAAAATCGTAAAAAAAAGAATCAATCCGCAAATTTAGTATTCATTTTACAACTCATATGAGAGCGAAATTTATTTTACATAGGAGAGGGTGGATTAACATCTATTATAATCAAAAATATGTTATTGATGAGATACATAACAGAACCGGATTCTCTGTCAATGACGTCACAAAAATTTTAAATTCGTTGAGCGATGTGGTTAAGGATAAATTTAGTGATACGGATAATTATGTTGAAATAAAATTATTTCACGGATTAAAAGTAACTTCACGATATATACAACCAGAGCAATCCAAGTCTAATTTAGATATTTCAAAATTGGATTTTATTTTAAGTTTAAATGCAATGTTTAGTGATCATTTCAGAAAAGAAATAAGGACATTACATAATAGTAAACTTTGAATTTTATCATTTCCGATTATATTTCTATGCTTAAGATTGGGAAGATAGTGTCTCTCACGAAAAGCAGCTACCCACTGCTCTCTTCCCAATTTAATATAAAATACCGTGGGTTGGGTTTGGGTATATACCTAACTCGCATTATTAAATTAAAGGAGGTATCGGAAATATGTCTAAAATTGATATTTAAAATATCAATGCTCTAAACTATAAGGAAAACAAAGTGTTTGTTGATACGATACAATTGATTTATTGTTTTCTAAATATGAGCCGGATGTAAATTTTTATAATGTACCAAACTTCAACGAAAGAAAGTGTAAGCATAATGAGTATAAAATTTAGTAAAGCATTATTAATGTCAGGTAATGATTTTCAACTTACAAAATCTATTACTTTACACCATCCAACTGTAAAAGAAGTTTTATCCATAAACAATTCTTCAAATCCTGATTATTTTTATTGGATATATATTCAAAATATACTTGCAGACCCATATTCAAATATGGTCATGCTTGATGATATGGGTAAGAATTATCTTGAAATATCACCATTTGAAATGTTTGTTATCCAATGGGATGAATGTTTTAAAAATTATAAAGAGAACTGTGAAACATATGATGCATATGGTATTAATCCTATGGATAATATTACAAATGCTTTAAGATTTTTTATAAAAGAGGAACATCATTTTACCAAAGGGATATATGAAGATGGTACTGTATGCTTTTATGACATGAATGATAACTCGTGCCAAATCAATCAAGTCATATTTGAATATATACACGATTGGGTAAAAGCAATGAATAATATTGATTATTCGAATAGAATAAATCCTGCCGATGAAAACGCAAGACGTGTTCTAATTGAAGATATGAGGGATGAAATTAAGAAATCCAAAAAGCGAAAAATGAAAAATGATGATGACTCCGATTATTTTGGCAATATAATGTCTGCTATTAGTTTTTGTGGTAATGGTTCCATAACACCATTTAATATAAACGATTGTAAAATTTATTGGTTAAATGAATCTATGTCAATTAGTGGCAAAAAATCTCATGCAGATCATATTTTAGATGGAATATATCATGGAACGATTAGTTCTAAAGATATCAACAAAAAAGAACTTGATTGGACGAAATAAGCCCAATCTTTTTTATTAAGAAAACCAGGAGGAATAAAAAATGAAGTATGCATTTAAGAAAGTAAGAAGAATTATTATTAACGATTTAGCAACAAGGAAACACAAGGTAACTTTAAATGACTTGAAGAACTTTAAGATTAATGGCTCTCAGGAAACTGTATATGCAGAAGGTCAGGATGGAGCAAAGTTAGCTGCTTTTGATGTAAATAAGGTTGCAAGCATTACTGCTGAGAATGGTTCTGTGGATGAGGGTTATCTTGCATTACAGGTTGGTTCTGATGTAGTAAAGGTAACTAACGGTTCTTCTATTTTAATTAGAGAAGAGTTTGAAATCAAAGATGGAGATACCTCAGTTGCATTGTCTTACAAGGCCAATGGCGCAACTGGTAATGAGGTAAGATATATCTATAAGGCAGACAGTAATGGTATGCCAGGTGATGTATATACACAGAACGCCACTGCATCTGACAAGGCATTTGCTTATGCTCCTGAAACAAAGACAATCACATTACCTACTGATGCATTTCAGGCTGGTGATACTGTAATCATTGACTATTACCCTACTTTTAAGGAATATGAAGAAATTGCAAATGATGCAAATAAATTCTCTATGTCCGGAGAAATTATTGTAGATGCATGGTTTACTGATCTTTGTGACGAATCAGATGTGCCTTTACAGTTATATCTTCCAAAGGGTAAAATTTCCGGTACTGTTGATTTGTCTGCCGGTGATCAGGCTGCCGTACAGAATGTTGAGATTGAATCTATGACAAAGGCTTGTGCAGGAGCAACAAAGAACCTTTGGACACTCAGAAAGTACGATATGTCTAACGCTGAAGCGTAAGAACTTCAGGATGGTCTGGCACCCTCCTTTTTTAAGCACAGAAAACAAAAATATTATTGAAAATGATTAGTGTATTGTAATAAAAATTATTTAGGGATATACACGAATCGTTGGTGTATATCCCTATTTTTTTACGATAAAGAGGAAAATATATGAGTGAAATGATTGTAATAGACAATCGCTCGGATGAAATTAAATTAGTAAACCAAAGACAGGTTTTTCTATATGTAAAAAATGGATTACAGCCATTACGTTTAGAAAATGGATATGAAGATAAGTTGGTTTATGTATTTTCACGTTCAGAAAGTGAAGGTCTATTTGAAAAATGGAGAAAACACGAATTAACATAAAAGAATTCAAAAACAAAAGAGGAATTTATTATGGAAACTATAATAAAAAATATAGACTGGATGCAGGTAATATCTGCTATTTGGACAGTTGTGCTGCTGCCTGTTATTACATATATAGGAACACAAATCAGTAATTATACAAATTCCAAAAAAATAGATAGATATACAGACATATTGTATGAAAATGTACTGAAATCTGTTAAAGACGTATATGAAACTATAGTAAAAGATATTAAAGGTACCGACGCCTGGACGGCAGAAAAGAAAAATGAAGTAAAAGAAATTGCTAAAACAAAGGCAGTACAAGCACTATCCAATTCCGCTTATGAAATCTTAAAAGCAGCAAATACAGATTTTAATGAATATTTGGATGGACTCATAGGAACTGCTTTATATGATTTAAAGAATAATTAAACAGGGGGGAGAATGATATGAAATGGATACAATTAAAGAATTAACAACTCTGGATTTCTCTTGCATTTTTATTTCCGTTTTTATTATTCTTATTGGCATTAAATCAATTGTTTCATTGTTCGAATGGTTTATTGATAAACTCGGTCTTGAAACTAAGTGGATGAAAAGGAAACGTGAAGACCATGAGTTATTAATAAAAACGGCTCAAAATGTATTAGAATTACAAAATAAACATATGGAAGATATGAAGGACTCAGATAACCATGATGAAGAAATGCGCAAAGACATTAAAAACCTTACAGAATTATTTGTGGAGAAGCAAATCAATGATTATCGTTGGGAAATTATTAACTTAGCTGATAAAATTTCAAATGGAAAAGTTGTAAGTAGAGAATGTTACAAACATGCCATTTCTACATATGAAAGATATGAAAAAATCATTGAAGAAAAAAATCTTACTAACGGTGAAGTCGAAATTTCTATTCAAATCATAAATGATTCTTATAAACAAAAATTAAAAGAAGGATTTTAGATAATAACATAGAAACACTTCAACCAGAAATTTGCAAAGATGGAGGTAAAAGGGAACTATGGAAGTTACATTGAAATTAGGAGATGTATTAAATCTCAATAAAGCACTGAAAGCAATTATTGATGATGTTGATATAAATATAGATGTACTTTTAAAATTTAAGTTACTTGGAATCATGAAGGAAATAGAGAACCATGTTAGTAATTTTAGTGTAATTTGTAATGAAAAAATTATGGAATATGGCACGAAAGATGCGGAAGGTAATATTGGAATTCCCTCCGAAAATAAAGAATCTATAAAAAAATTTAATGATGAAATGAGAAAAATGACTGATAGTACAGTTAATATTAATGTTATGAAACTAAAAACAAATGAAATATTTGATAAAGGCATAAAAGCAGAATATCTTATAGGGCTGTACCCAATTATTGAAGAATAATGTTATCAAGATTCTTATCTAGAAATGTGGATTAATGAGAGTTATTAGAAACTTACTGTGTAAAGAAAGAAGGAAAATGGAATATGATTACATACTTAAAAATGAAATACTTTGAATGGAAAGTTAAAAAAATGTTTTATGGAACAATTGTTACCTTTATGAATAATCAAACGGAAATATTAGATTTGCTGCAAAATCTATATACTGCTTTAAAAGATGTTCCTGTTGATGAATTACAGAAAGAATTTGTAAACAAATTTGCGGAGATTATACATAATGAGCAATTTCATGAAGTATTGACAATAAAGAAGATTTGATATAGAATAATAAACATAAAAAGCACTCTAAACAAAACAAACAGCATCCGTTAGACGGTTGAGCCGTAATTTGGTAGGTTATGGCTAATAAATCAAAAATGAATCATCAACACAAAAGTAACCGCTTTACTTCTCATGGCGGTTATTTTTGTGCCTTTTATCAAGGGACTTGACTATGTAAGCTGATGCTACTCCGCTTACAATGCCAATAACTAATGGTATTACTATTAGTTCACATATTGTCACTTCCTCTATCACCCTCCTTTCTAAGCAAGGGTATCTATAAGATAAACTGAATATCACTATCCAGACGTGACTCAACCGCCTAACCGTCTTATCTAGCCAAAATAAAACGTGGATGCTGCTTGCAATTATTATTCTACAAAATATCCCATATATTGTCAATTAAAAGCATAGAATATAAATGTTATTACTGACGCTTTATCATATATAAAATTAAATAATAAAAAATTTGAAAGGAGAAATGTAAATACATGAGTGATGATAAATCTATCGTTCAGTCTCTATCAGAGATTGCAAAAAAATTCACATCGTTGACAAGTGCTGCCCGGCAGGCAATTTCAACTGTCAGAGATTTAGATACTGCTATGGTAGACTTGAAAAAGACTTCAAAAATGTCTGCCAGTGAATTAAATAAGTTTTATCTGTCAGCAAATGATACCGCAAAACAAATGGGTGTCACTACTAAGGAAATTATTGAACAGGCAACAGCCTGGAGCAGACTTGGCTTCAATACAGCAGAAGCTGCTACTAAAATGGCAAAGTACTCTTCTATGTTTGCCACCATATCTGCCGGCATGAACTTGGATTCTGCCACTGATGGTCTTATGTCTGTAATGAAAGCTTTCAAAATAGGATTAAAAGATACAGATGAAGTTGTTGATGGCATTATGTCCAAAATCAATATCATTGGTAATACACGGGCAATAAACAACAGTGATATCGTTGATTTCTTGACCCTCTCATCTTCTGCCATGGCAGAGGCAAACAACACATTAGAGGATACGATTGCTCTCGGTACTGCAATGGTTGAAATTACAAGAGATGCTGCTGGTGCAGGGCAGGTTCTGAAGACGGTTTCAATGCGAGTGCGTGGATATGACGAGGAAACCGAGGAATTCGTTGGCGGAGTCGAAGAATTATCAGGTAAAATTAAAGATTTAACAAAAACGGCATCAACTCCTAGTGGTATCAGTCTATTCTCTGATAAATCAAAAACAGAATATAAATCAACACGACAATTATTACAGGAGATTTCAGAGATTTATGACCAGCTTACAGATAAAGAACAGACCGATTTGCTTGAAGCTTTAGCAGGGAAGCAAAATGGTCAGGCTGTCGCTACTGTTTTAAGCAATTTTGATACTGTAACACAATCTTTAGAATTAATGAAACATTCTGCAGGCAATGCTGAAGCAGAAATGGCTGTTGCCATGGATTCCATTGATAATAAATTTAATAAAGTAAAAGAGACAGGTACAGGAATTGCACAAAATCTATTTGCTCGTGAAGGCATGAAGTCAGTTCTTGATATTATTGCTTCTCTTGGAAACGCATTAGATTGGTTGACAGATAAATTAGGTTTGTTTGGAACAATCGGTGCCGGTGTAGGAATCACCGCTTTCGTTAAAAACTTTGCTTGACCTTATGGTGACATAGGGTGACACACAATTAAAATCACTTTGGCGAGAGATTTTAGTTGGGCAATCATAGATAAGGAAACAACATAATGGCGTTGTCTACAAGTCTATGGATACATGGGGTTTTTAATAAGACTCTGCAAACACTTTTAAGCGGAGTATAAACTATACATGAAGGAGTAAATGCTCGGAAGTTTCTTACGTTCAAGTAAGACTGGATTAATTCAGCTAATGCATATCAAACCATAATTCCTTAACTGCGGATGAGGTTACGAAAGTAGAAAAAATTGATTATGCTGGTATATGGAAATATTGGTGAGAACCGATAGGTGCCTAAGTACTATTTACAATGGACAACGAGCAGGACGGGACTCTAATTAATTTTAGGGAGCAATCCTCACAGACATACCCATCCTTTTAGCAAATTACAGCCTTATGTAATTTGTCTAATAATGCATAGTGCGTATTGCGATTTTATGATTTTCAGTAATACGTTCGGTCGTAGTGTTTCGGCTGACGAGTAAAAATCAAAGTTATTATTTATTGAAGAAATACATATCTTTACAAAAATAAAATTAGTGAATTACCAGAGGAAATAAAAACAAATTAGATTTTACAAGATTGAATCATAAGGAAGACACTGCATAATTTAAATTTTATATAAATAATAAGAACTTCTCGTTAATAAAATGCAACGTCATTTTTTATGTAAAAATTTACACTATAACTATTAACTTATTTTC
>CAMWGV010000078.1 GCA_947173945.1 uncultured Lachnospiraceae bacterium
GTGTATATTATATGATGTGGAGATAAGCAAATGAGTGAAACACAAAAAGATAAAATGAGTAAAAAAGAGATAATAAAAAGATACATACTTTTTATAATAAGTCTGTTTATTGTGGCAGTAGGAGTTGCCGTTACAAAAAAAGCGGAGCTTGGAGTTTCACCTACATCCTCCGTGGCAAATGTGTTAAGTCTTAAATTTACCCAACTTAGTCTGGGAAGTTGGCTTATTATATGGAATTGCTTACTGATTGTGGGGCAGATATTGATTTTAAGAAAAAATTTTCAGCTTATACAGCTATTGCAGGTACCACTATCTTTTTTATTTGGATATTTTACAGATATAGGAATGTGGCTTGTATCTTTTTTGAAGATTGATTCATATATTATGGAATTACTGTTTGTGATTTTTGGTACCATTATTATTGGTTTTGGGGTATTCTTAGCTGTTGTCGCAAATGTGATAATGAATTCTGCTGAGGCATTTATTAAGGCGATATCTGACACAATCAATAAAAGATTTGGAAATATAAAAATAGCATTTGATTTAAGCTGTGTTGTTTTGGCGGTGATTTTATCGGTTATATTTTTTGATTTTTCCATAAGAGGTACAAGGGAGGGAACAATTATTGCAGGTGTGTTTACAGGGCTTGTTGTAAATTTCTTTCAAAGTAAGCTTGGGGCGACGATAGACAGGCTTTTGACGTGATTATCCGCTTGTTCATTTAACCTATCATACATATAGTGTAGTTATGGCTTGATGTTTAATGATAGGAGGAAGGTTAAATGAAACGATTTAAGGTTATAAATGTGAAAGCACTGCTTGTTGTTATGGCACTTGCCTTACTGACAGGATGTGGCAGGAAAGAACAGAAAAAAACAGATGGGCAAGTTTTAAAAGTAGAACAGGAAAATACAGATAAAGATTTAATTGACGAAGACGTTTTGGAGGGCTCACATGAATCTGATATGGAAATATTGCAAAGGCTTATTGAAGAACAAAAAGCACTAGGAGCAGATGTGTCTGAAGAATTAAACGATGCGGAGCAGTATTCGTGGGATGAAGATGGCAGGTTAGTAAAAATTGCATGGGCTGAGAGAAATTTAAACGGAGAAATTTCATTTCATGGGCTGACTGCACTTGTTGAGTTATACGTCAATGATAATTCGTTAACTGCAGTTGATGTAAGTGATTGTTATAACCTTTTTACATTATACTGTGGTCACAATCAGCTTGTTAATCTTGATACGAAAAACTGTCGTTCCCTGTATGAGGTGATATGCAGTTATAATCAGCTTGAAGCGATTGATGTAAGTGACTGTACGGAATTATTTTACTTTGCCTGTGGGGAAAACCTGCTTACAAAATGTAATGTAAGTAATTGTACAAAACTGGTAGAATTACATTGTCAATCCAATCAGCTTAGTACATTGGATGTAACGAATTGTCCAAATCTTCAATTACTTTTTTTCTCTGACAACATGTTGGATAGCTTGGATCTGACCAAATGTACAAGTCTGACTATATTAGTATGTACCAACAATCAGCTCAGAGCGATTGATGTGAGCAATTGCCCAGAACTTGTTAGATTGATATGCTTTGATAATCAAATCAGCACTTTGGATGTGAGTAATTGTACTAAGCTTGAAAAACTGGAATATGATGATGAGGTGTCCGTTACAGGAAAATAAATATTAAATAGACAAAGAACAGGAGTTATAACATGCCTGAAAGAAAATTCAAAATTAAAATATGTGGATTGACAGATGTTGCTGAGGCGGAGTATCTGAACAAAAATAAGGTGGATTTTGCAGGAGTCATTATGTTTTATGAAAAGAGTCGACGCAACACAAACGTGGAGACGGCTGAAAAAATAATAAAGGCACTTTCTGATGAAATAAAATCAGTAGCTGTTATGGTGTCGCCAACGTTAGAGCAGGTAAGGCTTGCGGAGCAGGCAGGCTTTGACTATGTTCAGATCCATGGTGAGGTATCGGATGATATTATAAATGAGGGGTATATTCCGATATTAAAGGCATTTAATATAGATGATATGGATAAATACGAAGAGTATAGTATATGTCCGCGGATAGCAGGTTATGTCTTTGATGCACATGAGCCGGGAAGCGGGAAAACATTTGACTGGAATTTGCTGAAAGCCATGCCTCGTGATGGCAAGCTGTTTATGCTTGCAGGTGGTTTAAATGAAAGTAATGTAAGTGCTGCAATACAAGCTGTAAAGCCTGATGGTGTGGACGTTTCTTCCAGTGTTGAATATGCAGACAGAACCGGAAAGGACTTGAGCAAAATCGAGAGCTTTGTAGCAAAGGTACGAAGTTGTCAGTAGTGTTAAAAATCTGAAAAAGGTTACACTTTATTTCCGCAACAATGATTTCCTTTCATGTAACATATGTGCAGAGTTTACATGTAAGTTCTCAAAATAATGAAAGGAGATATATAAAATGAGCGGAATAGATGCAATAAGAAGCTACATTGATGACACGGGACATAATTACAGGGAAAATGTAACTGTATATGTAGATCGTGCAAATGTCGGTAAATTTGCCGTTAATGCAAAGATTGAGACAAATGATGCCTTTGTGGAAATTTTTTGGGATAAACCGAATGAAAGAAGTTATTATCAAAGATACTCATACAGGTACCAGACTATTGAGTACTCATATGGCACACTTAGCATTTATGCAAAAGATAGAAGAGGTAATGATATTGTAATTACAATAAACGAATAATTTACGGCAAGGGAGCAGGGATGAAATATAAAAATGTTGTAAAGGGAATTTTTAAGGAAAGGCCTAACAGATTTATTGCAAACGTGGCTATTGATAAGTCTGTGCAGGTTGTACATGTAAAAAACACAGGCAGATGCAGGGAATTGCTCCTGCCGGATACATGTGTATATCTTGAAAAATCTGACAACCCGAACCGGAAGACGGCATATGATTTAATTGCAGTGGAAAAAGCACGTGAGGGGAAAGAACCTCTACTAATTAATATGGATTCCCAGGCTCCTAATAATGCTGTGGAGGAATGGCTCAGGAAAGGAAATATTTTTTCGGAGCATGCATTTATAAGACGTGAATATACATATGGTAGCTCGCGGTTCGATTTTTATATTGAGGATGGAAGGAGAAAAGCCTTTCTGGAGGTTAAGGGTGTAACGCTGGAACAGGACGGATATGCTGCCTTTCCGGATGCACCGACAGAGAGAGGCATAAAACATATAGAAGAATTAATATCCTGCATGGATGCAGGATATGAGGCATATATACTTTTTGTAATACAAATGAAGGAGATACATACATTTTCACCCAATGATGACACACATCCTGCATTTGGTGAAGCCCTGAGAAGAGCAGCCCGGAAAGGTGTTCAGATTTTAGCTGTGGACTGCTTAATCGAGCCTGATAGGATGGAGCTTGATGAATATGTAAATGTCGTGCTTTAATAATTTAATTTTCCGAGGAATTCAAGCATACGAGTATTGTCAGAGTCAAATACCTGTGTCGGAGTACCCTCAACAGCTATAACGCCCTTATCCATGAAAATAACCCTGTCTGAAATATTTTTTGCAAAGCTCATTTCATGTGTGACAATAACCATGGTCATTTTTAATTCTGCAAGGGATTTAATAACCTTGAGAACCTCTCCTGTAAGCTCAGGATCAAGAGCTGAGGTAGGTTCGTCAAAGAACAGCACCTTTGGATTGAGAGCAAGAGCTCTTGCAATGGCAACTCTCTGCTGTTGTCCTCCGGATAACTGGCAAGGGTAGTAGTCTGCTTTGTCTGAAAGTCCCATTTTCTCTAAAAGCTCCTTTGCCTCTGCTATAACCTCTTGTTTATTTCTTTTTTGTGCATAAACAGGTGCATCAATAATATTCTGCATGACACTTTTGTGAGGAAAGAGGTTAAAGTTCTGAAAAACAAGACCAAAAACTTTTTTTATTTCACGCAGCTTTGCAGGCTTTTCGTATATTGACTTACCATCAACAATTGACACAGCCTTTTCCCCCATGTAGGAAAGGTCACCGTAATCCATTGTTTCAAGCAGGGTAGCAATACGCAGAAGCGTGGATTTTCCTGAGCCGGACGGTCCGATAATCGATACAACCTCGCCTTCATTTACTTTAAGAGATATCCCTTTAAGGACCTCAAGCTCACCAAAGGATTTTTTAACATCATTCATTTCAAGGTATACCATAGAACCCCTCCTAGCTGTAGTAATTAAGCTTTTTCTCACATTTTCTCATTACAAACGCAACCAACAGATTGAACACATAATAAAATATAGCAGCGACAACAAATGGCATAAAAGTCGTATCTCTTGCAGCTATCTGCTTTGCTATTGTAAACATTTCCATATAGGAAAGCGAAAATGCAAGTGATGTGTCCTTCACCAAGGTGATGATTTCGTTTGTTATGGACGGAAGAATTATCTTGATTACCTGTGGCAAAATAATTTTTATAAAGGTCTGGACTTTATTATATCCAAGTATAGTTGCTGCTTCATACTGTCCCTTTGGTATCGCCTCGATACCTGAACGATAAATTTCTGCAAAATAGGCGGCATAGTTAATGGAAAAGCCGACTATGATTGCAGGGAATCTCCAGTTTCCGATTGACCATCCAAACAAATAGTAAGGAAAGAAGTAAACGACAAGAAGCTGAAGCATAAGAGGTGTCCCTCTTAATATTGATATAAAAAGACCAATAATTCCGCTCAATATTTTATTTTTGGACATACGTCCGAGGGCCACAAAAAGCCCTAAGGGCAGGGAAAAAAGCAGTGTGAGGAAGAATATTCCCATGCTTTTTCCCATACCTGCCGTAAGCTGTTCAAGCATAACTGAAAAACTCATTTGTTAAGGCTCCTTAATAATAAAATTACTCAAGGCATGTCATGTCAGACAGATTATATTTTTCTGCAAGCTCATCAAATTTACCGTTTTGTTTAAGCTCCTTTAAAGCTTTATTCACCTTATCTCTGAGCTCTGTGTTACCGAGTTTAAATCCGATGCCGTACTGCTCTGCATTAAGATGCTCGTCAAGGATAATGTATCCGCCTCCACGGCTTTCAATCTGATACTGAGCAACTCCGATATCCATGGCAATTGCATCGACGGAGCCTGCCTCAAGTTCAGCAAAAGCAGTGTTATAATCGCCAAATTCCTGAAGTGCTCCAAATGTATCTGCAAGTGCTTTTTGACCCTCCTCATCTGATAAAACATCAAGTGCAGCAGAAGCAGCCTGAACACCAACCTTTTTACCTTCAAGGTCAGTTAATTTAGAAATACCTGCGGAATCTTTGACAACGATTACCTGACTGTTATCAACGTAAGGTACAGACCATTCGTAGTCATTCTCGCGGCCATTAATTGTAAATCCGCTCCAGATACAGTCAATCGAGCCCGAATTTAACTCGTTATCCTTACTGTCCCAGATAATAGGCTGCTTTTTCAGTGTCCATCCGTTAATTTTACATACCTCATCTGCAAGCTCCAGGTCGAAGCCTGTGTAATCACCATTTTCGTCCATGTATCCATAAGGTGGGTATTCTGCGTCAAAGCCAACTGTAAATGTCTTGTCCTCATCCTTTTTTCCGCATCCTGTAAAGGCAACTGCCACAAGACCGAGGGCAAGAAAACCTGTTAAAAGTTTCTTTTTTAAGTTCATTTTTTCATTCTCCCTTTAGTTTATTATAGTAAAGCACTAATGCAATACCCGAGTATAATAACACATTATGTCGGTTATTTCAATCAAGCAATATCAGGTTTTCTTTTTGTTTCATTATTGTGGCAGGGTATGATATAATATGCCCTAAGGAGGGACCCAACGAAGTTGGGAGGATTCCTTAGGGCTAAAGATAATTATATATTTGATATTTATGGTATAATGCGATGAGGAGGGAACAAGTTATGACAAATCAGGAAATATTGAATCATGTAGACTATACACTTCTGAAAGCATATGCAACATGGGAGGATATACAACAGCTGTGCGATGAGGCGATAAGCTTTGGTACTGCATCTGTCTGTGTGCCACCATGCTATATAAAGAGAATTCATGATAAATATGGTGAAAGAATAAATATTTGTACGGTTATTGGATTCCCGTTGGGATATTCCGTAACGGATGCAAAGATTACCGAGGCAAAGCAGGCAATTACTGATGGTGCTTCGGAGCTTGATATGGTAATCAATATCGCTGACGTGAAAAATGGTGATTATGAGGCTGTTGAGAATGAAATAAGGGCTCTGAAGGCTGTGGCTGGAGATAAAATACTTAAGGTAATTGTAGAAACCTGCTATCTTACCGAGGAAGAAAAAATAGCCATGTGCCATGCTGTCACAAACGCAGGTGCAGATTATATAAAGACCTCCACAGGCTTTGGCACAGGGGGAGCTACGCTGGAGGACATAAAGCTATTTAAAGCAAATGTAGGTGACAATGTTAAAATAAAGGCAGCAGGTGGAGTAAGGACAATGGAAGATATGGCGGCATTTCTAAACGAGGGTTGTGATAGAATAGGAGCAAGTACGGTCAAGCTTAATTGATAGTTTGTTGGGTTTATAATTTGATCTGGATAAGTATTAGTGGAAGGAAGGTATGCGGATATGAAAAAAGTGAAATGTCTTATTATATCCTTATGTATTATTATAATGTGTTCTGGATGCAAAGACGGTTCGCATGAGATTACTGAGACTAAAAATGAAAATGGTAATGGGAATGTTGCTGAAGTAGCTGAAAATTTGATGGAATATTTTAATACATACACAGCTGCCACAAAATATATAGATGCGTACGTTGAATTGGATGCTGACGCAAAAATTGAGAGTACCGAATGGATAGAACATGATACAAATCAATGTCTACGCATTCGGATACAATATAAAGTTCAACCGGAGGGAAAATACAGGCATAAAGAGGATTATTTCTTATTTTGTAACATCGCAAATGAGGTTATAAATGTGCTGCAGGTGGATTATGCAGATATTGAGCTGGGGAGCGGAAATGATTTCAATGCGCATTTTGAAGATGTAACCTTTGATGGTAATGAGGATTTATTAATTCATATAGGCTCATGGGGTAGTGCCCAGCATTATTGTGCGTTTATTTGTGAAAATGGGAATTATCGTCGGGAAGAAAGCTTTGAGGCAATACCTAACTATAAAGTGGATGCTGATAAACGGCAGATAGTTGGAACTGCGAATTCTATTGATACTGAAACAATTTCAATATATGTATATGACAGTGGAAAATTTGAGCGTATGGACAGAGTAAAGAATGATTAAAAAGGAGGGTATTTTGTATGAACGAGGTTTATGAAAAATTGCAGCGTTGTCTTGCTGCTGTTAAGAAAAAGGTTGCATTTGAACCAAAGGTTGCACTTATTCTTGGTTCAGGGCTTGGGGATTACGCTGAACAGATGGATATAAAAGCAATGATAAATTATTCGGACATAGATGGATTTCCCACATCGACGGTGGCAGGACATAAGGGACGTTTTATATTCGGATATCTTGAGGACGTTCCTGTTGTTGCAATGCAGGGCAGAGTTCATTACTATGAGGGATATCCGATGTCAGATGTGGTGCTTCCTGTGAGGCTTATGGGGCTTATGGGGGCGAAAACCGTAATACTGACAAATGCAGCAGGAGGAGTAAATTACAATTTCGCACCGGGAGATTTGATGATGATCACTGACCATGTCACTTCATTTGTTCCAAGTCCTCTGATCGGACCGAATATTGACGAGCTTGGGACAAGATTTCCGGACATGAGCGAGGTGTATAGTAAAAAGCTGCGGGAAAAAATAAAGCAGGCAGCAAAAAATACGGGAGTATTAATACAGCAGGGCACGTACATGCAGTTTACAGGACCTAATTATGAAACACCTGCTGAAATAAGGCTTTGTAGGTCTCTTGGCGGTGATGCGGCAGGAATGAGTACGGCATGTGAGGCTATGGCAGCACGGCATATGGGTCTTAATGTCTGCGGAATATCCTGCATAACAAATATGGCAGCAGGAATGTCAAATAAACCGCTTAACCATAAGGAGGTTCAGGAGGCAGCAGACATGGCAGCGGACAATTTTAAAAAGCTGGTTACGGAGCTGATACGGCTGATAGGCGAAGATGACTATTCATGTGAGAGCTTGTATAATTAATGGGAGAAAAAAATGAAAAACAGTATTAAATTTATAAGATTTACCTTATTTAATATATTAATGTTATTA
>CAMWGV010000079.1 GCA_947173945.1 uncultured Lachnospiraceae bacterium
TTCATTTTCAAAGGCAATACTTTTGAATTGACTGAAAGACACCATGCTGAATTTTGGAGTGCTTATGTTTTATATTTCACCAAAAAAAAATTACAAAAAAAGAATAAAGGCCTGTTTATATATGCTTTTTTTTATGTTACCGCTTTTAGTAGGATACGATAGGAAAAAGATTGTTCAAATATATAACCAGGAGGAAATCAGGGCATGCTGGATATCTTATATAGATATACAGGCTATACTTCTTGACCTTGACGAGGAAAGCTTCAGACAAAAATTATCGTATATGTATGATAATGTTGTGGCTAACAACATGAACACGGTTATTGTACAGGTACGTCCCATGGGAGATGCGATTTATCCATCCTCTTATTTCCCGTGGTCAACCTATATTTCCAGTAAACGCAAAAATCCCGGATATGACCCTCTTGAGATTATGATTGAGCTTGCCCATGATAAAGGTCTTCGGTTTGAGGCATGGATAAATCCGTACAGATTATCACACAATGATACAACGACAAACAGCTTTAAGGGGACAAAATATTATGAAATTTTTCAAAGATATACCATTGAGTACGAGAATTCTGCAGATGAAGTATGTCTTGCTCTTGACCCATCCAAGGAGGAGGCAGTACAGCTTATTTTGTGTGGTGTATGTGAAATTGTAAATAATTATGAGGTTGATGGAATACATTTTGATGATTATTTCTATGTTCCTGGAATGGCAGATGGGCTGTCCCAGTCTCAAAAAATGAAAAATGTTAATAATCTGATAAAGAAAGTATACTATAATATAAAATGTATTGATTCGGATGTGAGCTTTGGAATAAGTCCTGCGGGAAATATTTCCTACACAATGTCACAGGGAACTGATATTGAGACATGGTTAAGCAATGAAGGATATGTAGATTATATTATGCCTCAGATATATTGGACGGATTCCTATGTGGCAGGTGATGACCTGACCAGTATGTTTAGTAACAGGTGTAAGGAATGGACCGAGCTTAATAAAATTGGAATACCTATGTATGTGGGTCTTGCCCTTTATAGAGTGGGTGAGGAGTCTGAAGTTGATTTAGGATGGTGTGCATGTAATACAAATCTGGCAGAACAGTACAGTAAGGCTGTGGCATATGGATATAATGGCTATTCACTTTTCAGATATGTGTGGCTGGAATATGACATTGCATCTGTGGAACTTAAAAATTTAAATATGTATGTGGAGCTTAACATAGCTCACTCTGTAGGCACTTCGGTCTATTCCATGCCTCATTAAAAAAGTCCTTGCATTTTTAAAACAAAGTGTTATAATTTAATAGACTTATATAATGACATTAAAGAGTGGGTTCCGAAGAACCCACTCTTTGTTCTTTGATTTACCGAATGGATTTAATCATTAGGTGGGAGGAATGTTATGAAAAAAATAGAAATTGAACAGCATTGTACTGAGCTCGTCACACCTATTATAAAAGCTGGTGATTTTGAGCTTGTAGATGTTGAATATGTGAAGGAGGGGGCAGATTATTACCTCAGAGTTTATGCTGATAAAGCAGGTGGTATCACTATAGATGATTGTGTGTCAATCAGCAGGGCTCTTGAGCAAAAGCTGGATGAGGCAGATAAAATCAGGGATGCTTACATATTGGAGGTAAGCTCTCCCGGTCTTACAAGACCCCTTAAGAAAGAAAAAGATTTTGCAAGAAGTATTGGCAGGTTGGTGGACATCAGACTTTATAAAGGAATTGATGGTGTAAAGGAGCTGTCAGGAATCTTAGAGTCTTACAATGACAATGAGGTTACCATTATGAAGGATGATGATGAACACAGGGAGCTTACAATTAACAGACACGAAATTTCTATGATTAGATTAGCGTTTGTACAACAATAAATTTAGGAGGATAAAATAATGTCAGAAATAATTGACGCTTTAAATCAGTTAGAGAAAGAGAAGAACATAAGCAAAGAGGTTATTATGGATGCCATAGAGAAATCCTTAATTTCTGCTTGTGAAAAGGATTTTGGAAAGGATGCCGTTATTGATGTTTCCATGGATAGAATAACTGGTGATATATTAGTGTTCCAGAAGAAGCTGATTGTTGAGGAAGTAACAAATGATGTATGTGAAATCTCACTGACAAAGGCTAAGGCGATGGACAGTAATGCAGAGCTTGACGGATATGTAAGTATCGAAGTTAAGTCAAAGGAGTTTGGAAGAATAGCGGCACAGAAGGCAAGAAGCATTATCGTGCAGGCAATTAAAGAGGGAGAACGGGATGCTGTGTTTGAGCAGTTTGCCTGTAAAGAAAAAGATATTATTACAGGCGTAGTTCAAAGATACATTGGCAATAATCTCAGTATAAGCTTAGATGAAAAAACGGATACGGTACTGAATGAAAATGAACAGGTTCCGGGGGAAATATATAGAATCGGTGAGAGAATAAAGCTTTATGTTGTTGAAGTTAAAAAGACAAACAAGGGATTTCGCATTCTTGTTTCAAGAACGCATCCTGAGCTTGTAAAGAGACTTTTTGAGAAAGAGGTAACAGAGGTTGCTGATGGTGTTGTTGAAATAAAGAGCATTGCCAGAGAGGCAGGCTCCCGTTCCAAGATTGCAGTCTGGTCAAATGACGTAAATGTTGATCCTGTTGGAGCGTGTGTCGGTCTTAACGGTACAAGAGTAAACACGATTGTTGATGACTTAAAGGGAGAGAAAATAGACATTATCACATGGGATGAAGATCCTGCGAAGTTCATTGAAAATTCTCTCAGCCCTGCAAAGGTTGTGTCTGTAAGCGTTGAAGTAGATTCGAAGAGTGCAAGTGTTGTAGTTCCCGATTATCAGCTGTCGCTTGCAATCGGAAAGAAAGGTCAAAATGCGTGTCTTGCAGCCAGACTTACAGGATATAAGATTGATATTAAGAGTGTAAGTCAGGCAAGAGAGTTGGGCATGGAATTTGATTATGATGATGAAATGAACGAAAATTACGATGATGACAATGATGATTTTGTAGATTTTAGCGAGTATGAGGAGTAAGCTGTATGGCTAAGCAGATACCAAAGCGACAGTGCTTAGGGTGCAGGGAAATGAAAGCAAAAAATGAGCTTGTCAGAGTTATTAGAACTGTGGATAATACGGTTTGTCTGGACCTTAAGGGAAAGCAAAATGGAAGAGGAGCTTATATTTGCAGGGATGTAAAATGCTTTGAAAAGGCTGTTAAAACAAAGGCAATAGAAAAGGCATTAAAGCTTAACGTGCCTGACGAAGTCTATCAGTCCATAAGCAGGGAGTTGAGTTGGGTTGAACAATAATGAGGAAAAGGCGCTCTCATATATTTCTCTTGCTGCCAAGGCAGGGAAGCTTGTGAGTGGAAGCTTTATGGTGGAGAAGTCAATAGTGGAGGGAACATCCTTTCTTGTAATTATTGCTTCTGACGCATCAGAAAATACACATAAGAAATTTACCAACAAATGTAAATTCTATAACGTTCCTTGTGTTTCTTTTAGTGATAGTGATACTTTGGGACACAGAATAGGAAAACAGTCCAGAATTACAGTGTCGGTAACTGAACAAGGCCTGGCAAAGCAGGTTATGAGCAGGCTTTGTAGCATTGAAGATATGGAGGTGTAATCTATGAGAGTACACGAATTGGCAAAACAATTATCAAGTGAATTAAATAAAACGATAGCCAGCAGTGAGCTTTTGGTAAAGCTGGCTAAGAAAAAAGAAGGACTTAAACCACAGAGTAGTATAAGCGAGGATTTGATTCAATATTTAAGGGATATTTATGTTAAGGAAGCTGCTTCGTCACCTGTAAAGAATGATAAGGAAGCACCAAAGACGGAGGAAGCACCGAAAGCAAAGCCAAAGGCTAAGAAGGAGCCAAAAGCAAAGGTAGAGGAAAAAACGGAAAAGCCAGCAGAGAAGCTGATAGAAAAGCCAGTAGAGAAGACGGCAAAGCCAGCAAAGACAGCTCCAAAGCCTAAAATCGAGAAGGAAAAGGCTGATAAATCAAATGCAGAAAAAGGGGCAGGTGTCCCTAAGCAGCAGGGAAAACAGCAGCAAGGCAAGCCTCAGGGAAACAAACAACAGCAAGGGAAAGCACAACAAGGTAACCGTCCGCAAAATGGCGGAGGAAAGCAGGGAAAAAATAACAATCAGCAGCCACCACGCCCAAAGAAGCAGGAGCCGGTGGAACCTGTAATAAAGTCTGTTGTCCTTCCGGAAGCACTTACTGTAGGAGAGCTTGCGGATAAGATTAAGGTGCCTGTTGCACAGCTTATTAAAAAGCTATTTATGGCAGGTAAGATGCTGAATGTGAATTCAGAGCTTGACTTTGATTCAGCAGCAGATATAGCACTTGAATATAATTTTATTGCAGAGCTTGAGGAAAAAGTAGATGTTATTGAGGAGCTTCTCAAGGAGGAGGATGAAGATGAGTCACTTATGACTCCACGTCCACCGGTTGTATGTGTAATGGGTCATGTTGATCACGGTAAAACTTCACTTCTTGATGCAATCAGACACTCATCCGTAATAACAGGTGAGGCTGGTGGTATTACACAGCATATAGGTGCGTCAGTAGTATCAATAAATGGTGAGAAAATTACATTCCTTGATACACCGGGACATGAGGCATTTACCGCAATGAGAATGAGGGGTGCCCAGTCTACGGATATTGCCATACTTGTTGTAGCTGCTGATGATGGTGTTATGCCTCAGACAGTTGAAGCTATTAACCATGCTAAGGCAGCAGGGATAGAAATCATAGTTGCAATTAACAAAATAGATAAGGAAAGTGCAAATATAGAAAGAGTTAAGCAGGAGCTTATGGAGTATGAGCTTGTTCCAGAGGACTGGGGCGGGTCAACAATATTCTGCCCTGTTTCTGCACATACAAAGGAGGGTATTGACAACCTTCTTGAAATGATAATCCTTACTGCAGAGATACTTGAGCTTAAGGCAAATAGAAAACGTAAGGCAAGAGGTATCGTTATTGAGGCACAGCTTGACAAGGGACGCGGATCAGTTGCAACTGTGCTCGTACAAAAGGGTACTCTTAGGGTTGGTGACTGTGTTGCTATGGGAGATGTGCATGGTAAGGTAAGAGCCATGTTTGATGATAAACACAGAAAGGTTAAGGAGGCGTATCCTTCTACTCCTGTTGAGATACTTGGTCTTAACGGTGTTCCTCAGTCAGGAGAAATATTTATGGCTACAAATTCTGAGAAGGAAGCAAGACAGATATCCGATGCCTTTATAGACAGAAGCAAAGAGAAACTTATTGCAGATACGAAGTCAAGGATGTCTCTTGATGACCTCTACAACAAAATTCAGGAGGGAAATGTCAAGGATCTTAATCTTATTATTAAGGCTGACGTACAGGGTTCTGTTGAAGCGGTTAAGGCAAGTCTACTTAAGCTTTCAAATGAGGAGGTTGCTGTTAAATGTATCCACTCAGGTGTAGGTGCGATAAATGAGTCAGACGTTATTCTTGCATCAGCATCAAATGCAATTATTATAGGATTTAACATAAGACCTGATAATCAGGCAAAGGATGTTGCTGATAGAGAAAAGGTTGATATAAGACTTTACAGAGTAATTTACAATGCAATAGAGGATATTGAGTCTGCCATGAAGGGTATGTTAGACCCGATATTTGAGGAAAAGGTAATCGGACATGCAGAAGTAAGACAAACATACAAAGCATCCGGTGTAGGCACGATTGCAGGCTCATATGTACTTGACGGAACCATTCAAAGAAATTGTACTGTCAGAATTTCACGTGAGGGAGAGCAGATATTTGAAGGACCTTTGGCATCACTTAAGCGGTTTAAGGATGATGTAAAAGAGGTTAAGACAGGCTTTGAGTGCGGTCTTGTTATAGAAGGCTTTAACGATATAAAGGAAGAAGATATAATAGAAGCCTACATTATGCAGGAGGTTCCAAGATAATTGGGATTCCTGCATGAGGGTTACGTGATAGGAGCAGTTATGAAAAAAACAAGTCACAAAAATCAAAGAGTTAATGTTGAAGTTCAAAGAGAACTAAGCAGGATTATAAGAATGGAGATAAAAGATCCTAGAATAAATCCTATGACCTCAGTTACGGATGTTACAGTCACACCGGATTTAAAATACTGCAAAGCATACATTAGTGTTCTGGGTGATGAACAGTCAGTAAATGATACTATATGCGGCTTGACGAGTGCTTCGGGCTATATTCGGAGAGAGCTTGCAAAAAGCATTAATCTCCGGAATACGCCAGAGCTTACGTTTGTTGCAGATAATTCAATAGAATATGGTATTGAGATGTCAAAGAAGATTGACGAGGTAATTTCTAAGGATGAGGAATCACCAAAGGCATTGGAAGGTATAGATGAATAAACAATTATTTTTAAGTAAAATTCAATCAGCACAAAATATTGCCATTTTGGGACACATAAGACCGGATGGCGATTGCGTGGGGTCATGTATTGGGGCATATAATTATATATTGGACAATTATAATGATAAAAATGTTGTAGTATATCTTGAAGAAATACCACATAAGTTTCGTTTTCTGAACGGTGCTGGTCAGATACGGAACACGGTTGATACATCTGTTTACCAGCTTGCCATATCACTTGATTGTGGGGCAAGAGACAGGCATGGCATATTTTCTGAAATATTTGGAAATGCTGAGGACACAATATGTATTGACCATCATAGAAGCAACGAGGGATTTGGAGATTATTTTTGCTGTGATCCCAATGCATCATCCACGTGTGAGATATTATACAGACATCTTAATTCAGATTGTATATCAAAGGCATGTGCGGAAGCATTATATCTTGGGATTGTACATGATACAGGAGTATTCAAATATCCAAGTACAAGTCCTGAGACAATGAAAATTGCAGGTGAAATGATTTCAAAAGGTGTCAGTTCACAGTATATAATTGATGAAACCTTTTATAAGGTTACTTACAATCAGAATAAGCTTACGGGAGAGGCACTTATGAATGCTGTACTGCATTTAGATGGAAAGGTTGTGTCTACATGCATTACAATGGAAATGTTTAAAAAATACAGTACCACCAAAGAGGACACGGATGGAATTGTAGATAAGCTTCGGGTTACGGATGGTGTTGAGGTTGCAATTTTTATTTATCAGCTTACGGATCATGTATATAAATTCAGTCTTCGTTCCATAGAAGCCGTAGATGTCAGTAAAATCTCGGTTTCCTTCGGCGGAGGTGGACATATGAGAGCTGCCGGCTTTGAGGCAGAGGGAAATGTCGATGATATATTAGAACGTATAATTGGAATGGTAAAAGAACAGCTTTAAAATTCAAAGAAAGCGTGAAATATAGGTGAAAGATATTAATAGAAAAATACAATTTGACAATAATGAATCAATAAAAATTAAAGGAATTGCGATTGTTTTAATGGTATTATTGCATGCCATATATCATGCTCCAAAGAATGTTGAGGTTACGTATGCATTTCTGCCGAAAAATATTGTTTATAATATAGCCGGAATGGGGAAAGTGTGTGTATCCATGTTTGCTTTTGTTTCAGGCTATGGATTATGGAAAAGCTACGAAAGGAAGCAAAACAGCAGCAACAAATGGACGATAGGACAATTGTTGAAGCTGTTAAGTAAATTTTGGTTTGTATGGATATTTACAGCGATTGCATGTGAGCTTATTTCAGGAAGAAGTTCACATGTGTACTTTCAGGATGGGATTATAAAGGGAATTTTAAATATTATAATTGAAATGTTTGGATTGGCAAACCTTTTTCATACACCATCCCTCACAGGTGTCTATTGGTATATTGGTGCAGCTGTGTTCTTTGTTTTATGTGTTCCATTTTTATACTATATGAAACAAAATTTGGCTGCTGCAGCCTTAATCACAATTTTATTGCCAAGAATTTTGGCGGTAGGAGATAACGGTTTTTTGGGAACCATGAATCCCGGCTCATTTTTATTTGTATTTATTCTTGGAGTTATTTCATCCGAGTATGAATTGATTGAGAAGTGGACAGGTACCTTCCAATTTAAGGGAGGAAAACTTATTAAGTTGATATTGGAGATATTGATATTATGTATTTGTTATAAGATATATTATCTTTTTCCAGTGAAATCCTA
>CAMWGV010000080.1 GCA_947173945.1 uncultured Lachnospiraceae bacterium
ATAATTCTATTTGGCTATTTGCGTTTATAATTTTAATACCTTGTGTAATGTTGTTGAGACTTATCTCGCATTTACTTATATATATTTTTGGAAAGTTACAAAGGAGAAATAAAAATGAGTGATTTTTGTATTAATACGGAACGATTAACTATAAGAAAATTTAAAACAACAGATTGGGAGGACCTTTCAGAGATATTGACTGATGAAAGTGTGGTTTATTTTGAACCATATGATGTATTTACTGTGGAAGCCTGTAAGTCTGAGGCTGAGAATTTTTCCAAGAGTGACAATTTTTTTGCCGTTGTACTGAAGGATGAGGATAAAGTAATAGGGAAATTGTATTTCAATGATGAAGGAAATTATGGCACTTATGAACTGGGATATACATTTAATCGTTCTTATCAGGGACATGGATATGCAAAGGAAAGCAGCATAGCATTAATGAAATATGCTTTTGAGAATATGGGTGCACGTAGAATTGTAGCGTATGCAGATGCAGCAAATGAAAGGTCATGGAAGCTGCTTGAAGCGCTTGGTATGAGCAACGAGGGTAAAATGAAAAACTATACATTCAAGCATAAGGACGAAAATGGGGAACCGATATGGCAGGACATGCTGATTTATGCATTGTTAAAGTAAGATGCCTAGACAATGAATAAAACATAAAATGGAAAAATGTTAAATCATAATAATATATAGTGGGGAGTATACAAATATGAAAAAGGTTTGTAAACAATCTGGAAATAGTCGTGATAATAATTTACTTCGAAATATAGTTATGGTAATTATGTTTATCATGATTGCCGTTGGTTCAATTGTTGCAAATCAGAAGGACAGGGAACCTACAGCTACAAATTTTGATTATTCTGACAGCATAACGTCGGACATCAATTTCCGAAGTGAAAAATTATTGAATGAACATTACCAAAAGCATGGTATTGAGATGGGCTTTAGCTCTGCGTCAGAATATGAAGCAGCAGCACGAAGGGTTGTTGAGAATAGCAAATCTTTACATAAGACTGAGGCAGAAGATGGTGATGATGTTTATTATCTGGAAAGCAGTAATGAACTGGTGATTGTATCTACAGATGGTTATATTCGGACTTATTTTAAACCGAATGATGGTATTGCCTACTATAATCGGCAGTAAGAAATATTTTTTGTATTTTCAAATTCGGCATTTTGTGGTACAATAAGCTGAATTTTGTACTATTTAAACAATTAAACATATATACTATCAGAGAGCTATTTAAACATTAGAGAACGAAAGGTGAAAAACCTTATAGGTACTGACTTAAAAGCTCCCAAGTTTATTTATTAAATTGGAGGTAATAGTTTACAATGAAAACGCAAAAAAAAGCAGAATTTACACTCAGTCAAAAAATCATAGCCAGTATGTTGGCTATGCAGATTTTGGTTATGACAATTCTATCAATCGTTGTTGTTTATATTATGACAACGAACATCAGAAATAGTACTATAAATAGTATGAAAACGATTGTGCAGGAACGCAGTCAGATTATTACAAATTATGTGGATGAAGCGGAGCGGACTCTTATGGCGTATAGCCGTGCCGGAGAAATTTTGAATATTATGAAAAATCCGCAGGATCCGGCAATTGTTGCTGCCGCTCAGACATATACGGAGAAATTTTCAAGTGATGTTGAAAATTTGGAAGGTCTGTATGCCAGTGAGTGGAATACCCATGTACTGGCGCATACAAACGCTCAGGTAGTCGGAATTACCACAAGAGAAGGAGATCCTTTGAAGGCATTGCAGGATGCTATGCTTGCTGCAGATGGGGTATATAATACAGGTATTATTATTTCTCCTGCCAGCGGACAGCAGATTGTTTCCATGTATATGGCGGTTTATGACGAGCAGGGGAATCCGGCAGGTCTCGTAGGTGGTGGAATTTTCAGTAAGGGATTGATACAGATTCTGGATAATCTGACAATGGATGGTATGGAAAATGCTACATATTGCATGGTAAATGTGCAAAATGGTCAGTATATTTTTCATGCAGATGAAGAAAAAGTTGCAACACCTGCAGAGGAATCCTATATCGTTAATCTTTGTGAGCAGTTAAAAGGGGTAGAGGGAGATAAAAGCGGATATATTGAATATAAGCAAGACGGAGTAGAATATATTTCCACATATTATTATATGTCGGATTATAACTGGCTGTTTATGGTTTCAGATGACGAGAAAGAGATTTTTGCATCCGCTGGCAAGCTGACGATTACTTTGACTATCTTCTGTGTTGCTGCATTGCTCATGCTGATTGTTATTTCTTTTGTCATTGTGGGTAAGATACTTAGGCCTATGAAGTCAATTGAGAATGGTCTTGTTTCTTTACAGAATTTTGATATAGCTGATAATAAGGAAATTCAAAAGTATTGCGACAGACGTGATGAACTGGGAAAAATTGCAAATGCAACAGAAGTTTTAACACATTCTCTGCAGGAAATTATGGGTACCTTAGACGAATGCTGTAATACACTGGAGAATAAAGCAGAGCAGTTACATAAATCATCCTACGAGTTGGTGGAGGGTGTTACGAATAATGTGGCTACAACAGAGGAACTTTCTTCAGCATTAGAAAGTACCAATGTAGTTGTATCCAATGTTAATAGTGAAATTAAGAACATTAACTCGTTAGTTGGTAACATTTTGAATAATGTTTCTGATTCTATTGAAACAAGTAATTCCGTGATTGGAAGTGCGCAGGGTATGCAGACTAAGGCGGACTATGCATACAAAAATGGGCAGGATACTTTGAACAGGACAAAGAGTTCTGTAGAGGAAGCAATCAGCAGCCTCAGCAGTCTTACAAAAATCAATGAACTGGCTTCAGAGATTCTCAATATTTCAGAACAGACAAACCTGTTGTCTCTGAATGCTTCCATCGAAGCAGCCAGAGCAGGTGAGGCAGGACGTGGTTTTGCGGTAGTTGCCGGAGAGATTGGTACTTTGGCAGATACTTCCAGAAATACGGCATCCAGTATTCAGGCAATTTGCAGTGAAACAAATGACAGTATCAATGTTGTAAATAGTTGTTTCAATACAATCATTGCGTTTATTGAACAGGAGGTTGTAGACCAGTTTAAAGATTTCGCTCAGAAATCCACCGGGTACAGTGTTTCCTTAAATACGGTTAAAGAACAGCTTGATGGGGTAAGTAAGGCTGTTAAGCAGTTGGAGGATTCTGTAAGGCAGATTTCTAAAAATATTATTGATGTTAATAATATTACAAATGAAAATCGTTGTGCTATTAACGTTATTGTTAAAAAGAATGAGAGCACTGCACTGATTGCTGACCATATTCAGCAACAGTCTGAACAAAATAAAGAACTGGCACAGGAATTAGATGAGTTGATTGGAAAGTTCAATTATTGATTGTAGTAAATATGGAATACTAAAATAGCAACATTTTAATGAGAGAGGTGAAAAAATGAAGAGATAATTTACTTTTGATTACATGAAGTTTTTGCGGTGTGGGTAACAATGCCCGTACTGATTTATCATGTTGCCAAAGGTAGATTATGTCCTCATAACCTCTCTTTTTTGTGTATACGGTGGGTTTTAATGAAATCTGCAATGATACAAATATAAAATTTAATGCAGGTGATGACAAATATATCATCTCTCCAATTATGAGGTTATAGTATGTAATGGAACTGTTTGGCAACAAACGGTTCCTATTTTTATGTAGTAAAAAAATTCGTTTACTATCAATATGTATGGAATCATAAAAGGAGGAATGTATATGGCACAAATAAGCGTAAACAATCTTACATTTTATTATGATGGAAGCTACGATAATGTATTTGAAAATGTCTCTTTTTCTATCGATACAAATTGGAAATTGGGGTTTATAGGCCGTAACGGCAAGGGAAAAACAACTTTTTTGAATTTGCTGATGGGAAAATATACATTTAAGGGATCAATAGGCACTAACATAAGGTTTGACTATTTTCCGTATAAGATTACAGAATGTCAGATGCAATTACCCGCTGCCGATTTTATTGAGGACATTAAGACAGGATGTGAAACGTGGCGTGTAATATGTGAGCTTGCGGAAGTGGGTGAAGATGCGGAAATCCTATACAGACCGTATAACACATTAAGTCATGGGGAACGTACCAAAATTTTGTTGGCTGTTTTGTTTTCAGGGGAAAATGATTTTCTTTTGATAGATGAACCAACGAATCATTTAGATGAAAATGCCAGAGAAAAGGTGAAAATGTATCTGGCATCCAAGAAAGGATTTATCCTTGTATCCCATGACAGAGACCTGCTGGATGCCTGTATTGATCATGTTCTGGTGTTAAACAGAAAGACAATTGAGGTGCAAAACGGCAATTTTTCAAGCTGGTGGGAAAACAAACAACGGAAAGACCAGTTTGCCATAGCAGAAAATGAAAAGCATCAGGGGGAAATAAAAAAGTTAAAGCAGGCAGCAACACGTAATGCAGAATGGGCCGACAAAAATGAGTGCACGAAGATTGGATTTGATCCCATAAAAGAGCATGACAGAGGTGTAGGTACAAGAGCCTTTATTGGTGCGAAAACAAAAAAGATGCAGAGCAGAGTAAAGCAAATAGAAAAAAGGATTAGCCGGGAAATAGAGGAAAAGGAAGGACTTTTGAAAGATTTGGAGTCGCCCGTGGATTTAAAGCTGGTACAGCTTACGCATCATAAAAATATGCTTGTAAACTTGAAAGATTATAGTTTGAGTTATGCCGGAATGGATAATCCTGTTTTTACTGACTTCAAATTGACAGTTAACAGAGGGGAACGAATTGCCCTTTGTGGGAAGAATGGATGTGGGAAGTCAACAATTATTAAATTGATTTTGCAAAAAATTGGTATCGGTGATATTAATGATACATTTATGGAACAGGGAATTTGCGAAATTGCCTCAGGACTTGTCGTTTCATATGTTCCACAGAGTACAGCCGGCTTAAAGGGAGAAGTCTCAGAGTTTTGTAAAACATATAATTTAAATCAGAGTTTGTTTTACACAATACTAAGACAACTTGACTTTGAGCGGACACAGTTTTCAAAGAATATGGAAGATTATTCAGAGGGTCAGAAAAAGAAGGTTCTGCTTGCGGCGAGCTTACTGACGCCTGCACATCTTTATATTTGGGATGAACCTCTAAACTATATTGATGTATTTTCAAGGATGCAGATTGAAAAATTGCTGTTGCAGTATCAGCCAACGATGCTATTTGTGGAGCATGACGTAAGGTTTCGTGAAAAGATTGCAACGGAGATAATTAAACTATAGGATTGATTGGAGGTAGGGCTGTTGTATTTCGTAAAAGCCTGTGATAAGATGAGACAAACATTGGATAGTAAGATATCGTGAAATGAGGTGAGCAAAAGTGGATTACAATATACTCTGTCAAAAAAGAGAACAGCTAAAAGGGATATATGGGAAAATTTCCAAGGAGGCTTTGGAGAGCTTTGATAAAAGCTTTGCGATTGAGTATGCTCATAACTCCACTGCTATTGAAGGTAACACGCTTAGCTTAATTCAGACAAAGGCAGTGTTGGAAGATGGTATATCAATAGGAGGAAAGCCACTTCGTGAAATATATGAAGTGGTTAATCACAATAAAGCCTTTGAATTTGTAAAAAAAGGTATACAAGAGAAACGATTACTGGATGAAAATATTGTCAAAGAAATTCATGCATTACTTATGGAGAATATCCTTGCAGGAGGTGTTTATCGTAACGTTGAAGTCCGGATATCCGGTGCAAAACATAAGCCTCCGGTACCAAATGAAATGTATCGGCAGATAAAGAATTTTTACGCAGATATTCAAAATTCAGTATATGAAAATGACATTGAATTTGCAGCATGGACCCATGCTGAGTTTGTGAAAATTCATCCTTTTGTTGATGGTAATGGCAGAACTGCCCGTATGATTATGAACTATCAGTTGATGGCATCTGGATTTCTGCCTGTTTCCATTTCAAAGGAAAACAGATTGGAATATTTTGAAGTGTTGGAAGCATATGCGGTAGACGGAAATCTGAAACCATTTGCTGAAATGATTGCTGTGTTGGAAGAAGAAAGATTGGACGAATATATCAAGCTACAGGCATAGTAAAAATGAGCCAGAGGATATGTGATGAAGAAAAGGATATTATATATAATTGCGACATTGGTTCTGCTTTCCATAGAGGTTCTGATTGCCATGTTTGTGCATGATAGCTTTATCAGACCTTATGTGGGAGATATGCTTGTGGTTATTGTTATTTATACATTTATCAGAATATGGATACCGGAAGGGTGCAGATTACTTCCGTTTTACGTGTTTTTATTTGCGGTTCTGGTGGAAGTGCTTCAGTATTTCAATATAGTTGATGTTCTTGGTCTTTCAGGCAGCAGATTTTTTAGCATACTGATTGGCGGAACCTTTGACTGGAAGGATATCGCCTGCTACGGAGCAGGCTGTGTGGTACTTGTAATATGTGAGTTTGTGTTAGGGATGGTTCGTAAGGAAAACCAACATTGAATAAACACTTAGCGTGTGATATAATATTATTGTGTAATTGAAAAAAGGTCGGGTGTGATTTTCGGTTGTTAGATGCCCTCTAGTACTACGAGGAGGGTGATGCCCTATGAACACAATTGAAGTGCTAACTTTGTTGCTAGTAGTTTTTGCGGCTCTGTCTTACATAGACAATCATTTTAACAAAAAGAAATAGCACCCCTTACCGCCTAAAGTGATGAGTGCTAATCTTAATTTACACTGAGGGCAAATCGGAGTCACATCCGATTACCTTTGAGTAGATTATACACTAGAGTGGTTGAGAAATCAACCACTCTTTTCTGCTATTTTGATGGGAAAAATAAGGCATTTATAGTTTAATATTAGTAATGTTATGAATACATAAATTAGTAACAATAAATGGGGTATAAAAACTAAAGTTATTTATATTAAAAGTCCTTTTAAATGGATATATAAAATGGTAAAATTAAAATAACAAAACAATAATTTAAGTGTTAGTAGGTAGAAAGGATGTGTTTTTATGGCTGGATTTGGTACATTATTATTAGGTGCTTTATTAGGTATAAGTAAAATAAAGGATGCAATTGATAATGCGGATGCAATGTCTACACCAATCAATCATTTAGACGATGGAACTCCTGTTTATATGAATAATAAACTTGACACATATATAAACGGAGAAAAAATAGTTACGAAATATGCTTATGATATAAATGGAGATTTATATCTTCAGAGAGTTGGAGAAATAAGTGGCAGAGTATATAATGATCCAGTTCAAAATCAATTAAAAATCGAAAAAGAACGTGATAGAAAAAATTTAGAATTTTCAAAAAAACTTGGACTTTTGGCATATGAAAAATATAATCCCAAATATAAAAGACAATTAACAACAGAAATTTCAACTGGAAAAGTCATAGCTGTTCTGTATAAACTTGGTGACGAATATAGGAAATTTTATTTAAATGAAAAATGTAGTAGTTATAATAAGTCAGCACCAGGAGATTTTGGGATTTTAATTTCCAAGGAAGAATACAATAAGTTAAATATAGTTTGTTCACATGGCAATCTTCCTGATGCTGATGTACGTGAAGAATTATATAAACAACATGGAATGTTTCAGTATCGAAACCAAAATAATTGAGATTAAATATGAGGAGGAATGTTGATGGGCAGGAGTGGCAATATAAAATTTGTGGATTAAATACCAGGGGAGGAGCAAAAATGGAGAATAAGCAATGTATTGCATTTTATACAGATAGGATTGTTAATATTCATATAACGCCAAATAAAAATATGTTACTGAAAATATGTGAGAAAACAGGTACTATGGTTATTAATAATGC
>CAMWGV010000081.1 GCA_947173945.1 uncultured Lachnospiraceae bacterium
GGTACATTCTCTTTAATACTGTTACTTGAGGCTTATTATTGCACTGAATCATGATATTTCCGATTATGACTTCGGAGGTGATGCAGAATGACTGAAAAAAGTCAATTCAAAACATTGGTTAATCAATGGCTTAAAGAAAAATCGCCAATGATTACACCATCAACACATGCCAATTTCACTTTAATAGCGGAAAATCATCTGATTCCGCATTTTGGAAAGCTGCAAATCGGCAAAATTGATGAAGCTGAAATACAAAAGTATATATTGTATTTACATGCTTCTGGAAGACTCGATCAGAAAGGAGGTTTAACTGTAAAGACCATTCGTGACATTATTTTGGTTCTTCGATTAGCTATGGAGTATGCTTATAAGCAGAAAGTAATTCCACTGCTTAATTGGGAATTAATTGAATATCCCAAAGATAACGCATCTCATAGGGTTATTTCGTTAAATAAAGATGATGAACAAAAACTTATTCAGTGTATATATATGCACCTGAATCGTAAGTCCGCAGGTATTCTTATTGCTCTTTTTTCAGGTTTGCGTATTGGAGAGCTATGTGGGTTACAAATGAGAGACATTTCTCTTTCAGATAATACCATATACGTAAATAAAACGGTTCAAAGAATATACGATAAGAAAAAGAAAACGTCATATATTCATATTGGACCACCTAAGTCAAATTCATCTGAAAGAATAATTCCTATTCCCACGTTATTAAGTAATGTTATTAAAAAGTATTATACAGATAACCCAGATGATTATTATTTGACAGGAAAGAAAAAACCAACAGAACCAAGAACATATCGTCAATATTTTACAAGATTCTTAAAGAGATATGATATGCCTAAGATATGTTTTCATGAACTAAGACACACATTTGCAGTAAGAGCTATTGAAATTTCTGATTTTGATATTAAATCTTTATCAGAAATACTTGGGCATAAAAATGTTTCGTTTACTCTTAATGTATATGGAAAGGCAAATATGCAGCAAAAGATTAAATGTATGAATCTTCTTAATGAACTTTTATAGCTGTAAATATTTGAGTATTAAAAGAAAGGGCTGTTGCGACATTGTTGTAACAGCCTCAGTATTTACTAAGGATGAGAAATTGATAGCTTGCTTACTACAGGAGAGCATACTTGCTAAAGTTCAAAAAATCACTTGTTTTAAACTGTTCTTTGTGCTGTAATTGATATCATAAAAAAATAAATCTCGTCCGATTAAAAATTAAAAGAAAACAATTTAAATGGCTGGCATTCAATGTAAGGAGGTCCGATAATGAATAAGAAAATACGCTTATTATGCAGTATATTGTGTGTAATGTGTCTGCTTGTGGGATGTGGTTCCTCAGGTTCTTCAGGCAATGTATCAATAACAGATGATTGGCAGTTGGTAGAAATGACAGTTAATGGAAAAACGGAGAAATTTAAAGATGTATCGCCTGACAGTCTTGCACCACAATTTTCTTGTACGGATGGAACAAACTTTACATTTTCGTCAAATGGCAAGAGTCATAGTGGCACACTTACGGAATTGGAAGGTGTATATACGTTAAATTATAACGATGGCACAAAAACAATGAAAGCAAAAATATCCGGGAACCGGCTGACGCTTACTATGGCTGATAGTGATGCCATGAAGCTTATATTTGAAACAAAATAAAACTTTTGGAGGTGATACTTTGCTGAGATTAAGACCATATAAGGCTTGCGATGCCCACACCATAACAAAATGGTTAAAAAATGAGTATGCTTTTCGGCAGTGGAGCGCAGACCGTTATGAGAAATATCCGATTACTGCCGAAGATATGAACTTATATTATGATAGAGATAAGGACAATGAAAGAATCTGGGGTATGACGGCTTTTGATGACACCGGAATCATAGGACATTTAACAATGCGTTTCCCGAATGAGAATAATCTCGAAGAAATACGGCTTGGTTTTGTGATTGTAGATGATACCAAACGTGGAAAAGGCTATGGAAAAGAAATGGTTTCTTTGGCGGTTCAATATGCTTTTGATTTTATAAAGGTGAAAAAAATATCTTTGGGCGTCTTTGAAAATAACACAGTTGCGATAGAATGCTATAAAGCATGTGGGTTTAGAACAGTAGAATTAAAAGATGTAGAGAGCTATCATTGTATGGGTGAGGTTTGGAAATGCATTGAAATGGAACACATGGCATCCCACGATAATCTTGTAACCGAGCATGACCAGATTACCAACGCTATACTTTTAGGTGATGTGAATACAGCGGAACGGGTTATGAATGAGCATATTTACAATCAGGAGCAGATTGTAATAAAAAATGTTACAAATAAAAATAATTAAACTTTTAAATTTTTCTGTAATAATTCTGTAAGAACTCATTGTTATACTGCTTTTATATTACAGGCAACGTCATTGCTTTTATGAAGTAAAAGCAGACCGGATGATGCTTAATGATAAGGAGTGATAAAAATGAGTATATTATCTGCAACAAATCTTTGTAAAACATATGGTTCGGGAGAAAGCGAGGTAAAGGCGCTTGATATGGTTTCCCTTGACGTAAATGAGGGGGAATTTGTGTCCATTATCGGAAGCTCAGGCAGTGGCAAGTCAACACTGCTTAATATGCTGGGTGGCTTGGACAGACCAACCTCAGGGGAGGTTGTCATTTCGGGCAACCATCTGTCTGACATGAATGATGAGGAGCTTACCATTTTCAGAAGAAGAAACATGGGCTTCGTTTTTCAAAATTATAATCTTGTTCCCATATTAAATGTATATGAAAATATCGTGCTTCCCGTGGAGCTTGACGGAAGTCCCATTGACAGGGAGTTTGTTTCTCATGTGGTAAAAACCTTGGGGCTTGAAAAAAAGCTTAATGCAATGCCGAATCAGCTTTCAGGCGGACAGCAGCAGAGGGTTGCAATAGCGAGGGCACTTTCTACCAAGCCTGCAATCATACTTGCAGATGAGCCTACAGGAAATTTGGACAGTAAAACGGGAATGGACGTTATATCGCTGCTGAAGGTGACAAGTCGTGACTTTAATCAGACCATGATTATGATTACCCACAATGAGGAAATTGCCATTATGGCAGACCGCATGGTAAGGATTGAGGATGGAAAGGTAGCTTGCGAGGGTGGTGATGTAAATGCTTAGGAATAACAATAAAACCGCAGTTAAAAGAATAAGCAGGCGTTCACTGAAAAATAACAGGGTACGGAATGTATTTTCAATGCTTGCCATAATGCTTACAACCATAATGTTTACAACAATATTTACGCTTTGCTTCAGCATATATGAAAATATAAAGACAATGTCTATACGTCAGCAGGGAACTGTGGCAAGCATATATTATACGCATCCCACAGATGAGCAGCTTGAAGCCGTAAGAGAGCTAAAGAACTTAAATGCTGTAGGTGTACAAATATATGCAGGCTCGGTATATATTCCTAAAATAGAGGGGGAATGTATAGAGTTCAATTACTATGATGAAACTGAATTTAAGGAGCATTTCATGCCTGCCATAAGTGATGTAGAGGGGTATTATCCTGTTAAGGAAAATGAGCTTATGCTTTCTTATTCATCCCTTGATGCCCTTGGCGTTGATAAGCCTGTCTGTGGGATGAAGCTTGACTTTGATTTTATGGACGGCAGCAGTAAGGAATTTGTGCTGTCAGGCTGGTATAAGGATTACATCAATTTGTCGGGCAGCAAGAGTGGTCTTGTCTCAAAAAAATACGTTGAGGAAAACGGCATTGATATGAATAGTGCGGGGAGAATTTGTATATCCCCAAAAAAAGGGCAGACAGACAGCCTGCTTGAGGAGCTTTCTGTAATTGATGAAAGGTTGAATGTGGATATGCGGAATTTTTCATTTTTCAACCATTTGGAACAAAACAATGACGTAACATTTTTGGGTCTGGCGGTTATCCTGGGTCTGATTATAGTATCCAGCGGTTATCTTCTTATTTACAATATTATGTATATGTCGGTGTCCAAGGATACACGCTTTTACGGTATGCTTAAGACAATCGGCACGACCCCGAAACAGATAAAAAGCATTGTCAGGGCGCAGGTTGTAAGGCTTGCCATAATAGGACTTCCCTTTGGAATAATATTTGGAAGCGTTATATCATTTGTAGTCATGCCTATAGCCATGCACATGTTTGATTCAGGAAGTTTTTCGGCAATGCCTGATAAAATACATTTTAATCCGTTAATATATGTGGCAACATTTCTGTTTGTAATGCTTACAATACTTATAAGCTACAGAAAGCCTGCAAAGCTTGCAGGAAGCGTGTCCCCTGTTGAAGCAGTAAAATATACGGGCGTATATATGGGAAAAAGTAAAAAGAAAAATACCACATCAGGCGGAAAGCTCTACCGTATGGCAATAAGAAATGTTTTTCGTGAAAAGAAAGCGGCGGTACTTGTGTTTGCGTCACTGTTTATGGGTACAATTGCATTTCTTGCAATGAATACATTTTTGAGGGGGCTTGACCTTGAAAACTTTGCGAAAATGTATCTGCCTTATGATTATACAATTCACTGTCTTGTAAGCGATGATGAGGATGGTTATGACAAAATGAGGAATCAGAGTCTGGCACTTGCAGAGGAGCTTAAGGAAATAGATGGAATAAGTGGCTTAAGCATAAATAAAAGGATGCATGTACGGCTTGGTTTTAACCGTGATACCTATATGCCGTTTCTTCAAAATGAGGCAGAGCATACAGGGGCGTCTTTTGATGAAATTGCAGATTTTTATGAGACAAACAAGAATCCTGAGGTTTTCTATGGAACCTTTGCCGTTACGGCAGACGATTGGATAATAGAAAAGTACGCTGAGTTTACGGGAACGGAAATTGATATTGACGCATTTGTAAATGGTGAAATATGCTTAGTCGGCTGTCTGGGCTCAGAGGAAAAAGCAAGGCAGATGGAAGGAAAAATCATTACAATGATAAGCGAGGACGAAAAAAATTCCATTGATATTCAGGTAGCCTCCTGTGTTACTACCAGAGCATCCTCCTTTCTTCAGTTTGCGGAAGATGTATTCATAGCAGGAGCACCTCGGTATATAATTATAAGTGACAAGGCAATGGAAAGACTTGGAACTGATTATACAATATATACAATTACCATGGACTGCAAAGCAGATAAGGAGGTATCTGCGACAAATGAAGTAAAGAGGCTTACGGACAGTTGGGATAATGTTGCAAATGTTGACATAAAGACTGAATTGATGGGTGACATGTCCACATCCATTAAAACATTGAAAATATTAATAAATGGCATATCATTACTTCTTATACTTATCGGCATCATTAATTTTATAAATGTGATGACATCAGGAGTATATGCAAGACGCAAGGAATTTGCCCTATTGGAAAGCGTGGGAATGACTAAGAGTCAGGTAAAGAAAATGCTCATGCTTGAGGGCGGCTACTATGGTATAATATCCATAGGCCTTATAGCCACCTTAGGAAATGGAATTATATATATCGTTTCAACGCTTACCGAAAAAACAATAGATTATGCAACGGCGGTATACCCGCTTGCAGAGCTTATTATTATGTGTGTGTTTATTGTTGCTGTATGTATATTAGTGCCGTTTGTTTTATACAAGAGTATTTCAAGGGAAACCTTGACGAACAGACTGAGGGAGGAGTAATGGAAAGAATACTTATAGTTGAGGATGATAAGTTTATAAATGACGGAGTAAAATCATATCTGCGTGGCAAAGGGTACGAATGCGTTTCCGCATATGACCTTGACAGTGCAAGGCATATGCTTGCAGGCAGCTTTCATCTTGTTATACTTGATATAAAGCTGCCTGACGGAAGCGGACTTGACCTTTGCAGTGAAATAAGAAAAACAAGCCGTGTTCCCATTATTTTCCTCACTGCAAATGATACGGATGAGGATATGATAGAGGGCTTTAAACAGGGCTGTGACGACTATATTTCAAAGCCCTTTTCATTAGATGTACTTTTGCAGAGAATAATTGCCGTACTAAGGCGGAGCAGTAACGAGGAAAAATCGGAGGTGTATACCTATAAAGATTTGTCCGTTGATTTTGAGAAGCTTAAGGTTTATGTTGGAAATGAGCCGGTAAAGCTTTCGGCAACCGAATTTAAGCTTTTAGAGCTGCTTATAAAAAATAAGGGACAGGTGCTTACAAGGGATGTTATTTTAAGCAGAATTTGGGACATAGATGAAAATTTTGTGGATGACGGCACACTCTCGGTTCATGTGAGAAGGCTGAGACAGAAGCTTGAGCGTGATGCGAAAAATCCGGAATATATTATTACAGTGTTTGGGATTGGGTATACTTTTGGAAAATAAAAATGATATTGCATGGACAAAAAAATACGGTAATGTGTTTGTGAAAAAGGTGACATGGCTTTTTACTGCATCCTTTGCGTTGCCATTTTTGGCGGCTGTTTCTGTTTATTTTATGACAAAAGCTTTAGACGCTGCAGTGGTAACGCTTGTGTCAGGTCTTGTTTTGTCGGGTATAAGTGTTTTTATATATAGACTTTGTGACGATTATATATCCCATATTGTAGCGGATTTGTCTGACCTATTGGATGTACTTATTAACCTTCAGGAGAAAAATGTCTTTTCTGAAAATGAAGACACGCTTTTGTCAAAGCTTCAGAATAAGGTTATAAAGCTTGTAAGGATTTTAAGAAGGCAAAACGAGATGTCCGTAAGGGAAAAGGAAAATATAAAGTCGCTGGTGTCCGATATTTCTCATCAGCTTAAAACGCCTCTCGCAAACCTTAAAATATACACCGGACTTTTGGAGGAGGATGCTCTTGACGGTGAGAGAAGAAAAGAGTGCATGGATGCACTTAATAAGACGGTAGACAAGCTTGTATTTTTATCCGAGAGTATTATAAAAATATCAAGGCTTGAAGGGGGAATTATAAATCTCAAAATGTCGTATGTGAGCCTTAATGAAACGGTGCTGATGGCAGTAAAGGATATATACGAAAAGGCATTGGAGAAGAATGTGGAAATAATATATGATGATGAGGCGAAGGTAAGTATTTTACATGATAGGAATTGGACGAGAGAGGCTGTATTTAATCTTCTTGACAACGGAGTAAAGTATGCCAAAAAGGGCAGCAGCATAAAGCTTACGGTAAGAGAGTACGGAATGTTCGCCGCAGTGCTTGTTGAGGATGAAAACGGCGCCATCAGCGAGGTGGAGCAGGCAAAAATATTTGCAAGATTTTACCGCGGTAAAAATGGCATAAATGAAGAGGGAATTGGTTTGGGGCTTTATCTTGCAAGAGAAATAGCCATAAAGCAGGGCGGATATGTGAATTTAAAAACAACTGAAAGGGGAAATATATTTCAGTTTTATATCAGTAAGACCGTGGAGAAAAAGTAAGGACAATCTAATAAAAATCAACATGGATATACAGAGGACACACCCCATTGCTACAATGCAAGATGTGAGATAATTTATTTTAAGGTAAAATGTGCAAAATAGAGATTTGAAGGAGTGAGTTTATGGCAAATGCTTTTAAGATAATAGATGAGCAAACATGGGAAAGAGCTATGCATTGTTTTGTTTGATAAAATTGATACCGCTTTTACGTATTTGAACAAAGATACAGAATTATTTAAAGTAGTTAATGTTCCGATGCAGGATACAATGAAGGAATATG
>CAMWGV010000082.1 GCA_947173945.1 uncultured Lachnospiraceae bacterium
CAAATAAAAGCCAAACGCCAGCATTTGACAGGCAATGATCATAAAGCCATTTCCTAAATTCTTCTCTGTTGGCAAATTCCAGTACATCACTCATTGTGTTCTCTCCTCTATTCCTCTTATCCGTTCAAACCACTTTATTTCCGATTTTCCAGTATGATAAAACGAATTTTAGTAGTAAATATTAAGTTCTCTTAATGATACTCTGCATTCTTTTATGTCGCCACATAAACATTTTATTTCATTTCTGCCCATTATTCAATCCATAATAGTCATACTATATTTGATTACTGAATAAATTTTGCCATTTCTGTCACATAGCTGTAGTCTGTTCCTCAGCGTCCTATCATTATAAATGCTTTTTTCATTCGTTCACATACATTTTTCTTCTTTGGATATACTATCTCTGACATTGACTACAAAAGCATCCCATATACTTAGCTAAACAATATTGGAGGACTACGACGCAAGAACATGAAAAAGAAAAAAGACAAACCAATTTTCCAACAACTCCATTCACCGGAGAAAAAAACTGTTTCCTTCCTGATTTCCCAGATAATATTTTTCTTTTTCCTGACCTCTATTGGTGGCTTCCTCTGGGAAGTTCTAATTTTTCTGTTTAAAGATGGAATCTTCTGCAACCGTGGCTTCCTTTATGGTCCATGGCTGCCTGTTTATGGAACAGGTGCTGTGCTTTTCTACCTTCTGCTTGGAAATCCCCTGCAGCGCATCTCATATTTCGAACCTGTCAAAAAACATCATCCGATTACCATTTTTTTCCTTACTATGCTGATTGGAACTCTTTTAGAATTAGGAATTGGATATTTTTTAGATACGGTCTGGGGACTTCGCTACTGGGACTATCGTGAATATTTTTTAAATTTTCGTGGTTATATCTGTCTGGCGTCTGCTCTGGGTTTTGGAATTGCAGGCACTGTCTGGATCTGCTTTCTGTCCGGTTTTATAACCAGACTTTGGCTGAAAATTCCCCGTTCTGTGCGAAGTATCATCAACATAATTCTGCTTTTGATTTTCGTAGCAGACTGTATGGTTGCTCTGATTATCCCGAATGTCGGAAGTGGAATTACCTTTTCCCTTTCTTTCTCTACAAATGTTTGCTAATTCCTCTTTTTAAGCATAAACTCTGCCCATTCACCTTTATAATCATTCAAATGTTCATTCCAATAAAACAATCTGTCAATATATTCCTGCTTTCTTGCTTCAACCGCATCGGAACAATTTTCTATTCCATACTTATAGATAATGGCAGTAAGGTCGTACATCGGATACCCCATTGCATGTCCGACAGTATGAACAACGGCACATGCCTGTCCTATAGCATGACACATAGCAATATCCTCTTTACAGTCAATCTCTTTTGCAAATGCATGACAAGCTAAAATTTTTTGCTGTGCTGGTCGCATTTTGATTCTTCCGAATGCCCAATCCCGAGCTGCTTCCAACGCTTCCTGCGGACGCTTCTCGTCCGGATATCTTTCTCCCAGTTTTCTGACAGTTTCATCGGCAAAGTCAAATGCCCATAACACCATAACCCTATGATTCTGCTCTTGAAACAGCAGCATTAGGTCTTGTAAATATTCTGAATCTTTTGCAAACAATATTTGATTTTTCCTTTTGAGCCTAGTACGGACTTCATCAAGCCAGTTCATTTTACCTCTATCCCTTTATCGAATCGATTTCCAACATTCCAATACCAATTTTACGGACAATGCCTTAGTGCTTTCCTGTACCATCATAGGCATTATTTTCTACATAAGTCATCATCGTATTATTTCTCCAACAGTGTCCCACAACAAGCATCAACATAGCTCCATATCCTGCCAATAACTCATCTAAAACAATACCTGCCACAAATCCCCCTATGATACATAGTCCCCAAATACACATAATTGCTATGTGTTCCTTCAACCATTTCTTTTTATAAAAATCAATCTTATCCTTAAGAGAAAAACTGCTTTCTTTTATTATTTGTGCAAGATTTTCTTCAGCCACCTTTTTATATTCTTCTTCAGTTACCCTTTTTCCATTTAGTATTTCATTAATGCTGACTTCAAACATTTTGCTCATGGCTAACAAGGCATCAGCTGATGGTAAATATACTCCTGTTTCCCAGCGTGATATTGTTTTATTTGTTACACCAAGCTTTTCTCCAAGCTGCTCCTGTGTAAGTCCCTTCTCTTTTCTAAGCTCCGCTATGAATTTTCCAATATAAATTAAATCCATTTATATCACCTCCAAGAAAAGTATAACAGCTCTGCGTTTTTTGTCTTTCCCATAAACAGCGAACTGTTGGACATTTGTGTTTTTAGATAACTTTATGTAATTGAACCGGAAGTCACCTGACTGCTTTCTTAAAAGTGTCATTTGTCTTGTCACATGTCAAGCCATTGGATAAATGCTGTCTTATCCGTACTGTTGTATCCCGCGTGTACATAGAAATTCAGTGTTTCTTTTTTCTTACTTCCCGTCAACAGCATCATCTTATAACAGTTATGCTGTGTCGCTATCTGCTTTGCATATTCCAAACATTCCGATGCCAATCCCTGCCTCCTGAAATCTGTATGGGTAACAACATTTTCCACAAAAGCATACGGACGTACATTTCTTGTCAAATTTGGGATTATAACACATACACAGGAAGATACGATTTTCCCATTAATCTCATTCACTATCAGGTGGTGGTTTTTATCTTCAATAATCTGCTTCCAAGTTGATAATAGATAATCCGATTCCTCCGGAATAGATTCTTCATGCAGGCATAAATACAATTCCAATATCTCTTTTAAATCTTCCTTATTAGCTTCACGCACCATAACCATAGTCCTCCGTCGATGAAATATACCTCCCTAGCACGGACAAATCATACCATAATTAATACAATATTAGAATATCCACAAGAGTTTATGTAAGCAAATCCATGATACTTTCCATAAGCTTTTCCACAACAGCTCGTTTCTGTTCTGGTACAGATTTCAATAAGGATTTGCATTCCTCTATTTGTTCTGTATCACCAGATATTATATAATCTGAGGTAGTATTATAATATTTTCGCAGAATCTCCAACACCGTAACGGATGGACACCTTTTTCCCTGCTCCAATTTGCAAATTGTATCTACACAAAGTCCTGTCTCATTTGCAACTTCCAACTGTGTTTTTCCTAATTCTTCCCGGAGCTGCCTTAATCGGTTTCCGCACTCTTTTTTATCATACATGTAATTGTCACTCTCCAGTTCCATTCCTAATCGCTTCGTAAAATAGCTGTATGTAAATTTTCACTTATCATTAAAAAGTCAAAATATAAAGGGCAAAAATACTAGCATTAATATTTTTACCCTTTATGAGAAAAACTGTACAATTTTATTTTTGTGCTTTACTTTCTTCTAATGCATACCTTATTTTCCCTATCCCCATGGTAATTACTACAAGTAGAAATGTCACTGTTATTAATACCAACCATCTGTCTTTATTTAATAAAAGACATGCTCCTGAAATTGCTATGTCTAAAACTAAAAACATTCGCAATCTCTTTTTAAAGTAATTATCCTCATCATTATCAACTGTCCGATTGATATTCTCCACAGGATATAGAAAATATACAAGGATATTCAATAATAAAATACATACCATTGAAATCCATACAGGCACACTAACTGTTGCCGTTATTTCTAAGACGGCAAAGAAAGTCAAACACGAAAACACAAGACATGTCCCATATCGGTTCATATGTAATCCGCCTGCATATGCCCTTAACGGAATAAAAATCAAAAAAAATAACAAGCCCTCAAACATCATATGGAGCATTCCTGCAATTATTGCACTAAGCAAAATATTGGTTCCTAATTCCAACATTGTTAAAAAACCATATTCATATATATTTCGTTCATCATCCTCAATTATGCCTTTTCGAATAATGTATGCAGTCAGAAAGCTTGCTGTTTTCTTCATTTCTAAAACCTTCTAAATTTTTTTAATTCCACAGGTTGCTTTGGCTGATGATAAACAAAAAAGCATCTTGAATTTGCTGCCACCTTCATAGATGCATTTGCCATGTTTGATAATGCCTTTGCGACAATATTTGTTTTTCTTGTATCAGACATTTTACTACCTCCTTGATTTTATGATTTTCGATTTACATAACATAGGCATTATATACATTATTTATCCAGAAATCGGTGTAAATGTCAAAAAAACGTCGTTTTCTGTCAAATTTACTCGAAAATAATATTTTCAGGCTCAATTGCAAATCGGGATTCCCATTTTGTAAATGAATTTCACATTAAGAAAGCGACCTTCATTAAGCTACATATTCTTCCATAATGTTAAGTATTATTATCATCTTAAATATATTGTCATCCACATCAATAATGGTTTCACCATGGTAAGAAGCCACAACCTTTTTAATAGAATGAATTCCATAGCCATGACCGATTCTTTCATTTTTTGTTGTTATGAAATTTTCGTCCCTGTCCTGTCTCAATTCATGTTCATACGGATTTTTTATTACAATAACTAAAGATTCCTTTTTTATTCCCATTGATACTTCTATTACCCTTTTACTGTTTATACATGCACTTGCAGCTTCAATGGCGTTATCTAAGGCATTCCCCAAAATAATGCCTAAATCACATTGATTAATCATCATATTGTCTGGAACAAATAATTTTAACACAAACTCAATGTTCTTTTCTCTTGCAATTGCATACTTAAAATTAATAATGGCATCAATAGTAGAATTCCCTGAATTAGATACCTTCTCATTTACATCACATATCTTCATTATTTTATTCAAATTACATATCGCAGACTCCCACTCTCCGTTTTCCACTATATCCTTCAATACAACCAATTCATTTACAAGATTATGTTTTTCTTCATAATAGTCTTCCATAATCCGTTCCTGTTCCTCTGTATTTTTCGCCATAAGATCCACCTGCTGTGCATAAACCGTCATTTCCTTTTCTCTTGAAAAATCCTTCATGAGCTTTGCATATATTTCAAAGATTATTATATTAAATATCAACAGGAAACTAAAAGTAACCATAGATGACACTACGCTGATTTCATATCCCACCGCAAAAAATTCATGTGCAGAAATATATACACTTCCAATTGGAATTATAATCAGATAAAGGAAATATTTCGTAGATATATCTTCGGTCCTAATTTGCTTCCAATAAATCGAAAACAAATTTACGAACAAAATGATAATGAATTTAGATATTACAACACCAATCAAATCTGACTGTTGCTTATTTTGTATTAAGCTGTTCAGGCAAACATACACAATCATCTCAATAATTGCGCATAATACATGAAATGCCATCACAATTAAAATTTTATTTTTTTCTGCTTTTTTATAGCAGACGAAAGCAATAAGAAAAACAAAAATCATACTTGATATGGTTATAAAAACAGATGCATTTCCTTTATTGCATTCTAAATAGAACTGGAAAAGAAAATACAATGCCCATAAAAAAATATGTCCTGCGCTCTCTTTTCTTCGTTGAAAAAAGGTATCCAAGGTTTTCAGCACAAGCCATACAGTTATGCCAGCCATCAAAAAATCAAACAATACCTCTGCCAAATCAAACATCAATCTCCCCTCCAAGCAATCTTCCATAATGTAACGCAAAACTCTTTTGCCGCTCTTCACTGATTGGCAGCTGCATACCGGTAACAAGAATCACCACTGACCTTGTCCATGCTTTTATCATATGATAATTCACCAAATAGGACTGATGAATTCTTAAAAACGGCACCTTCCCCTCAGCCAGATTCCCCTCAACTTCTGAAAGCTTACTATTGAAACACTCCTGTTCACCATTCCTTAAATTAACATATATCTTCCTACCTATACTTTCAAAATACAGAATTTCCTTGCATGGAATTTTAAATTCTGCGCCATTATATTTAAACTGAAAATAAAAATTTTTACTGCATATTTTCTTGTGGGCATTTAAAAAAATACGCTCCAATCTATGTTTTTCAATCGGTTTTTCAATAAAAGAAAAAACATCATATTGAAATAATTCCTTCATATACTTCTCATAGCCCGATACAAAAACAATCAGAACATTTTCATCAAGTTCTCTGATTTTCTTTGCCGCCGATATACCGTTTATATTTTCCATTTGAATATCCAGAAAGAGCAGATCATACCTTTTCCCAGAAAGATACGCTTGTTCTAATGAAGCTCCACTGTAGAATACATCCGTATCAATTGATATTTTTTCCGCCTCACATAAATCGAGAATGCATTTTTCAATTTGATTAACAATTGCATTTTCATCATCACATATTGCAACATTAAGCATAGCAATCCCCCCACATGGCTACATCTGCCCCGCAGCCTTTAATTATTTCTCAAGAATGACTCTCTAAGTATATCTAATTAGTCGTTTTCTGTCGACAAAAAATTTAGAATTTTTTTGAAATTTTTCCTAAATAATATAAATTTCACTTAGTGTCTTGTACTAGTCTCTAATAACATGCACTAAGTTTTGCTTTTCATCTGAGTATCGTACTTGGTAAAATACTTGCAAAAAGGAGAGATTTATGAACACTTTAACGACAACCATTGCTAACTATCTGTCTTTTTGTAAAACACAAAAGCGTCTGGATGACAAAACTATTAAAGCATATCGGATTGATTTAGTTCAATTTTCTGAATGTCTTAAGACTCAAGACATCACCGATATTACGGTAGATTCCATGGAAACCTTTATTGCTTTTTTGCACCAAACCTACAAACCAAAAACAGTCAAACGCAAAATAGCATCAGTAAAGGCGTTCTTTCATTATTTAGAATATAAAGATTTAATTACAATAAATCCTTTTAATAAAATACAAATTAAATTCAGAGAGCCTACCATTCTTCCGAAAATAATTCCACTGCCTGTTCTGGAGACCCTGTTTCGTACCATTTACAGGCAGCGAGAACTGGCAACAACCATCTATCAAAAGAGAAAAACCTTACAGGATATAACCATTGTTGAACTTCTCTTCTCAACGGGAATCCGAATTTCGGAGCTGTGCATGCTCAAAGCATCGGATATTGATTTACTGGACAACACAATTCTTATATTCGGTAAAGGAGCTAAGGAGCGACGAATTCAGATTGAAAACACAGATGTGCTTAACATTTTGAGGGAATACCATAACTGCTTTTACGACCTGATTGCAGAAAGCAACTACTTTTTTACAAACAGAGCAGGACAACCCATCTCCGACCAATATGTACGAAAAATGCTAAATAAATATACCACTCTTGCCGGCATTAATATTCATATCACTCCTCATATGTTTAGGCATACATTTGCAACCAGTCTCTTGGATGCGGACGTTGATATACGATATATTCAGGAGTTGCTTGGGCACAGCTCCATAAACGTCACTGAGATATATACACATGTCACTACTGCTAAACAAAAGGATATTTTGAAAAATAAACATCCGAGAAGGGATTTTCATATTTGAAGAATGACTACGGGGCTTGATGCCCCGTAGTTTTTGGGTTGGGGAAAGGGATGGATAATTAGAAGTTATC
>CAMWGV010000083.1 GCA_947173945.1 uncultured Lachnospiraceae bacterium
CAATAAAAGAATTTTATGTGTTTAATAATTCGGCGCATAGTCCTATATTTGAAGAGCCGGAAGTGGCATCTAAATTGATTGAAGAGATATTAGAAGTAGAATAGTACAAAATTCAGTTTGGTTAAGGGAAGCATCCCCGGTGCCAAAACGGTGTCAAGAAATCATGCAAATAAAATAGATCATATCAAATCAACGAAAATATGTTGAAAAACGCTATTCATATAGCGTGAGGGTGGTAGAACAGTTGGTTCTGGTCGTGTGGCTACTAGCGGTGAGTAATATCCATTTTATCAGTAAATTTAAGGCTTCCGAGGAAATCCTTGGGAGCCTTTTTACACGAGGGGCTACTTTAGAGAGATAAAGTGACTATAAAATAGTTGGGTGCAGAAAATGCATAAGATTAGGGGAAGGGCAGAGGGGGGATTATGATGGAGGAATAACGCTTTGCTTATGATTTGCGAAAAGAATAGTAGAATATGATATATATATGTAATTTATTGGAGAATCTAAATGACAATTTGAGTATTTTGTAGTAAGATTAGTTTTAAGAATTGTATAAGGAGATTATTCAATGATTGATAACAAAAAAGAACAAGAGCGGGATGAGCTTCACCGTACCATATGGAACATGGCGAATGATCTTAGAGGTAGTGTGGATGGCTGGGATTTTAAACAGTATGTACTAGGTATGTTGTTTTATAGATATATTTCAGAGAACTTTGTTAAATATGTAAATGCGGGAGAGTTAGAAGCGGGTAATAAGGACTTTGATTATGCAAAGGTAGATGATGAATTGGCAGAGGAAGCAAGGGAAGATTTGGTGCAATCAAAGGGATATTTTATTTTGCCTAGCCAGCTATTTTGCAATGTAAAAGAGAAAGCACCAAACAATGAAAATTTGAACGAAACATTGGAAAGTGTATTTAGAAGTATAGAAGCTTCAGCACAGGGACATGATAGCGAGGACGACTTCAAAGGATTGTTTGATGACATTGATGTAAATAGTAATAAATTGGGTGGCACTGTTGCGAAAAGAAATGAAAAACTGGTTAAGCTCCTGAATGGTGTTGCGGATATGAAGTTAGGGGATTATCAGGATAATACCATTGATGCATTTGGTGATGCTTATGAGTTTTTAATGGGAATGTACGCTTCCAATGCAGGAAAGAGTGGCGGAGAGTACTATACACCACAGGAAGTTTCAGAACTTCTGACAAGAATTACTGTATTGGGAAAGAATGAGGTAAACAAGGTTTATGATCCGGCTTGTGGAAGCGGATCGCTTTTGTTGAAATTTGCAAAAGTTTTGGGAAAAGAAAATGTGCGTCAGGGATTTTTTGGGCAGGAAATCAATATTACTACATATAATCTTTGCCGTATCAATATGTTTCTGCATGATATCGGATATGAAAAATTCAGTATTGCTCATGGAGATACTTTGACAGAGCCTTTACATTGGGATGATGAGCCATTTGAGGCTATTGTTTCCAATCCGCCGTACTCTATCAAATGGGAAGGTGATGATAACCCTATTCTGATTAATGATGAGCGTTTTTCTCCCGCTGGTGTGCTTGCGCCAAAATCAAAAGCGGATTTAGCGTTTATTATGCATTCCCTGTCATGGCTTGCGACAAATGGAACAGCAGCTATCGTATGTTTTCCTGGAGTTATGTATCGTGGCGGTGCGGAGCAGAAAATCCGTAAATATCTGATTGATAATAACTATGTAGAGTGTGTGATACAGCTTCCGGATAATCTTTTCTTTGGGACAAGCATTGCCACCTGTATTATGGTACTGAGAAAGAACAAAGTGGAAAATAGCACGTTGTTCATTGATGCTTCTAAGGAATGCGTGAAAATTACAAATAATAATAAGCTGACTGAGGAAACCATTCAAAACATTTTGGCGGCATATGAGGAAAGAGAGAATAAACAATATTATGCAGCAGTAGTGGCAAATGATAAGATTGCCGAAAATAGCTACATTCTTTCGGTTTCGTCTTATGTGGAACAGGAAGATACAAGAGAAAAGATTGATATTGGGAAATTGAATGCGGAAATTAAGGAGATTGTAGCGAGAGAAGAAGAGCTTAGGGCGGAAATTGATAAGATTATTGTGGAGATTGAGGGCTAGTTATGCATGGTGAAAGTGAGAAAAAATGTTTTGATGTAGTGATACAGAGCATTTTTAGAATCAATTCTTTTAATAAAAAATTACCACATGAGGTAAGTGAGGAAGATTTTTTAAAAGAAAGAGTTTTCTACCAACAGCCAGGAGTGGTAGAGAAATTTTTTGGATTATCAGAAGCAGATGCTATAAAAATCGAAAGAACATTGCGAGCTGCAATGCCTAACCCTAAAATTAGTGAATTTCCAGATTTTGTTTCTAACTTGGGCTTTGTAGAACATTTCCATGTAACATCATCCATGACAAATAGAAAGGGGTCATTTCATAAAAAAGAAGAAACTTTTTTCATGGAAAGAGTAGGGCGGGAAGAAGAACAATTTAAAAATGAAATGAATGAAAATCCGAGTTTTGAAGAGGTGAAGTCTATACACCATACATTTTCCTTTCCAAAACATTCTCATGAATATTTTGTGAAATCCTTTATAAATATATGGAATAAGCATATGGATAGTTATGAGAAATATCAAGGCATTAAAGAGATAAGTGTTTTTATGATTGAATATCAAGATATGGCACTTCGTATGCGCGAAGATTTTGGAAAAATAAAATGTGAAGTGTGGTATGGGGATATGTTATGCGGTCATAAAAGGTATGATTATTACCGTTTAAGCAGGGATGTTGAACTACTTAATTTTGTTTATAAGTTTAAAGATAAAATAAATTTTGTAATTATGGTATGTGGGAACAATGTAGAAATCATATGTGTTGAAAATATTCCAGAATTATTAAAATTAATACCATATAAATATGAAATCTATGCACCAAGCGTTATGTGTAAACAGACATCATTGTATGGTATAAGTGTTCCTGATATAAGAGCAATTGAGGATGGTGAAAATTGTGAGTAGACTGCAAGAATTAATAAGTCAATTATGTCCGAATGGTGTAGAATACAAGAGTCTGGGTGAGTTGGCAACAGATATTTATAGAGGTTCAGGCATTAAGAGAGATGAAGTTACAGAAATAGGTACGCCTTGTGTTAGGTATGGCGAAATTTACACGACTTATGGCATATGGTTTGAAGAATGTGTTTCACATACAATAGAAGAAAATATATCGAATAAAAAATATTTTGAGCATGGCGATATATTGTTTGCAATTACAGGAGAAAGTGTCAAAGAAATTGCAAAATCATGTGCATATATTGGAAATGAAAAATGCCTTGCAGGTGGGGATATAGTTGTATTGAAGCATAATCAAGATGCTAAATATTTATCTTATGCCTTGTCTACTACAGAAGCACAAGTGCAAAAAAGTAGAGGAAAGGTAAAGAGTAAAGTCGTACATTCAAGTGTGCCAGCCATTAAAGAAATTGTGGTGCCAATACCTCCGCTAGAGGTTCAACGTGAAATAGTTCGTATTTTAGATAAGTTCACATTGCTTATAGCCGAACTTACAGCCGAACTTACAGTTCGGAAGATACAGTATGAATATTACAGAAACAAAATGTTTTCTTATAATAAAAGGATTCCAGAAATTATCCTTGACGATGTTGTTAGTATTACATCAGGTAAGAATAAAGAAAGACTTGATGAGGGAGAGTTCCCAGTGTTTGGCTCTACTGGAATAATTGCAAAAACGAATACTGCTGTATATAACCATGAACAGATTTTGGTTGCACGCGTGGGTGCAAATGCGGGGTATGTTCATCTTGCAAATGGTCAGTATGATGTTTCTGATAATACTTTAATTGTAGATGTTAAACAAGGATATTTGTTGAAATATGTCTATTATATGTTAATTAATATGAATTTGAATCAATATGCCAAAGGAGGTGGGCAGCCTCTTATTACTGCGGGTGAATTGAAAAAACTATTTATTTCTATGCCCCAATATGAGGTTCAGAAAAGGATTGTCAATATATTGGAGAAATTTGATGCTATCTGTACAGACCTTAATATTGGTTTGCCAGCAGAAATTGAAGCAAGACAAAAACAATATGAATACTATCGTGACAAGTTATTAACTTTTAAGGAGCTAGGCGAATGAGCACATTTAACATGGTTGCTTCCATGAATGAAAGTACCGTAGTATCAGAATATATACCGGAAAGCAGGCGTTCTGACAGTTATCAGAGTGAAGCCGATTTAGAAAAAGAGTTTATTCGCATGCTTGTAGAACAGGGGTATGAATATCTGCAAATCCATACAGAGGCAGAGCTGATTGCTAATCTTCGTAAGAAGATAGAGCAGCTTAATTCCTATAGCTTTACAGATACAGAATGGGAGCGCTTTTTTCATAAATACATAGCCAACGCCAATGAAGGAATTGTGGAAAAGACGCGCACCATTCAGGAAGATGCAGTAAAGAATATGGAGCGCGATGATGGAAGTACGAAGAATATCACACTTATAGACAAGAAGAATATCCATAACAACCGTTTACAGGTGCTTAATCAATATGAAGTGTCACAAAATGATGGGGCGAATTATGATAATCGTTATGATGTGACAATTCTTGTAAATGGGTTTCCGCTTATTCATGTGGAACTGAAGCGCAGGGGTGTTGCAATTCGGGAAGCATTTAATCAGATTAATCGCTACCAGCGTGACAGTTTTTGGGCAGGAAGCGGACTGTATGAATATGTGCAGATATTTGTTATTTCAAACGGAACGCACACGAAGTATTATTCCAACACTACTCGTTTTGCCCATATTAAAGAGCAGGAAAAGAACACAAATAAAGGTAAAAAGACTAGCAACAGTTTTGAGTTCACTTCTTTTTGGGCAGATGCAAACAATAAGGTTATTTCTGATCTTGTAGACTTTACGAAAACTTTTTTGTCAAAACATACAGTTCTAAATGTATTGACAAAATATTGTGTATTTACTTCGGAAGAATTACTGCTTGCTATGCGTCCGTATCAGATTGCTGCTACAGAAAAGATATTGAATCGTATTGAAATTGCGACGAATTATAAGAAGTTGGGAACTCTTGAAGCGGGTGGCTATATTTGGCATACAACGGGAAGTGGTAAAACCTTAACTTCATTTAAGACGGCACAGTTGGCAAGTCAACTTGATTTTGTGGATAAAGTGCTTTTTGTTGTTGACCGCAAAGACCTTGACTATCAGACTATGAAAGAATATGACCGTTTTCAAAAGGGAGCTGCCAACAGCAATACATCAACAACCGTTTTGAAGAACCAGTTAGAGGATGATAATGCCCACATTATCATTACCACAATTCAAAAGTTAGATCATTTTATTAGCAGATATAAAGGACATGAGGTATTTGGCAAACACATTGTCTTGGTATTTGACGAGTGTCATCGTTCTCAGTTTGGAGATATGCATACTGCCATTACCAAGAACTTTAAGAACTATCATATTTTTGGCTTCACAGGAACGCCAATCTTTGCTGATAATGCTGGAAGTGGCAAGAATGTTAGTTTACGCACGACACCACAGGCATTTGGCGATAAACTTCATACATATACGATTGTAGATGCAATCAATGATGAAAATGTACTGCCGTTCCGTATTGATTATATTAAGACAATTAAGGATAAGGAAAAAGGACAGGATAAGCAGGTATCAGCCATTGACACAGAGAAGGCGCTTTTAGACTCAAAGCGAATTACTGAGATTGTAAAGTACATTTTGGAGCATTTTGACCAAAAGACAAAGAGAAATAGAGAAAGTTTTGACTTTTCTAAATTAGTGAATGTACAGGAGGTAGCAAGCAGTCAGGCAAAGAATAGAGACAAGGTAGAAGAAATAAAAGAATCTGTCCGTATGAAGGGCTTCAATTCTATATTTGCAGTAAGTTCTATAGATGCGGCGAAACTATATTATACAGAATTTAAAAGGCAGATGGATAAGCTGCCACAAGCTGCACCTGCAGGACAACCGCATAGACTGAGAGTAGCAACAATATATAGCTATGGTGTAAATGAAGCAGAAAATGATGATTTTGTGGAGGATGAAAATTCAGAAAATACGGACGGACTTGATAAAAGTTCCAGAGATTTTCTTAAAATGGCGATTGATGATTATAACAAGATTTTCAAAACTAATTATGATACATCTAGCGATAAATTCCAGAATTATTATAAAGATGTTTCTCTTAGGATGAAAAACAGGGAAATTGATATTTTGATTGTAGTCAATATGTTTCTAACAGGATTTGACGCAACGACTTTGAATACCCTGTGGGTAGACAAGAACTTGAAATATCATGGATTATTGCAAGCATTTTCGCGGACAAACCGCATTCTTAATTCTGTAAAGACTTTTGGTAATATTATATGTTTCCGCAACTTGGAGGAAGAAACGAATAATGCCATTGCACTTTTTGGGGACAAAGAGGCAGGAAGTGTTGTTCTTTTAAAGAATTTTGAGAGCTACTATAATGGATATGATGAGAAAGGCAAGCATTTTGACGGTTATGTGGAATTAATAGATAAGCTCAATACTCTGTTTCCGTTGGGAACACCGTTTAGCGGAGAGAAGGCAGAGAAAGAGTTTATTATGCTTTATGGGGCAATTCTTAGAATGAAGAATATTCTTTCCACATTTGATAATTTTGAGGGAAAAGAAATACTGTCTGATCGGGATTTTCAGGACTACCAGAGCGAGTATATTGACCTTTATCAGAAATATAAATCAAAATCAAATGAAAAGAAAGAAAATATCAATGATGATGTGGTGTTTGAAATTGAGCTTGTGAAACAGGTGGAGGTTAATATTGACTATATCCTTATGCTTGTAAAGAAGTATCAGCAGGAAGGCAACCAGAATAAAGAGATCGTTGTAACGATTGAAAAGGCGGTTAATTCCAGTATGAATCTGCGTAGTAAAATGGAGTTGATCAGGAATTTCCTGTCAAGAATAAATGCACAGACCGAAGTGGACGGGGACTGGAAGAAGTTCGTGGATGAGCAGAGAGAGAATGACCTTGCTGTGATTATTGAGGAAGAAAAGCTAAAGCCAGAGGAAACACATAAATTTATAGAAAATTCGTTTCGGGACGGTGTGTTGAAAACAACAGGAACGGATATTGATGTTATTATGCCGGCAGTATCTCGTTTTGGCGGAGGGAATAGGGCAGAGAAGAAGAAACGGGTTATTGACAGGCTAATGGCTTATTATGAGAAATATGTGGAACTTGTAAGTATAAAATAAATGGTATAAAATTTTTATGGCAAATAGGTGTCAGTGTGAAAAATGTAAATTTAGAGGAGAGAAAACTATGATATGTCAGCCAACAGATGTAGAATTAGAAACAATCATTAGTAGGATAAAAAATAAGGATATTAATTTGCAACCGAATTTTCAAAGAGG
>CAMWGV010000084.1 GCA_947173945.1 uncultured Lachnospiraceae bacterium
GGTACATTCTCTTTAATACTGTTACTTGAGGATACATTTGCCATAAAAATTACACCTCCTCGCCAAAAGGAAATTTAAGTCCAAGCTCGTCAAAATACGGCTTCAACTGTGCGTCAATTTCCTTCATTTCTTTTCGTAATGCTATTATTTGATCTGCCACTTCATCCAAATCAATCTCTGGTTCTGGTTCAAATGTATCAACATATCTTGGAATATTAAGATTATATCCGTTCTCCTCAATTTCAGCCATTGTTGCTACATGGGCAAATTTATCTATATCTTTTCGGTCTGCGTATGCATTTACAATTTTCTTAATATGATTATCTTCCAACGTATTCTGATTTTTCCCTGGAGAAAACTCTTTTGATGCATCTATGAAAAGAATATTATCAGAATTACCATTTCTCTTTGATTTAAGCACAAGAAGACATACAGGAATTGACGTACCATGAAATAAGTTAGCAGGCAATCCAATTACTGCATCCAATCTGTTCAAATCTCTTATTATATATTTACGAATTTGTTCCTCTGCACTTCCCCTGAAAAGAACGCCATGAGGAAGAAGAACCGCTATTCTTCCATCCTCCTCATCCATGTGATAAATCATATGTTCCAAAAAAGCAAAGTCTGCATGAGATTTTGGTGCAAGCTTACCTGCACCGGAATATCTCGGATCATCTTCATACGACTTATCAGCAGACCACTTCAAAGAATATGGTGGATTACATACTTGAACTGTCATTTTAACATCACCGTACTTATCATCCTTAAGAGTATCTCCCTTATAGATGTCAAATTTCTGATATTCTATGCCATGCATCAGCATGTTCATTCTTGCAAGGTTATATGTGGAAGCATTATTTTCCTGACCGTAAAAATGCCCTACCCTTCCCGTTGTAAGATGCTTCTGTACCTCCAAAAGCATAGAAGCCGAACCACATGTACAATCTCCTACCGTTTTTGCCTCATCAAGACCATATGATGCAAGTGTCGCACACAATTTACTCGGACCGGTAGGCGTGAAAAACTCTCCACCTTTTTTTCCTGCGTCGGATGCAAACAAACCGATAAGAACCATATATGCAGTTCCAAGAACATCAAATTGGGAATCTTCAAGCATAAAATCAATCTCATTTATTCTCGACATAACTTTGCTAATCAATTCCGTTCTTTCCGATACAGCATCACCCAAGTCTGGATCTTGCAGTTTCATATCATTGAATAAACCTGAAAAGTCAGATTCCGAACGCTGTCCCATGGTTGACCCTGTAACATCATTAATGGCTCTTTCCAAATCCTCAATAGAGAATTTATCATCATCGTTTTCCGGTTTTTCTATTCTTCTGATAAGATTTTTAAAAAGATGTTCAGGTTTAATAATATAGCCGAGATATTCTATTGACCACTGCTCTACGGTTTCTCTGAAATCATTGTTATTATATGCCTCTTCATATTGAATCCCATCATTTTTTAACAACTCATTATTCATATAATTTTCTGTTCTTTCAGAAAGGTATCTGTAAAAAATAATTCCAAGTATGTAATTCTTGAATTTCGAGGCATCCATATTACCTCTTAGGTCATTTGCTATTGCCCATAGTTTCTGCGAGAGTTCGTTCGCCTGTTTCTGATATAATCCGGTATCAGCCATTTTCTATTCTCCTTCTGCTTTGTATTTTCTGTACAGTGCTTCAATATAAACTTTCAGTCTTTTAATAAGGCTCGTAGTTTGTATCAAACCAAGTTTTTTATAACTTATTTGCACTCTTATTCGTTCATCTGTCAAATAACCGCTAAATACATATTCAGAAAACATTTCTGTCACTAATTCCGGTTTTAACTCATTATCATATGCAAATTTTTCAATATCAGCCTGCATCGATTCTTTTTCGAATTGTTCATAAGCAGCCATAATATCTGCATCTGCTGGAAGTTCAAAGAATCTGGTATAAATAAATGACTTCATAACATCACTCTTATATCGCATTAATTCGTTATCAGAACGTTCAATTTCACGAATTATAAGATCTATATTTTGCTTCTTATCGTCATCGTTCTCATTAGCATTTTTAGCACTCTTTAATAGATTAAGAATATACACTACATTTATTCTATCTGTTCTGACGAGTTCAATATCAAAATCAATGTCTACTGGCACTTTTAGCTTATCTGGATCCTTACTCTTTAACATATCATAATAATACAAATACCAGCTCTTATAACCCTCATACTCTTCTTCACCCATCACTACAGCCAAATCATCCCATTCAAACTTTGAAAATGTCTTTAGTGTAGCAAGCGTATGTGTCATGGTACGAAAAGCTATAACAAAAGCTCTGATATCATCTTCACTTTGAAGTTGACCTGCCTCCTTTACAGATGGTACTACTTTTCTAAGTATAGGTTCTTGGTTCACCCACTTGTTTACATAATATTCGTAACTTTGCAACAAGTATTCATTAGGGTCTCCATCTCCTGAGAATAATTTCAAAGCATCATCCTGCCATTTTTTAATATTACGATATGACACTATTTGACCAAACTGTTTTGTCTTTTTGTATACTCTGTTAGTTCTGCTATATGCCTGTACCAACGTATGCCATATAAGATTTTTATCAAGATACAATGTATTAAGCGGTTTTGCGTCAAAGCCAGTTAAAAACATATTCACCACAAGCAAAATATCCACTTGAGGTAAGTCTTTTTGTTTCATTCTCTTTGCTATATCTTTCCTATATGCATCAAATGTATCTATTGAAAATGCTGTTCCATATATTTTATTATAATCATTTATACATTGAGCAAGAAGCTCCTGTGAATGTTCATCCGCTCCTTCATCCATATCTTCATTCGCCTGATATGAGAATATGGCAGCTACTTTGAGTCGTTTGTTTTCTGCTCTACTCTCATTCAATTTTTTAAATTCATAATAATATTGACCAAGCGTTTTTACATTATCTACGGCAAAAAGTGCTGTGTATATATTGCTCTGTAAATGCACATGTTGCTCATGATGTTCCATAATATGATTTGCGATTTTGGCAATTCTTTCATAGCTATGGTACAACTTATTCATATCTATTTTATGAATACGACAATATTCAGGATCATCCAAATTCTCAGGATCAATTCCCTTTACTGCTATATCATGTGCGAAAATAGTCCTCTGATATTCAACTGAAAATCTCAATACGTTACCATCAGCAATAGCATCCTTAATCATGTACCTATGCAAACAAGGGTCTAATTTGCCGGCATTAAAAATATCTGCCGTTGTTCTTCCGTCAGAACCTTTATTTGGCTCAAAAATAGGAGTTCCTGTAAAACCGATATAATTTGCATTTGCAAAATGCTTCTTTATATCCACATGCATTTTTCCGAACTGTGATCTGTGACATTCATCAATTATATAAACAACTTTCTTATTTCGGTATGTATCCATAAGCTCCGCATACTTTGGGTTTTTAACCGCATTAGCCATCTTCTGAATTGTAGTAACAATAAGCTTTCTATCATTCTGCTTAAACTGATTCACTAAGACATAAGTACTATCTGAGCTATCAACACAGCCTTTTTCAAAAGAATTATATTCATCAACAGTCTGGTCATCTAAATCTTTTCTATCAATTAAAAATATCACTTTATCTATTCTTGACTCATCTCTAAGAAGCTGTGCAAGTTTAAAGCTTGTGAGTGTTTTCCCCGAACCGGTACATGCAAAGACAAATCCATTTTGATTTGACTCTAGCACACGCTTTTTAGCTTCTTTAACTGCGAATATCTGATATGGTCTCATAACCATAAGAATCGGCTCTGATGTCTTGATAACCATATATTTATCAATCATTTCCGTCAGTGCAGTCTTTCTAAAAAACTCTGTGGTAAAATCATTCAAACTGTTTATTCTCATATTCTTCTCATCCGTCCAAAAAAATACAAGACTTTTAAGAATAGGATTATAATTCCCGTCAATCATCTCATTTTCATTGCAGAAATATTTTGTCTGAACTGAATTTGAAACTACAAAAATCTGCAAAAACCTAAACAGCCCTTTGTAAGAAAATTTTCTATATCTGTTAATTTGATTTATTGCCTCGTTAATTTCAACCCCTTGTCGCTTAAGCTCTATTTGCACAACAGGAAGACCGTTGATAAGCACAGTAACATCATAACGATTTTTATATTCAACATCATCCTTATGTTCTTTATCCATAGTTATTTGGTTAGCTACTTGATAAATATTTCTTGTGGTATCTGACGAAAAGAAATCCAAATATACTGTCTCATCATTATCCAATGTGAGAATATACTTGTCTCGCATAATTTTTGCTGATTCATATACAGTCTTATTTTCAACGAATGTTAAGATACGGGAAAATTCTGTTTTAGAGAATTCGGCTTTTCCTTTTTTCTCAATCAATTTTTCTTTATTAAATGCAGCTAATTTATTTTTAAAATTTTCTAAAACATCATCATAATTATTTAATTTAACATATTCATAACCAATACTCTCAAGTCGGTCTATGAATAAATTTTCAACTTCATATTCGGAAATTCTCCCCATTTCCAGCCTCCTAATCAATTAATTTTTCTATTGTTGTTCATATTCTCAATCCAGCCTTTAATACTCCTTTATCAGTTAGTAATTTCCAACGTTATTTATAATTTATACCGAAGCCCCTCATGCATACAATCCCCCATAAATACTACCTTATTTGATAATAATATATCCTCAAGTTTTTACCTTAACCAGTATATCAAAGCCATAACGATTTATCAAGAAATTTGACGATTTATCAACAATGGTATCCATATGAAACAGTTTTACACAAATTTAAATCAGGCTTATTTATATAGAAACAGACTAGCAAACTTGTGGCACACAGAAATTAAGACACCAAAACGCCCTTAGCTATATATTACTACCAATAGCTAAGGGCACTTTAAAATTAATTTATCATAGATATAAATAGCCCTCGAAACAATTTCTACTAACTATAAAACACCTTGATAGCAAAAATACCATCACTGAATGAATATTATCAAAAGATGTCTTGTCCGAAAGACAAAAGTTTTTATAATAGACAGATGCTATCCTTCAGACAGTCAAAAACCATGCTCATAATCTCCAAATCTCTTAAACAATCACCCGTTTCCAACGAATGATTTGCACCTTCAAAGGTTTTTAGCTTAAGATTTAGCTTTTTGCAGTTCTCCACTGCAACCGAAGATTCACACCACGGATCATTTAAGCCATGAAATACAATGCCACTTTTTCCCCTAAGAACAGAAAATGTTTGTGGTACAGGAGTAAAACAAATGTGCTGCGCATTGACAGCATGGTCATTATCATAGACTGCCCCCACAGCGGTTCCGATACTCTTTGAAATAAATAAGACACTCTCATATTCTTGAAAATTCACATCACAAAGCGTCTCCTCTGCCTGTGTTCTCGCAATCTCAAAAGATTGCTTCATTTTTTCATCATTTCCTTTTACATCTGATGGAAATCCTGTATAATTAACCTCTATTATCTGATAACCAGACTCTTTTGCTAACTTCTTTCCATAGTATAAAAGCGGTTTATCTGTATGATACCCGATTCCCGGAAAAATGACTGCTACTTTCATGTTTATATCTCCTTTTTTAGACATCCCAAATTGACCTTCTAAAGGTTTCCAAAAGTCTCTGAAAAACCTCAAGCTAATCTTTCCGTTTTCCACTTAAAATGGCAAACACAACATTTTTGAAATATCTTGAATAATGTTCATCTATCAATATCTCTTTAAAATAGTATATCCCACAGATTTCATTTACGCATATATTTTCACTATAATTGTATTTAGTGCATTGCATTTTATATTCCTATATACTACCACATAAATGCATGGACTTACATAAAAACGCAACAATCCACTTATTATCTATTTTAAAATAATATAAATTACTCTTTTAAGCATAGGGTAATGTGGTTCTCAATCTGTCACCTGTAATAATTATCCGATTTAGGATATTGTCATAACATATTCTCTCCTTTTATTTTCTTTAAGACAACTTGAGTATTAAAACCTGGTGGCGTAGGCTTATATCTTTTATCATACGCTTGCAAATCATAACCTTTAAGCTGAAAACTCCTCATCTTAGCAATATCTATTTCATCAACCAAAATTGTGCTATTAATGCCACCTTTTGTTCTCATGATGTCTTTTTCTTCTGTTTTAGAAGGTTTAGTTATTCTGCTATCTCCATAATCGGAAGAATTAACTTGAACACAATAACAATGAATATCTCGACTCAATGATTCGAGTATATTGCTATAATAATTTATATCTTTGTTCCATTCAATTGCAACCAGAAAATCTGCATACGACTGAAACATTGCACGATCAATAATTGAAGTCAATTCATAACAACAATATACTGGGAAATAGCATTCATACCATTTGTATATCTCATAGTGATTTCCTATAACTTCATTTAATCTATATCCTTTTATTTCTTGTCTCTCTGCTGGTGCATAATGCGTTTTAAGATGGAATGAAATAAATGCACTTTTATTAACTAGATCATCATATGGTAAAATTATAACTGTTAAATTAAATACTTTGCTCCCAATTTTAATATGCTCTATGCCTGACACAATTGCAAGATTATTACGTGCACATGTTCTCGCAACAGTTGATAACCACTCAAATGGCATATAAGCTTCCGGCATAATTAACATATCAGCTTTTTCATCTATTGCCTCGTTTATTATCTTTGACATTTTTTTATATCTTTGATAACTTCTATTAGGTTTATCTATTACAACTTTTTCAAAATTATTATGATTCAATCTTACATTCGCAATAGCCAACCTTAGTTTGTCTTTCTTACCATTTTCAATCGATACCAAATATGGTATCTTATTAGCAACTGGTTCGAAATCAAACTCATTAACTTGTATCATTTGTTTTACTTTACTAACATTATCTAGTAATCTATAATTGCTTTCTACATAATTTTGCACTTGAGTTTCATACATTTCAACTAAATCCGAAAATGCATTTTCGGATTTCATCAATTGCTCAATACATGAAATCATGGAAAAATCATACATTGTTAATAAAAATGGATAATAAAAATAGTTATTTTCCCACTGGTCCTTACAGAATGCCACCACCTGGGCAAAATTACTTAAGTTGACTTTTTCATCATTATCATAAATTTTATCCATATGCAAC
>CAMWGV010000085.1 GCA_947173945.1 uncultured Lachnospiraceae bacterium
GTATTATGTATAGAATATTTGTTTAAAATAAAAATGTTTATTAGCACTCTTTTGTAATGAGTGCTAATTTTTTATTGACATTGATGTTTTCATGTATTATAGTATTCGTCAGATGGTTTTACCAACCAAATTTAGAGAACAAAGTATCTTTGGTGCTGTAGTTCGAATCTTATTAAATAAAAATCAGAAAGCATGGAGGTATGACAAAAATGGAAAAAAAGGGGAGTCTTTCAATTAACAGTGATAATATTTTCCCGATTATAAAAAAGTGGTTATATTCAGACCACGATATATTTATCAGGGAACTTATTTCAAATGGATGTGATGCAATTACAAAGCTTAAAAAGCTTGCTTTAATGGGTGATTTTCAGGAGACTGACGGTGAGGAATACAAGATTGAGGTTTATGCGTCAGCGAAGGATAAAACACTTACGTTTGTTGATAACGGACTTGGTATGACGGAAGAAGAGCTTGACAAATATATTAATCAGATTGCTTTTTCAGGAGCTACAGATTTTATAAATAAATACAAGGATAAAGCAGGAGAGGATCAGATAATCGGACATTTCGGATTGGGCTTTTACTCAGCATTCATGGTTGCAGACAAGGTAACGATAGAAACCTGCTCATATCAGAAAGATGCAAAGCCTGTATTCTGGGAATGTGACGGCGGTACTGAGTTCACTATGACAGAGAGTGATGATGACACAAGAGGAACTGCCATTACACTTTATTTAAATGAGGAAAGCTATGAGTTTGCAAATGAGTACCGCGTAAGAGAGGTTATTCAGAAGTACTGTGCATTTATGCCGTATAATATCTATTTTATAAATGAGGATAAAATGGAGGAGGAAGCGGCAAAAGAAAAGGAAAAGGATAAAATTATCGAGGTCAGTGAGGAAGACGAGCTTGTAGGCGATAGCGATAAAAGCAAAGAAAAGGAAGGTGGAGAGGAAGCATCCAATGAGGATGAGAAAAAGGTTAACCCTCCGCTTAATGATACAAATCCACTGTGGCTGAAAAATCCGAAGGATTGTACGGAGGAGGAGTATATCGACTTTTACCAGAAGGTATTCCTTGATTTCAAGAAGCCTTTGTTCTGGATACATCTCAACATGGATTATCCGTTTAATTTAAAGGGTATTTTATATTTCCCTAAAATTAATACACAGTATGACCAGCTTGAGGGTACAATAAAGCTTTATAACAATCAGGTGTTTATAGCGGACAATATCAAGGAGGTAATACCAGAATTCCTTTTACTCCTCAAGGGTGTAATTGACTGTCCGGACCTTCCGCTTAACGTATCGAGAAGTGCGTTGCAGAATGATGGCTTTGTAAAGAAGATATCAGATTACATTACAAAGAAGGTAGCTGACAAGCTTTCAGGCATGTGTAAGACTGAAAAAGAGGATTACGAGAAATATTGGGATGACATCAGCCCGTTTATAAAGTTTGGATGTATCAGGGATGAAAAGTTCTGTGAGAAAATGACAGATTACATGCTGTTTAAGGATTTAGACGGAAAGTATCTCACACTTCCTGAGTATCTGGAGCAGGGTAAGGAAAAATACGAAAACAAGGTATTTTATGTATCGGACGAGCAGGCACAGTCACAGTATATAAAGATGTTCAAGGAGGAGGGCATGAACGCTGTCTACCTTGTGCATAACATAGACAATCCTTATATCACGCATTTGGAGGGAAAAAATGAAAATGTAAAATTCCTCCGTATAGATGCTGATTTGTCAGAAAACTTCAAGGGTGAAGCACTTAGTGAGGAGCAGGAAAAGGAATACACAGACAAGCTTTCTGAGATATTTAAGAAGGCAATCGGAAATGACAAGCTTAACATAAAGGTGGAAAATCTTAAAAATGATGATGTGTCGTCAATGATAACCTTGTCAGAGGATGCAAGAAGAATGAAGGAAATGATGCGTGCATACAGCATGGGCAGTGGCATGGATCCGTCAATGTTTGGTGGAGACGGTGAAACACTCATATTAAATGCAAACAACAAGCTTGTTAAGTATGTCCTTGACAACCCAGAGGGAGAAAATACGGACATGATATGCTGTCAGCTATATGACCTTGCAATGATTGCAAACAAGCCTCTTGAAGCTGATGCAATGACAGCATTTGTTGCAAGAAGCAACAAGATACTGAATATGATTTTGTAAGCGCAATATAAAAATGGGGCTGCCGCAAAATTTTAAGCTGTATAGCTCAACAGTGGCAGTCTCATGCTGCTATATACACATAAAACCGTTTGAAGACGTCGGTACTTGAGCTTGGGCTTTGCTGCATCTGTACATGTCATATAAAAACACGCTTTCGCTCGTTTCAGACGTAACGGTACTAAAAATTGCCGGTTTAAGATACTTCTATATAAAGGAATCTTAGACCGGCAATTTAAGTACCGACGTCTTCAAACGGTTTTATATATGACATGTACAGATGCAGCGAAATCCAAGCTCTTAGCACCGTTACGTCTGAGACGAGCGAAAGTGTGTTTTATGTGTATATAGCAGCATGAGACTGCCACTGGTGAGCCGTACGACTTAAATCTAAATCGACAGCCCCATTTTTATATCTAAATAATCAATAAAGCCAGCACTCCTAAAAGATTGGCTAAAAAGTGTGACAATGTACTTATAAGGATATTATTCGTTCTCTTATATACAAGTCCGTAGAATACTGCATTTATAACAATGAACAGCAAATCATACAACACAACGATAGTGCTTCCCGAAGATAAATGGCAAAGCGAAAATAGCACGGCAGTAATCAGTACGGCAACGCCAAATGGTGACATTTTTGAAAGTTGTTTCAGATAAAAGCCCCGCCATGCGATTTCTTCACCTAATGCAGCAATGAGCAGCTCTGCCAATAAAATCAGAAATTTATCAAATGCAAGGAAATCTGTACGATCTGAAAGATGCTCCAAAAACTCAGGTACAAGCCATTTTGCCAAGGTAAAACATAAGATATTCATTACCATAGGCATCACAACCAAAACAATTGTTTTTGTATTTTTCAGAAGCTGCGGAATTGCTTTTAGGCTCATAGCATCTTTATCCTCAGGTTCTCGTGTAATAAAAAATACAACGATACCGATAACTAGTGTTAAGCTTGCAAGGTTTAGGGGCTCTCCGTTTATTTTTATTTTGAAAAAGCCGGAAAAGGAAAATGCAGTCATAAGCAGTAATGAAACAAGTGACAGTTTTTTGATTTTATTCATGATTATTATCTCCTTGTATAATTCTTGTTATATAACATATGTTATTAATTAAATTTTGTCAAGGGGAAAAGAGATTTTAGATGTAAAACCCCTTGTTTTGAAAAGGTACAATCTGATTGTAAACAAAAGTATAATATGATAAATTTACAATAACAGTTTGAAAGGAAGTGCATAGAATGTTGCATAAGCTTAATTCACTGCAGTATTCAAATTTAATTGATAGTGCAAAAACTCATGATTGTGGCTCTGTTTATCCGCTTTCTGTTGCTGAGGGTATTCAAGAAGGAGACATTTTCACAAATTCAGTGAACGACTATGAGAAAGTTCTATTTTGGGTACATAGTGGTTTTGCTTATCTTTCTGGAAACATTGATGAGTATTTTCTGGAAGACATATATGAGTTTATGTCGGATAGAACTAAATTGAATACAAAACGATTTCTTTTAATGACAAGAGATGAATATATACAAAAATATTTTGAATCCAAAGATGATGTTGTTGAAGAAAAACGATATTTGTTTCAGTATTCAGGATCTAAAGGATATATAGAATCTCCTTTACCTGATGGCTATGAATTGAAAGAAATAGATAACCGGTTATTAAAGCAAATTTCAGGAAAAATTGTACCTTCTCTTTTTTGGAAAGATGTCAATGATTTTTTGGTAAAGGGAAAAGGGTATTGTATAACTTGTAATGATGATATTGCTTCATGGGCATTTTCTGCTGCAGTGAGTACAAAAGAAATAGATATCGGAATAGAAACGAAGCCTGAATATAAACAGCAAGGATTCGGGATGATTGTCGCAAATAAGATGATACAATATACCATCGAGCAAGCAAAAGCACCTGTGTGGGCATGTCATTATAAAAATGTTGCTTCTGAAAAAATGGCAGAAAAACTAGGATTTATCAAAGTATCCGAATGTTCTATTATAAAGAGCAAGGATTAGGGTTGAGGGTACAGCTTAAGAAAATCAAGTTATTTTATAGTCATTATTTAGTTGTAAGCCGATGAAAAATTCTTATTGATATATATAAATAATAGTGTTAAACTAAAATGTGCTATTTTTCTACATTAATAGAGGGTCATCCGCATGGAGATTCTTACAGTTAATGTTGATATATAAATTAAAAACCTGAAAAATGGAGGCAGGACAGATGCATAGCTACAAATTTTTACTTGACTTAGCAATTATATTATTATGTACCAAATTATTGGGTGTTACAACAACGAAAGTACGAATGCCGCAGGTGGTTGGTGCGCTGATGGCAGGACTTTTACTGGGACCGGCGATGCTTGGAGTTTTGTCAGAAACAGAATTTTTGAGTGCCGTGGCAGAACTGGGTGTAATCGTTCTGATGTTCAGTGCCGGACTGGAAACGGATATCAAGGAGTTAAAAAAGAGTGGAAAAGCCTCTCTGATTATTGCAGTTTGTGGTGTTATTGTACCGATTTCAGGAGGATTTTTGTGTGCTTATTTCTTCAATAAGCCGGAAGTGATACAGTCAGATGCATCGTGCAGTGTTTTTCTGCAGAACATCTTTGTAGGAGTGATTTTGACTGCCACTTCCGTTAGTATCACAGTAGAGACGCTGAAAGAGCTTGGAAGATTGAAAACTCATTCAGGTAATGCGATTCTTGGAGCGGCAATCATTGATGATATTTTGGGAATTATTGCACTGACAATAATTACAAGTGTGACAGACCCTTCGGTCCGCATCGGAATAGTTCTGGCAAAAGTGGCAGCATTTTTTGTGTTTGCAGTTGTGGTCGGTTTTCTGTTTTATAAATTTTACAAATATTGGATGTCAAATGCGGATAAAGTGCGTCGCAGACATGTGATTGCGGCATTTGTGTTTTGCCTGCTCATGGCATACTTGTCGGAACGTCTGTTTGGAGTAGCGGATATTACGGGAGCATACATAGCCGGACTGATTATTTCTAATACAGAAATGTCTGAATACCTGCTGGCAAAGTTTGATGTCGTATCATTTCTTTTGCTGTCCCCTGTTTTCTTTGCAAATATAGGACTTTCCGTTACGCTTCCGAAAATGACGCCTGCTATTATTCTGTTTACTCTGGTACTTGTTATTGTGGCGATTCTGACAAAGGTTATCGGATGTGGTCTGGGTGCAAAGATGTGTGGATATCAGTCACACCAGTGCAAGCGAATTGGAGTCGGAATGGTGTCCAGAGGAGAGGTTGCCCTCATAGTGGCAAGTAAAGGAACTGCACTTGGACTGTTGGGAAGTGCTTTTGTGGGACCGGTGGTAGTTATGGTGGTAATTACAACAATCATTACTCCTATCTTGCTTAAAGTTGTTTACGGTAGTGGAGCAGTTGCCGCTGTTGAGGCAGGTGAAGATATTACAGGACATTATGACGAACTTGCAGATGTACGTAGAGAGCATCAGTCATAAGTTTAAATATCAATATGTCATTATACTAGGATTTATCAAAGTATCCGAATGTTCTATCATAAAGAGCAAGTATTAGTGTTTTTCATGTAAAGTGTGTAAGTTTAGTTACTGTGAACTTACACACTTTATATTATACCCTCAAAGGGATGGTTATGATGTTGGAAATTATATTTTGATTTGGATAATGATTTGATATATAATCGGTATGTGAGTAATAAGAAAGTATGAAAGGAATTCCATATATGATAAACATGATAAAAATTATATTCCAAAATTTTGGATTTATAGATTTTTTTATTATTGTGCTTTTTGTGGTAAATATTTTGATATTTATAAGCGTCAAGGAAAAGGCGGAGCGTATGCATAATGTCCTTTACCCAAAGGATTACAGTAAAAACATGCCTGACAGGGTAAAAAATGACCTATTGAAAGCGGAGCAGATAGAGGAGAAAAAATTTGATATCAATGAACTTTTTTCGTTGCGGGAGCATATGAATTCGCTCTATGCATATTATACCAGCATAACCTCTATTTTTCCGCTTTTAGGAATGTTTGGCACAGTTGTATCGCTCATTCCAATGGTGGATAAAATGGGAGAACAGTCAACAGGACTGTTTTTTACTGCACTGACGTCAACATTTTGGGGAATACTGTCAGCGATAATATGTAAGATATTGGATGCGGGAATATCACCGACTATTGAGGATGATGAGCTGTATATAGAAACCGTTTATATTCCGGACAAGGCTCACAAGGAGCGTTAGAAAATGAAAATATAAGATATTGAGAAGCACGGAGAAATGCATATGAGAAAAAAGAAAAATTTAATATTGGATTTCACCTCTCTTTTGGATGTCATAATGATTTTGCTTTTTGTTGTTATATGTAATATGAGCAATGCTTCCTTAGAGGCAAATGAAAATGCAAAAAAATCACAGGAAAGTCTTGCGGATGCTGAGACGAAGCTGGAGGACATGCAGGATAAGCTTGATGCGTTGTCCGCTGACAACGAAGCTTTAAAAACGGAACTTAGTGGGTATCAGATTAATGATGGTGATTCCGTTTCTTCTGAAGTTTATGAAGCAATACTTGTCAGCACTACAAAGGTTATTATGAAATGTGAGACGGGTATGGACACGGAAACAAATAACCATATGGTGTCCATTGATATTATCATAAAGAATAAGGATGAATCCGCAAGACAGACAACTGCAAAAATTATACATGACTTTGGTTTGTCAAGAAAGGAAAGGGATGCATTTAATGCAAAGCAGATTGGAAGTATTAAGGAGGAGCTTGAAAAGTATCTCACATATTCCGATACAAAGCTTATATGGGTATTAATTGAATATGACTATAGGGATGAGAATTTTTCTAATGCGGATTTGGAAATAATACATGATGCCGTTGAAATGCTTGAAGCAGAACGAAATGTTACCTGTTACATTGAGAAAATGAAGAAATAAAAAACAAAATCTGAAAGGGGAAAAATATGAGTAGAAAGAACAATAATAA
>CAMWGV010000086.1 GCA_947173945.1 uncultured Lachnospiraceae bacterium
GCAAGCTGCATCATCCATGTTTCTTCCGGCCATTTATCCATAACACAAACAGCGGCAGGGTTACCACTAAATACTTTGTTTGTAAAAGCATCAACGATATATTGCTTCATAAAAATATCCTCTTTAAATCCTAATTTGTTGTTCTCTCCTAACATTAAAAATATATCTTATTTACTTTCGGTTTTCAGATATAAAATTATCGCCGTAGCAATGGCTACCGTTACGAGCCCGAAATATACATATACACCGTGAATAGCAATCATATTGCTGCCTACCAATGTATAAATCAGCACAGCAAGCGTGGAGGCAAGCGAACTTGAAATCTGCCGCAGTGTATTAAAGATTGCACTGCCGTCAACCCGTTCCTTTCCTTCAAGCCCGCTTAGAGCCATTGCGGTTGTCGGTGAATTTAAAGATGACATGGCAATCGTCTGTACTGCAAAGGCAACCGCTATATATATGATTGACGTATTCTGCGAGAATAAAAATCCCATTACCGAATATACTGCAAATAAACCTGTTCCCACGACAAACATAGGTTTAATCCCGACTTTGTCATACAATCTGCCTGCGGAAAGCGTTGTAATAACCGATAATACCGAGCCTACGATTGTGGCAAGTCCATATGCAGTATCGGAAAAGCCTCTGATTGCTTTTGAAAAAATAGGTAATATCATTGCATTTCCCATACAAATAAGATACATACAAAGACTTAATATAACGGCTATCCTGAATCCCGCATTCCTGAATACACGCAAATTTAACATAGGCTTTTCGGATTTTAACTGCAAAACTACAAAAGTACCAAGAAGTAGAAGTCCCACAAATATAAGACCTCCTCCCTTTATAGAAAAAAGGCCTCCACTTATATTGCTCACACCGATAAGAAATGCCGCAAATCCGAATGAAGAAAGTGATACATACAGGATATTCAAATCTGCCTCTTCCTTATCCGTAATATTTTTCATAAATATGATACCGCATATGATAATCAGGAGTCCAACAATAAACAGTGATGCAAAAACGCCTTTCCAGCCAAATGAATCCAAAATAAGCCCTGCATATGTAGGTCCTACAACCGAGGATACCATTGCTGCCATAGAATATGCGCCCATAATTGTTCCATGCTTTTCTTTCGGATAAAGTTTCAGCAGAACAATCTGTGCAAACGGCAAAAGCATACCGCAGCCTACAGCCTGAAACAACCTGCTTATTAGCAACATAGGAAAGTTTATAGATAAAATAGCTGCCAGAGAACCGACTGTAAATGCGGTCATTGCGGAAAAGAAATATACTTTGTTCGGTACTCTCTTAATTAAAAATGCCGTTATCGGTATCGTGATTCCGGAAATCAGCGTTGCACCGCTTGTGAGCCACTGGGCAAGATTGGATGATACTCCGAAATATTCAGTAAAATTCGGTATCATATTTGCAGTTACCGTGGTAGACATTGACGTTATAAACGCCGCTGCAAGCAATATAATTAAAATCCCTGTTCTTTGTGCATCTGATGTACTTTTGTTATTGCTCATCATTTATTTCTTCCTTCACTGTACATAAACCACACGTCAGCTCATATCAGGACCTTACATCAACTTCTCCCGCAAGTACCCTTACATAGTCGGCATAGTTCTCTTTGAGCAACGCAGGAGTGTCCAGCTCATAAGGACATTTCGACTTACATTGTCCACAGTTTATGCAGTCATCTATCTGCTTCATATTACGTTGCCATTCCTCCGAGAGCCAGCTATCAGAAGGTGCCCGGCGCAGCATAAGCGACATTCTCGCACAGTTGTTGATTTGGATTCCCTTAGGGCATGGCATACAGTATCCACAGCCGCGGCAGAAGTTTCCACCGAGTTGCCGCTTGTCGTTCTCTATTTCCGCTCTGATATCTTCAGTCATCTCGGGAGTATCGTTCATAAATGCGAGCCATTCTTCAAGCTCGCTTTCGCGCTGTATCCCCCATATCGGGAGAACATTTCCGTACTGTCCAATAAACGCGTAGGCAGTCCTCGAATTCGTGATAATGCCGCCTGCGAGTGCTTTCATAGCTATAAAGCCCATATTCTTTTCGTAGCACTTATCGCTCAGCGCAAGCTCCCGTTCCGAGGACAGATAGCTGAATGGAAACTGAAGTGTTTCGTACAATCCCGATTCAATACTCTCTTCGGCAATGCCTATCTTGTGCGCTGTGATACCAATATGGCGGATCATTCCCTGTCGCTTGAAGTCCTCCATAAGCTCGTACATACCCGTACCATCGTCCGGCTTGTAGCACCTTCCTGCACAATGGAACTGGTAAATATCTATGTAATCGGTCTTAAGCATTTTCAGTGACATTTCGAGTTGAGATTTCATCTGCTCGGTATTCTGCGCCATTGTTTTGGTAGCTATAAAAATATTTTTGCGAACGTCGGACAGCGCCATTCCTATCTTCTCCTCACTGTCAGAATACGCTCTCGCCGTGTCAAAGAACGTAATACCTCCCTCGTAGGCTCTTCGCAGCAACCTGACCGCCGACTGCTTGTCAGCTCTCTGAACAGGCAGCGCGCCAAAAGCGTTCTGTGGTGTAGTTATTCCAGTACTTCCCAAAGTTATCGTTTTCATATTTATTACTCCCTTTTTACAATCTCATTGTTTTAAGACAAGACTTATCTTCTCTGAAAATCATACGCGAATAACATAATCATCCTTTCTTGGAGCCGGCGCCTTGATTCCTTCGGGCAGACCATAACCGAGGATCACATTGCCAATTCCAGCATAATCACCCTTGATTCCCCATTTTTCAAGCAGTGCCCTTCCTTTCTCTGATTCAAAGACCTCCCTTGCACGGTAAATGTAACAGGAGTCCACACCAACTGCATGGGCAGCGTTCAATAGGTTGGCAATTACCATATTCCCATCTTCCACATAAGTTCTGCGACTGCGTTCCGCCAGCACAATAAGCACGGTTGGTGCACCATAAAACGGATCACCACTGCTACCGTTTACCTCGGCGTTCAATTTTGACAACAGACTTATTGTAGGTTGATCCTGGACAACAACAATAACAGGACTCTGTGCACCCATTCCTGTAGGGGCATAAGTCCCAGCTTCTAATATTGCATTAAGTTCTTCCTCACGTATCTGCTCTGGTTTATATTTACGGCAGCTTCTCCTTGTTTTCAAATCAATCAAAGTTTCTTTCATGACAACCTCCAAAAATATTCTTTTTTCTATTTTACATCCATGTTAAGTTACCTAAATTCATTTCCTATCATTTAGCATTTTAACAACATCTTTCATGATATAATCACCCTTGAAATTTGTCATGCCAACCAATAGCTTCTGGTTATCCACACGTTCATAAATTGCTTCTGCCATCGTGTGTTCATGAACAGCATAGTAAAGTTTATTTTGACCTGTCTCGTTCCGTCCATGCGAACTAACAAGAATTTCTTGTTAGTTCGATTTTTCTCCAATTCCCTATCTTTATAAATACTTTCATATCATATAATTCTGCAATCTGTCCTTGAGTAAGCCATATATCCTCATCAGAAAACCGTACAGATACTCTTGTTATATTATTTTCGGCCTGATAAATAATAACGTTATTTTCATTCATTACAACACCTTCCTTACTGTGTCAGGACTGTATGTAGCAAAAATCCGTTCGAAATTCGTTGCAACATAAGAGGTTATCCGTGCTTTACACATTTAGTCTTATCTTTTCATCTGATTATTTATCATAAGTTTTTAGAGTATATTATATCTTGAAATTATAAATTATTCAAGCCGACAGCACATATAGTATTTGTTTCCCTCATCCCCTAATTTAAATCTGAGGTTATTCCTCTCTTTATTATCCATGCTACAATATTTTTAGTTTTAGGTTTTTACCATAAAAAATAAGGAGCAATCTTTTGATTACCCCTTAATAAAGTGTGCTTCTTATACCTTAATATTTTTCAACCATTTATTAATTTTTTTCTTGAGCCTGCTATTTGACCGCTTTTAGCAGTTTTTCCTTTATAATGCCGGCTCCATGGTTTATAATTATCCTGATTGGAGGTGTAGGTATGGCATTTGAACACGATTATACCAGCAAACAGGCGATTGATGATATAGAGGGAGTGATTGCCCAGGCAAGGACATTTTCTAGCCAGTACAACCGTTCTGTAATTAAAAATATGACAATGGAACAATATTGCATCGGGCATGGAGACCATGACAATTTCTGCTATAAAATCGAAAGGGAACTTGAGAGGATGGGCAATATCACGGGGATGTCCCGCCAAAAAAAGTTTGGCGTGTGGTATGACAAGAAACTTGGAAAATACCAGCACACAAAAAAATTCGGTAACAGTTTGGAGGATGCCTGGATAAATGCGAAAAACGAAATCCTCAAGCTGCTTGAGGCCGGCGAAAAAAGGAACTATGCCATTATTGAAAAAAGCAATTTTTCCCAATTGTTCAGGTATAAGCTGTTGGCGATATATTATCCTGACATATACATTTCCATTTATTCCGATAATCATTTGAGGTGGTTTTGCGACCAGTTAGGTATCCGCTATGAATCCAGCGAGAAAGCGTATGAACTGCAAAGAAAGCTGATTCAATATAAGGAGCAGCATGAAGATACGAGAGATATGTCACTTGTCATGTATGTAAAGTGGCTTTATGGGGAGCATGATGGTCCTCCCAAAACTGAGTGGGCAGGCTCTAACGTAGACGCCCATAAAGAGCTTGAAAAGCAGCTTAGGGAAATGGAGAAGGAAATCGAGGATCATGCAAAAAAGCGCCCTGACGGGAATGACAGCAGATTAGTGGAAGAATGGAAAATAGCCAGATGGGATTTGGTGTCTGCCTATGTTAAGAAAAGGGCGGGAGGAATATGCCAGTTGTGTGGAATGCCAGCACCGTTCAATAACAAAAAGGATGAGCCTTATCTTGAGTGCCATCATATTATTTGGATGCGCAGGGGCGGCGATGACAAACCAGATAATGCCGTGGCACTCTGCCCGAACTGCCATAAAAAGATGCATATTCTTGACCGGGAAGACGATGTGGCATATTTGAAAAAACAGGTCACTAAAAAATAAACTGATGTAAGAAGCTGTATATACTCGGTGATTGCATAAACTTATTGTTACAACATCGGCAGAAATGCCGGTGTTTTTTACAACAGAATAAAAGGAATCACAGTCGAGATTGGCGGGGATACCACCACTACAATCATTCCGCCAAATTCGTCTAAACGGGCAGCTATCCCATTTACCTGATTATCAAAGGTTCACTTGCCCTTCTGCTGCATTGTTCATAATTCCAACCATGTCTGTGCCCTCCTTTTTTTTCATAAAAAATAGAGCGTACAGATGGTTCCATACGCTCTAACGCTGTTTCACTATTCTATATATTTTTTTGGATTTTACTATTGATAATTAATACCATTCCATTTATGATAAAGAAAAGCGACATTTATTCTTCCACTGAGCAAATCCATCTAACTGGAAAAGCCTACCCGCTTCTTCTGTTTATTCAACGGAATTTGATTGACTTAATTTCACTCCGAGATTATACGCATTTCCCAAATCTATTGGAAAGCATTCTTCGTGAACTTTCTTCTTTTCTTCCTCACTGAAACTGCTCATATTAAATTTTGAATAGTCATCAACTTGGAGTGTATTATATGCCGGATATAAATAAACTTCTCCATTTAATGACTTGAATTCGTCTGCATAAGCTTCAAATTTTTCCTTATATAATTTGTCATAGAATTCCTTTGTCGCATTCATCGTCAAAAACATTCCTACACTTACACTCCCCTTAAAATAATTGCTGTAATCATCGTAGGAAAGCGAAGAAAAACGCAGTCTTTCCATAAATGCAAAATACTGACTTGTAGGTCTCCCGAAATATATTGGGGTACCTATAAGGAGTGTGTCTGAAGAATAGACTTTATCTATTACAGGCGAAAGTTCATCTTTCCAATAACAGTGGCACCTTTTCACATCTTTCCTTTTGCAAAGCATACAGCTTCTGCATCCCGTAAAATTCAAATCATATAAATCTATATATTCTGCTTCTGCACCAGTTGATTTTGCACCAGCCATTGCTGCTTTAAGCAATTGTGCGGTATTCCAATTTTTTCGCGGACTTGCATTTAATACTATTGTTTTCATTATAACCTCCTGACATACAACACAGAACATTATCAAATTTTATTCATTTTTATAATCTCATGTTTTATTGGAAGTTCCTCTAATTCTTTAACAGGGTATCCAACTGCAAGAGCGATTAAAGGCTCATATTCATTTGGCAAATTTAAAACTGATGTATTATCAAGCTCCGGTATCATTCTCATTGATTCAAGGGCTCCCCACATATAAACACTTGCAAGCCCTAAATTTATTGTTTCTAAATGCATTTGATTGATAACTGATGTTGCATTTGCCCATTCAATTCCCGGCTGAAGGTCTTGGTTTTTATGAGACACAAAAATGACTGTTGGAGCACCATAAAAAAGATTATTTTTCTTTTCCTTTGGAACAGTTTTATCAATAGTATCCCCTGCTATATCTTCTAATTTTTGCAACCTGCTAAATCTTTCCCAGGCTGCTTCGCATAATTTCAAAAGTATTTCCTTATTTTGCACAACCGTAATATGAATATCTTCATATTTATTGCTTCCAATAGGAGCTCTGTTCGCTGCATTTAATATCTTTTCTAATTGTTCCTCCGTAATCTGTTTTTCTTGAAATTTACGCGTAGACTGTCTCATATTTAATACTTTTTCAAAATCCATTACTATGTCTCCTCAAATACCAATTTCCTGTTCACTCTCAGCATCAAAATTATATCTCAATTCTTCATAAATTTCCATACACAGTAATATTCTTTTAATTTTCATATATCCTCTACTTTAACTATTAAACAACTTGAAACGCTTTCCATTTTTCGGATTTCTGCCTCCAAATAAAAATAATCCCCCGCAACACCCAGTCACAGAC
>CAMWGV010000087.1 GCA_947173945.1 uncultured Lachnospiraceae bacterium
CCCTTCTATTGTAGAATGTAATATGTTGATACGTGTTTTTTTTTGATGTATAATATGTCATGTATCAGGTTTTCTATGAAAACTTGATATGGCAAGGATAAATTTACGAGAGGATGCGGTTTGAAAATGCGTGTTATAGTGGTAGGAGCCAGTAAGGTTGGCGAGGTTGTTGTAGAATATCTTTGTAACGATGGCTATGATGTTGTTGTCATTGATAATGATGCAGCAAGAATAAATGAGATAACAGATAAATATGACTGTAACGGATTTACGGGAAATGGAGCATCTGTGAATCTTTTGAAAAAGGCAGGCATAGACTCTTCAAAGATGCTGATTGCAGTAACAAAGAGTGATGAGACGAATATACTTTGTTGCTCGGTTTCTAAAAAACTGGGGATAAAGCACACGATAGCGGCTGTCAGAAGTCCGGGCTACAAGATGGAGCACAAGTTTTTGAAAACGGAAATGGGAGTTGACTCCATTGTTAATCCAGAGAGAATGGCGGCAAATGAAATACATAGAATGTTGAGATATCCGGATGGTATTGAGATAGAACGGTTTGGTGACGGAAATGTATTCGTAGCAAGTATTATGATAAAAAAAGGCAACATACTTGACGGAACAAAGCTTGTAAATTTAAAGAGCAAGGTGGATACAGATGTTTTGATTTGTGCCATTGACCGAAACGGAAAGGCAATGAGTCCAAATGGCAATGCGGAGATAAAGGCAGGAGATAAAATAACGGTTCTTGCTGTCGGTGAGGTAATGGATGAATTCCTCAATAAAATCGGAATTATCGGTAAGCTTATAAAAAAGGTCCTCATAGTCGGAGCAAGCAAGATTGGATACTATCTGGCAGGTCTTATGCTAAACAGTGGAATAAAGGTTGAGGTTATAGATAAAAATCCTAAGCGGTGCAGTGAGCTTTTGGAAAAATATCCAAAGGCAAAGGTACTGTGTGGCGATGGAACGGATGCTGAGCTTTTGAACAGAGAATTAAAGGGAGTAGACGGCTGTGTTACAGTAACGGGAAGCGACGATGTAAATCTTATTATCTCAATGTTTGCTAAGTCATTTGGAGTGGAGAGAATATCTGCAGAGGTAGATAACGGGAATTATGCAACGATGATTAAAAGCAGTGGAATCAGCCATATTTTCTCAACACAGGATGTAAGTATGGCAGGAGTAATAAGAAATGCCAGAGCAACTGCGGGATATGGTGACGAGGATTCAGGAGATATAAAATGGCTTTATACCTTAGATGAGGGAAAGGTTGAGGCTGTGGAATTTGAGGTGAAGGAAAGCTTTCGATTTTGCGGAAAGCAGCTTATGAGCAGTGATGTCAAGCTGAAAGAAAATGTTTTGATTGCCACTATTATGCGAAATGGCATCACTGAGGTTGCAAGAGGTTCTTCCGTCATTGAGGCGGGGGATAAGGTAATCGTAGTATCAGCAGGAAGAAAGCTTAAAGAATTGTCAGATATTTATGCTTAGTTGATAAAACTTGAGGAAAGGATTGCAAACGATGGAATATATACTTGCCGGTTTTTTATTCATTTTACTTTTGGTTATTGTGATAAGTATTTTGAATGAAAAGACCATTAAAATGCCAAATGACATAGCGTTGGTTTTGTTTGCTTTTATTTTTAGTGCGGTGATAAAGCTTCTGGAGGAAACGGGACTCGTCAGCTTTAGCCATACAATCGTGGGCAAGCTTGAGAGATTTAATTTTCAGGAATTTCTTATGGATGGAATTCTCTGCTTTATGCTTTTTGCAGGTGCAAGTGGGGTTAATTTCAATCGTTTTGTAAAAAATATTAAGTCAATCAGTCTTTTGGCATTGCTTACAACCGTGTTGTCATCATTTTTGTATGGCGCATTGTTTTATGCTGTCAGCATTGGGCTGAAACTTGGATTTTCTATATGGCTTTGTATATTGCTTGGCTGTATCGTTTCTCCTACAGACCCGATTGCGGCAACATCTATATTAAAAAAAGCGGGCTTGTCAAAAAATGTATCAACTGTTATTGAGGGAGAATCACTCTTTAACGATGGTACAGGTGTTGCAGTGTTTGTCTGTATAAAAAACATTGTAAATGACACATCAGATTTAAGCTTTCCTGTACTTATGGCAAAGGAGCTTTTAGGGGCAATTGCAATAGGTCTTGCAATATCATTTGTAATGTTTACACTTTTAAAGTGTACCAACAACCCTATACTGCACATATTTATCAGTATGTTTGATGTTATGGCTGCGTATATTGTGTGTGAGCATTTAGGCTGTTCGGGAGTCATTGCATCGGTAGTATGCGGAATATACTTTTCAAAGGCAATGGCTGGCAAAGAGGAATGGAGGAAGGTTGTTGACCCAAAGGATTTGTACGAGGATTTCTGGCATATAGCAGATACGCTGTTTAACAGTGTATTATTTATCCTCATTGGTGTTTCGCTCTTAAACATGCCGTTCCATAGAAGCTTGTTATTGCTTATTCTGGCAGCCATAATTGGAAATTTTATCGCCAGATATGTAGGTGTATTTGTGTCAACGCTTATTATAGGAAAAAATAAAATACCTAACAGGTATAGTGTAAATGAATTTACAACACTTATGACGTGGAGTGCATTAAAGGGTGGTTTGTCACTTGCACTTGCGTTTAGCTGTGCAGAGTTTTTAACAAAGGATGCGTACAACGTTGTACTTATAGTAACATATGTAACGATGTTCTTTACAATAGTGGTGCAGGGGCTTACAACGAAAAAGGTGTTTGCTGTTGTTGAATCAATGAAAGCAAAGCGGGTATTGAATGATAAATGATATAACCATCAGGAATGCAGTAGTTGAAAAAGAGCAGAAAGGAGTCCGTAAATGGAAATCAGAGTTCTTCGCTATTTTTTAACCGTAGTAAGGGAAGAAAGCATTACAAAAGCCTCAAAAGTTTTGCATATCACACAGCCCACACTGTCCCGACAGCTGGCACAGATGGAGGAGGAAATCGGTGTTAAACTGTTTGACAGAAGCACCCGAAGATTTAAATTGACAAATGAAGGCATTCTGCTTCGCCGACGTGCAGAAGAAATTGTGCAACTTGTTGATAAAACGGAAAAGGAACTGGTCGAGCAGGAGGAACAAGTGGAAGGTAAGATTTCCATTGGATGTGGAGAAATTGCCTCAGTACAATTGCTTCCGGAGTTGTTTCGGAATTTTCATCAGAAATATCCCCGTGTTACGTTTGATATTTTTACGGCAACAGCAGATTTAGTGAAAGAACAGATGGATAGGGGACTTCTTGATCTTGGTTTGCTTTTGGAACCGGTAGATATGGAGAAATATGATTTTATCCGTATGAACATGAAAGAAAAGTGGGTGGTCTTGATGCCACCGGATGACCCGCTTGCAGAAAAAGAATTTATTACAGCAAGCGATTTGTCAGAACTGCCTTTGATTCTTCCAAGACGTATGCAGGTGCAGAGTGAGCTGGCGAGTTGGTTTGGTGATTATTATAAAAATCTGAATGTCTTGTTTACCAGCAATCTGAGTACGAATGGTGCAGTCATGGTAAATCAGGGCTTGGCATACTCTTTAGTTATCGAAGGGGCAGTACCTTTTTGGGATTTATCGAAGGTAATTTACCGACCGCTATATCCTACGCTTACGGCAACGAGTGTTTTGGCGTGGAAACGTGGACAGCCGTTCAGCTTGGTAGCTACAAAGTTTATTGAATATGCAAAATGCTTTTTAGGCATGAATGAGATATAAAAACTAAGTATTTGATATATTATAAATGTGTAAATATAATATAAGTGCAGGAAAAGAACTGCACTTATATTTTTTTTAAAGAGATAGGCAGAATCTAAGGATGTTCCTGCCACACAGAGCATGGTAGAATAAAAAACTTTGGAGGTATTTATTATGAAAAAATTAATTGCTATTTTACTTGCTGTATTTATGATTTTCAGTCTTGCAGCTTGTGGTAATTCTGCAAGTAAAACAGAGCAGTCATCTGCGGAAAACACCACAAATGATATGGTCTCAACAGAAAACAACAATACAGGTGATTTGGAAGAAGCGAAAGCTCCTGACACACAGTCAGAAGAAGCGGAAGCTCCCGAAGTGCAGGGAAACAGAGTCTTGGTAGCTTATTTTTCTGCTACTAATACGACAGAAGGTGTAGCAAAATACATTGCAGATGGATTGGATGCTGATCTTTACGAAATCATCCCAAAAGTTCCATATACGGATGCGGACTTGAATTACAGTGATAATGACAGCCGTACTACTATTGAAATGAATGACCCGGATGCACGTCCTGAAATTTCTGGTTCAGTGGAAAATATGGAACAATATGACATCGTGTTTATCGGCTATCCTATTTGGTGGGGAGAAGCGCCAAGAATTGTCTGCACCTTCATGGAAGGCTATGATTTTTCAGGTAAAACCATTGTACCTTTCTGTACCTCCGGCAGCAGTGGCATAGGTTCCAGTGCTACGAATTTGGAGAAGCTTACAAGTGATGCAAAGTGGCTTGATGGTCGGCGTTTCGGTGGCAGTGATTCTCAGGATACAGTTATGGAATGGGTAAACAGCCTTGACCTGGATTTGGGAGAGTAGCCGTATTATAAAAAGGAAAGGCATAATGAGAGAGAATGAATTGTTTTCCAATAAAGAATTGAAAAGAATAATTGTTCCGCTGCTGTTGGAACAGCTTCTAGTAATGTGTGTAGGGCTTGCGGATACGCTGATTATCAGTTATGCAGGAGAAGCCGCTGTGTCCGGAGTCTCACTTGTAAACCAGTTTAATACCATATTTATTTATTTGTTTACAGCACTGGCATCTGGAGGAGCGGTTGTCATCAGTCAGTACATTGGCAGACAAGAAAGGGAACATGCGGGAGAAGCGGCAAGTCAGCTTCTGTTGTTCTCAACGATTTTTTCTGTCTTTATTGCGGCAGCAGTGTTGATTGGAAATGAGACGATGCTTCGCCTGTTGTTCGGAAAAGTAGAAAAGCCGGTTATGGATGCCTGCATTACATACTTGAAAATTTCAGCATACTCTTATCCGGCATTTGCCGTTTATAATGCCGGCGCATCAGTTTACCGCAGTCTGGGAAAGACAAATGTAACTATGCATATATCGGTGATTTCCAATGCAATAAATGTTATTGGAAATGTGATAGGCGTGTTTGTATTGGATGTGGGGGTAGCCGGGGTTGCATGGCCGTCTTTCATTGCCCGTGTTTTTTCAGCAGTTATCATCACGGTTCTTTGCTTTCAAAAAAAGAACGAGGTGGTATATAAGAGACAGTGGATATTTTGTTGGAGAGGCGGATTGATGAAAAGTATCTTGAATATTGCCATACCAAATGGTGTAGAAAATGGTATTTTTCAACTGGTAAAGGTGGCTTTGAGTAGTATCGTGGCATTGTTTGGTACTTATCAAATTGCTGCTAATGGTGTGGCACAAAGCATCTGGTCATTGGCTGCTTTGGCAGGTGTTGCTATGGGACCGGTTTTTATCACCGTGATTGGACAATGCATGGGAAACGGAAATACCGAAGATGCAGAATTTTATTTTAGAAAATTAACAAAAATAACCCTCTTGATTTCAACAGTATGGAATTTTTTGATTTTTCTTCTGACACCGGTGTTCCTGTGTTTCTATTCGCTGTCGTCGGAAACGAAGCGGCTCATTGTTTGGCTGGTTCTGATTCACAACGTGTTTAATGCGGTGGCATATCCTTTTTCCGGTGCACTCAGCAATGGACTTCGTGCGGCGGGTGATGTCAAATTCACGATGTATGTTTCTGTCATATCCACGATTGCAGGACGGTTGTTTTTGTCATATCTGCTGGGCATTGTTCTTGATATGGGTGTAATCGGAATTGCAGTTGCCATGGTCTGTGACTGGGGGTTGCGAGGGATTATTTTTATCTGGCGGCAGAAATCCGGAAAGTGGAAAGCGTTTCAAGTTGTTTAATAGTTAAAGTAGAAAGGATGGTAAATATGAAAATTAAAAGAACAATTATGGTAATTATAGCACTTGCCTTGGTTGTAGGTACAATTTATACCGTGCCGCCAACCAGGGTATCTGCTGCGAAGAGGGTAAAAATCAGTGCAGAGAGCCTTTATATCAATCCAGGAGCGGTACGGACACTGACAGTGAGTGGAGCTTCTGGAAGAGTGAATTGGAGCACCAGTAATAGTAAAGTGGTATCCATTAAGAAAAATGGGAATAAGGCCACTATCACGGCAAAAAAGAAGGGCAATGCTACAATTACAGCTAAAGTAGGGAAGACTAAGCTGCAATGCAAGGTGAAAGTGTCCGGAAAAAAGGTTCTGATTGCATATTTTTCCCGTTCGGGCAACAGTAAAAAAGTAGCAAAGTACATTCAAAAACAAATTGGTGGGGACATGGTGCAGATTAAGACGAAAATGGCATATCCATCTAACTATGGAAAATGTGCGCAACAGGCACAAAAGGAGCTGGAGGACGATATCCGCCCGAAAATCACGACCAAGGTGAAAAACTTTGATAAGTATGACGAGGTTGTCATAGGTTACCCAATCTGGTGGGGCATGGCTCCAAGGGCAGTTTGTACTTTTGTGGAACAGTATAACTGGGAGGGAAAGACCCTCATAACATATTGCACTAGTAGCAGCAGTGGAGTGGGTGGCAGTGCAGCAGAAATAAGAAAACTATGCAAGGGTGCGAAAAGAACAAAGGCATTTTCTGCTTATGATGGTGAGATATTGAATAGCAATCTCAAGAAAAAAATTAATAAATGGTTGAAAAATATTAAGGCATAAGAAGACGGTTTCAATAAGGGGTAATCGAAAGATTGCTCCTTATTAATTGTATCACATACAAATAAACCACCTGCTATGCAGGTGTGTCCACAGATGC
>CAMWGV010000088.1 GCA_947173945.1 uncultured Lachnospiraceae bacterium
ATATAAATATGTTACTGAAAATATGTGAGAAAACAGGTACTATGGTTATTAATAATGCGTTAAAATACAGCGAAGATATAATGAATAGTGTTTTATATACATTAACAGATAGAGAGCAAAAAGTTATTAAATTAAGAGTTGGAGTTAATGATACAGAAGAAAGAACGATTGAAGAGGTTGCAATTATTTTGAACTTGACTTGTGAACAAGTGTCAGAAGTTGAAGCCAAAGCTTTTAGAAAATTACGGCATCCTTCACGCTTAAGAGAATTGACGGGCAGAAATATATATGAGTTTTTACTGAATAATTATGATGATTTCTATTCATTAAGATTATCTGACTTATTGACTGAGGAAATAGCTTCTCTTGTTGAGAATAAACAGAAACGAAGTTTCTATATAGAAAAAATAATGAAGAGATATGAGGTTTCAATAACTAATCAAAAAGATCTTAAAAAAAATATAGATTATGATTTAGATGAACTTGAATTATCTGTTAGGACATATAATTGTTTGAAAAGAGCAGGAATTAACACTTTTTCTGAATTGGCTCAAATGTCTGATAGTGAATTGAAACACATTATTATGTCTGCTGGTGCCCCGGAACACGATAGAAAATGGGAGCGAATATGCTATGCTGAAGTCAAACGGAAAATGAAAGAACTTGCGGGCATTTCAGAGGATGGATGTAATACAATTGTTCTTACCTATAATGGAGATAAGACAGTATACAAATATTTTGATGTAGATACCCAGAAGATTGCAAAATCTATCTATATTAATCTCATTAATATGAGACCGGGTGCAAAAATCATCCTAAAGGCACCGTTATCTCCAGGGGTGCAGGACATTCTTCTTATGAAAGGGTATTTGTATATTGAAGATGTCTATAATGATTCAGAACAATTGATAAAACAGTTACAAGCATTTGGTTTTGAAGATTTTGCACAAGAAATATGGTATTTAAAAAAAATGCAGGAAAAACCAAATGAGGATGAAAAGGTTTATATCTACCCGATGGATGATGAGGTAATGGAATTTATACAAAATAAAGAATGCTCTTCTGCATGTGATTTTATAGAAAAGGCCGAAAACGTAGAAAACGAAAAAATTGCTGACTTGGCTCAGAGGCTATTGGATGCAAAGATTTAAGATAATTAGTAAATAAATTATGTTATTATGAAGATAGCTGAATTAGGTGTCCGAAAAGATTATTATCGTAATTACAAGATTTATTATGTGATTGAGGGGGACATTATTTACATAGTTAGAATTTTACATATGCTGGTTGAAAGTAAAGCATGGCTGTACCGCACATTTGGGTTGTAAAGTTAAGTGGATTCTACACTAGAGTGGTTGAGAAATCAACCACTCTTTTTTCATAGTAATAACAACAAAACAAAAATAAAAACGTCAACGACTATTAATGATTAACGACTGTTGACCGATATATATACTAACAATACAAAATGAAAGGACCTTAGTATATGGAAAAGGAAGAAATTACACCAAGTGAATGGCAGATTATGGAAGTCTTATGGGCTAGCGATGCACCTTTGACATCCTCAGAAGTTTATAAAAGGATGCAAGGGACCGTGGATATGTCACAGAGAATGGTGCGTGTACTTATGAACCGACTGAACAGTAAAGATATCCTTGGTTACACGGTGGATGAGCATGATTCAAGAGTTTACCATTATTACGTACAAAAACCAAAGGATGAGTGTGTGAAAGAAAAAAGCAGGCGGTTTGTGGACAACTATTTTTCAGGTAGTGGAACAAATGCCATGACGGCGTTATTGCAGAGCTTTGTTTTGACAGATGAACAGATAAAAGAGCTGGAGGAGATTTTGGAACACAGCAAAGAGCGGAGAAATGAATCTCCGGATAAAGAGGGGTGACTACGATGCTTGACTGGTCACTGATTGGCGGTGTCATGAATTTTTGTGCAGTGTATTTTACTACACAGCTTGTGCGATGTGCGGTGTTTTCATTTATACTTATTTGGTTTGTGATTCTGCTCCGAAAAGTATTTTTTTCAAAGAGAGTTTTTTTAAGAGGATTGTTATGGACATTGTTCCTGTTTGTACCATTTCTTGGAAAATTAAAGGTCTTTTATGAAAATGAAGTCGTGTTCAGGCTTACCTGGCGAATGACATACGGAACCATGCAAAATATTTGGTTTGACCGCATTTATATATCAGGTATTTTTGTAGCAGCTTTCTGTATATTTGGAAAACGTCTGCATCTTCGGAGAATTGTTTCGGGGATGAAAACATCTGTTTTTGAAGGTACGCAGATATGTGTTACGGAAATGAATGTTACGCCATTTACGTCGGGTTTATTGAGACCTAAAATTGTTCTGCCGCAAATAATGCTGGACAGTTACAGAAAAGATGAATTAATGGCTATTATACAGCATGAAAAGACACATATTCGTTTGGGACACTTATGGTATGGGTTTGCGTGGGACATACTGATATGTCTGCTATGGATAAATCCGTTTCTGTCTGTTTTCAGGAAGTATCTGCGGTCAGATATGGAGGATATATGTGACAGGGTGTGTATACAAAATAGTGGAAGCTCTGCACATGAATATGGTTTGGTATTACTGAAAAGCTTAAAGGTATTGCGTTTAGGATATGAGGGAATATCACCGACAGCAACCTATGCAGGTGAAAAGGAATTTGCAGATATGAAAAGAAGAATGTCGGAAATCGCAGATTTTCGTCCATATCGAAAAAGGCTGTGCACAGGAATGGGCATTGTCACATTTATGGCAATTGCAGCTGTATTTTTGATTATACATATCAATTCCTATGCCCGTTACAGCGAAAGCAAAGACATTATGGTGGGCAGCTATGATGGGGAAGCAAAAATTGTTTCAACTGACACAGAGGAACTAAGCAAAATGATTTCATATGATGACAGTTATGTATATGTGGATAGGGAGGCATTTGAGACCTTCTTATATGAAAACAATGCAACCGGTGACATTTATATTATTTTTGGTGGTTATACTAAGCTTCCCGGCTTAGGTGGCGCAGGGGAAGGCTGTATTTATGAAAGGGATTCGAAGGACAGTATCGTACGGATTCCCTATGAAAGTATAATGAATAATTGGGCTCATATATTATGTAAACAATTATAAAAATAAAATGAAAACGAAAAGGATTTCAAAAAAAGATTATCAAGGAGGATATGATTATGGGAATGGAAATTTCAAACAGTTACAACAGCTATTTGGCACAGAGTATAACAGAAAGCAGTGTGACAAGCAGCACGAGGAAGAAGGAAGCAGAAAAGACATCGAAGGCATCTGAGAGCAACAAAGCAGAAAGTACGACAGACTATATGAATAAGCTGAAAAAGCTTGCTCCAAGTGCAGAATTCAGGACAGGATATGCACCTGCTTCAGACAAAAGGGGAGAAACTCTGACAATCAACCCAAAGCTTTTAGAAAAAATGCAGAATGACCCTGCGATGGAAAAAGAAATGAAGGAATTGATTGCAGGTGTTGAGAAAATGATCAAAATATCGGAAGCATTTAATAAAGCAACTGGTTGGACGACGGTTTATCGGCATAGCTATATAGATGAAAATGGAAAATATTGCCATATAGCCATGGTTCGAAATGATTATATGTTAAACCTGAGCGATAAGCTCCGCAAAGAAAGACGGGAAAACTCTGAAAAACTTATGGAAAAGCAAAAAGAAAATGCAACGAAGAAGAAAGAAGAATTAGAAGAAGTGTTGGAAGAAAAGAAAGAGGCAAAGGCAGAAGAGGAAGGAACTGAGGAAAAGGTAGAGGAAAAAACAGACGAAAAGACAGGTTCTAATAAGGTTGAAACGCTTTTAAGTGAGAAAATTGCTGCTTCCGATGATGGCATGATTTATATGGACGATTCAGAGTTTAAGACAATGATGGAAGCTATGAAAGAAGATTCCGGTAAAACAGATAAAAAGGAGCAGACTGTAGTTGGGGCAAATGTGGATTTGAAGGTGTAGAAATTCTGCTTACAGAATTTTGGATAGGAGGAGTAATTGGTATGTCAGTAAATGTAAGTATGCGAAATAATTGGTTCCCAAATACTAAATACGGAAATTCATCGGAAAAGGATAACATTGTAAAGAAGGCGAAGCAGGCGACAAATTCTTTAGAGGCAAATAATTATGACAGTGAATTGGCTAGAGAAGTCGAAAAGCTGAAAGGACAGAGGGGAAGCTATAGTATATACAGCATTGCAAACAAGGCAGAGGATTATGCCAGGGCTTACAGAACCCTTTATGATGAAATTGTGCAAGGATATCAGAATGGTACAAGGGAGCGTTATGTAGAAGATAAAGATTCTGAAACAGGTTATCGTAAAATGACTATGGAAGAAGAAATAAGCGGGTTGGATAAGGCGTTTCAAAGGGCAGCAGACCAGATAGATACTGAGGAGATGATTTCAGGGGAGTTTAAAAGGTTGTTGTCTAAGGCGGGAAGAAAAGGAACAGCTGGAAGTAACAAGACAGAAAGTACGACAGACTATATGAGTAAGCTGAAAAAGCTTGCTCCAAGTGTGGAATTTAGAATAGGATCTACGTATGCTACAGATAAAAGTGGAAAAACTCTGACGATTAACCCAAAGCTTTTAGAGAAAATGCAGAATGATCCGGAAATGGAAAAGAAAATGAAGGAGCTGATTGCAGGCGTTGAGAAAATGACAAAAATAGCTGACGCATTTGAGAAAGCAAGGGGTATGACTTGTGTATTCCGGCATAGTTACATAGATGAGAACGGGAATTATTGTCAGTATTCGTATGTAATAAGAGAAGACAAGCTGAATGAAAAGCTCAGGGAAGAAAGAAGACAGAATTCTGAAAAGCTGATTAAAAAGACAAGGGAAAAGGCAGCGGAGAAGAAAGAGGAATTACAGGAGCAATTAGAAGAAAAGAAAGCGGAAAAGCTGGAACAAACAAAGAAAGAAGAAAGCGAAGAAAAGGCTGAAGAAAAACCTCTTAACAAAGCAGAAAACTTTTTGGATGAAAAATTGGAGAATTCTGATGATGGTACGATTTATATGGATGACGCAGATTTCAAGACCTTTATGGAAGCTATGAAAGAGGAAGATTCAGAGAAGAAAGATAAAGCGCCTACAGAGGTTGGAGCAAATCTGGATTTGAAGGTGTAAAAGAAAATATATATGAACAGAGTTAAAAAGAAGGGATAGAAATTCCCCTCTGTTTAACATTTGAGAAAAAAAGTTAAACAGGGAAAGAAAAGTGGCTTGAAACCTTGAAGAATAGCGATTTTACAAGGGTTAAGCCACTTTTGATTTTTAGTGGGTAAACTTGTTTGTAAGTTTAATATGCAAATTGTTATTTAATTATTGGCGAAAAATGTGTTGTTAATATAGAAACCGTTCTCTAGATGTTTAATAATATATTTGGAATAAAAATCAATGTATCGAAAGGCTTCTTTGCAAATCTGTAATCTAAGGATATTGTAATGAAAAAAGTAAATATATGACATAAGATATTGAAAAATGCTATAGCATATGCTATGTTTTGATATGGAGGGGGGGGCGACATATGTATTTTGGTGAAATGGTTAAACACATCAGCAAAGAATTGATAATTCGCAGGAGGAGTTGGCTCGTGAGTTGAATATAAGTTTTTCTATGGTCAATAGATGGGAAAATGGACATAGAGTTCCTGCAAAATTAACAATAAGGTGTATTATAGGTTTTGCAGAAATAATTCAGTAGATAAAAATGTGATAACTGCATTAGAAAAATATAGAATTGCAAAAATTATTTGACGTGTTTATTAGAAAATGATTCAGCTTGGGGGGATAATGATGTATATAAAAAATATTCATATAGAGAATTTTCGTAATTTCAATTGTATAGATATACCTTTAAAAAAGCTCACAATTGTTATTGGTGAAAATGATGCAGGAAAATCAAATTTCTTGGATGCGATACGATTGGTATTAAATAATAATAGTTTTATGTATTCTTCTCGTTCCTTATCCATTACAGACATAAATAAAGATTCTGTTGACGCATTTCAAAATTATTTGAAAGATAACGCAGATGAAATAACTAAAAATTTGAAAGATAACGAATTTATGAAAATAGTATATGAAAAAATTCCCATAGTAAAAGTGAGGATTACTTTCATTGATGCAAAAACGGAATATCAAAAACAACTATTGAAAGATTGGATTAATTTGGCAGACGAAGAAGAAATATGTTTTGAGGTAGAGTATTCTTATGCTCCTGTAAAATTGAGGGAATTTATAGAGGAGTGCCTTTTTCTTCAAGACAAGGTAGAAAATTTTATGATTCCAGTTGAAAAGTATGAGTACAGAATCTATTCCGTGAATAATCTCAAGGGGATAAACAAGGATAAATTAAAGAATTTCAACATAAGTGTTATAAATGCAGAAAGAGATACATTTTCGGAAAGTGATAAGCAAAATTCATACAAAATAGTAAGTTCGTTGATAGAGAGGAGCATTACGAAAGAGGATAGGGCACAGATTGAGGATTCCTATAATAAATTTTTTGATGAAATTCAGGATATAAAATCTTTTAAAAAAATATTTGAAAAAATGCAGGAAAATGAAAAGTTCGAAAACTTAAAAGATTTCATTGACGAGATGAAATTAATACCTAATTTTCCTAATTTGAAAAATATATTTACAAATATAAATATTGGATATGGAGAA
>CAMWGV010000089.1 GCA_947173945.1 uncultured Lachnospiraceae bacterium
TTTCCATTGTTCTTCATCATTGCAGGCACTCACGCCCAAAAGTCCCATTGGCGGCATATCCATCATCCCTGCCAATTTCTGTACTGTTCCATTTACAGACGCTTCCTGCCACATCTTAGGCACAACCATAAAGTTATTTTCGATGTCCTTATCAAGCGGTGCAGATATGCCAATAATGCGAAATGCTTCTTTTGTTTCAACTTTATAATTCATTTCTGACGCTCCTTTCACAGCAATTCTAAACACAATGGGGGAAAAAGATTTTACAGATACACCCTCGTCTTTCACAGACGATGGGGCTATCCCATGAAAAGACTGAAATGCTCTATTAAATGCGGTCGGGGAACGGTAGCCGTATTTCTCTGCAATATCAATAATCCGTTCATCTCCTCCCTGCAAGTCTACCGCTGCTAAAGACATTTTTCTCCTTCGGATATACTCTGCCAAAGTGATACCCGCCATATAAGTAAACATCCTCTGATAGTGATAGGTGGAGCAGCAAGCAATCCGCCCAAGCTGTTCATAGTCAATTTCGCCTGTCAAGTGTTCCTCAATATAATTCATGCTTTGGTTTAATTTTTCAACCCATTCCATGAGATACCTCCTTATCCGCACATATTGTGCTTTGTGGACATGAATTTGTCTTTATCATTATAAGGTTTATCCTTAAATTTTTCCTCTCTATCCTTGCACAAAAAAGAGAGGTAGCTATTCAATAATTGATATTTGCTTTTCTCTAAAATCTATCAGTATAATTATATACGGTTATCCAAATAAAATCAAAGTTTCAATGGCTAATTTAATCTTGTGAGGAAAGTGCTTGAATCTTATAATATCCAGTTACTACCGTCAATTGTCCGGATACAACAATCCTTCTTCCTTTTCACTGGTTTTTACCGATAAAGTAGGTGAATGGGAAACAATAGTCATTATTGATAATAAAACATGAACATGGGGTGAGGCAGATTGAATATAGCAGTTTGTGATGATGAAGAAAACATGCGAATTTATATAAAAAAGCTGATAGAAATGCAGGATGTGGATTGCAGGATAATTGATTTTACATCCAGTGAGGAGCTGTTGCGATTCTGGCGACAGGCGGGCGGGGAGCAGATAGATGTCCTTTTTCTTGATATTTCTATGGATGGTACTGATGGGATGAAAACGGCGGAGCAAATAAGGAAGTGGAAGGAAGAAAAAAATGAGGCTTTGTGGGGAAGTCTGCCTCTTTTGATATTTGTAACGGGTTATTCGGAGTATATGCCGAAGGCTTTTTCCGTGAATGCTTTTGGTTATCTTGTGAAGCCGGTAAATGAAGCGGAATTTGCAGAGGTGTTTACACAGGCAGTGCGGGAGTACCGCTATCTGAAAGCGAAAAAGAATGCAGAGCCGAGGGAAATATTGGTTCGGAATGGCAATGTAACACGAAATATTTCGGTAGATGATATTTATTATGTTGAGAGTAGTAACAGAAAAATCATTGTGGTTATGCAGGATGAAACAATAGAATGTTACGGAAAAATCGGCGACCTGGAACATGAGCTTCAGAAAGATTTTTTCAGGATACACAAGGGTTATCTTGTCAATATGAAATATGTGGAACGGTATAACCGGGCAGAGGTGCGGATGAAAAACGGCATTAGCCTCATAATTTCTAAATATAAATATCAGGATTTTATAAAGGCTTATCTGAAATATATTTCGGAGGATAAATAAATGAGTCAGGCAGGATATGAATTATTTAATAGGCTATATGAGATATACCATATACTCCTGCAGGTGATACTGTTTTTTGTTATGTGGGATATTTTTTTAAAATCCGAAAGGAAGAGTAATACGGCAGCTGTCACCGGTATATTTGCGGCTGTCAATGTGGTTTTGTATTTATGTCCGCCTGTTCCTGCATGGGTGAGGTATGGGACATTTGCAATTATTATTTTGGGATACTGTCGTATAAGATATGGAATACATTTGGAAAAGGCAGTCTTTACACTGCTATTGTTTTACAATTTTCATGGTCTGAGCTTTCTGATTTCAAACAGTATTTATCAGTATCTGATGGATGATATGCTGGGCAGGCTGAATGGTGGGGATACAGACTATATGCTTCATATGTATAAATGTCAGGTCATTGGCCTGAGTTTCCATTTATTATTTTATACGCTCTCTTTTCTGCTCATGGCAGGAACCGTTAAAAAACTTGTAAAAAGTCCATTTGTTATGAACTGGTATGATACCATGTTTTTGTCAGTGCTCAATATTGTTGGAAGTATGCTTGTGTATATGGTGATAGATATTTCTGTGGTGCAGTTAGATAAGGAAGTTTTTTTTCTTTTTAGTGAAAGGAAGGAGATGCTGTGGAAAATACCGACAATTGCACTTTTAATCTGTGTCGGGGAGATTTCAGCAATTTATATTTTTAGGAAGTACAAGGAATTGCAAGATGAGAGGGAAAAGCATTTTGTGGAAGAACAGCAGATGAAAGCCATGAAAAGGAGGCTTGAGGAGGCAGAAAGCTTCTATGGCAGCATCCGTAAAATAAGGCATGAAATGAAGAACCATATGGCAAATATAAAAGGACTTGTTGCAGGAGAAAAGTATGGGGAAGTGGAAATGTATATAGGAAAACTGGATAAAACAATGCAGGGGCTGGACTATACGTTTAGTACGGGAAATGCCGTGACGGATGTAATCATCAACGATAAATACCAAAGAGCAGTAAAATCAGGGATTACATTCAGAGTAAAATTTGCTTACAGGGAAACGGATACCATATCTGTATTTGATATGGGAATCGTGCTCAGTAACCTTTTGGATAATGCCATAGAAGCCTGTGAAAGGATGGGACAGACAAAACGGCATATAAGCCTTACCTTGAAAAGGAAAAATAATTTTCTGCTGGTGGAGGTGGAGAATAGCTTTGACGGCAGGCTGGAATGGAAAGATGGGGAGGTTATTCCGACAACGATAAAACCAAGCAATCTGCCGGATATACTGATGGAACATGGTATCGGACTGAGAAATGTGAAAGACGTTGCAGAACGTTATTTGGGTTCTATGGATATTAAGACAGAAATGAATGTATTCAAGGTTACAGTAATGCTGCAGCAAAAGGAAATACAATAAAATATTTTAGGAAAAAGGAAGGAGAACATGGTAATGGAAGTAGGTTCAATTTATGGAAGCTATTATGAAACAGCAAAAAGTTATAAAGGTGTGAAGAAGAAAGATAATCAGGACGTATCAGGAACATATGCCGGATTTGCGGACAAGGTTATTGAGAAAAACTCTGTTTCACCCAAAGATATGACCTTGCAGGAATACAAGGAGTATTTTAAGGAAAAGATGAATGGTCTGTATACCCACCCGTCGCAGAGGAATATGAATGATGTGATTGATATAACGGATGCGGCTTATAGGAGGATGCAGACAGACCCGGAATACGAGAAGAAGATACTGGATGCGATTGCGAAGAATAAGGCTGTGAATTTCGGGGGATATATCCCGGTGATTGCATATACCCGTGTAGACGACACTTGGGAAAAATGCTATGGATATACGCAGGGAATGAAAGAAAATGTTGGTTATACCGGAAGTACCTCTGCAAAGGGAGCCGATATCGGACACCGGAAAAAGGCAAGACAAAAGGAACTGCTGGAAGAATATCTGGAAAAAAGGGCACAGGTAAAACAATTTGAGAAGAAAGTGTTGGATGAAAAAATTGAAAAGCAGGATTTATCGGAAGCGAAAGAGATGGAATTATTCAAGAAGGAGTTTTATGATGACCTTTCCAAAATCACTATTCATAAGACATTAAACAATGTGGCTATTAATATTTCAGAAGCAGGCTTTAAGGCTATGAAAGATAATCCGGAGTATAGGGAAAAAATTCTTTCACTGCTTCAAAGAGATTTGGGAAGTTCATTAGCTCCAAGAAATTGTTCTGGTGTGTTCACAATCGGTGCAACATTGAATGAGTACAGAGGAGATTCGTGGCCAGTGGGTTATGATTCGGGCTTTTATGCACGTTCCAAGAACAGCTTTTATAAGAAGGTGAGCGAAAAGAAAGACAGGCAGAAGGAACTACAGGAAAAACAGTTTAAAAAACGGATGCAGATAAAACAATTCGAGCGACAATTATTTTTTGAACAATGATATATATCATATTATGGAATATATTTACAAGTCCTGAAGGTGTTTGGATAACACCTTCGGAGCTTGTTTTTCGTTTTATGGGGCTGTCACACTAAGGCATATGTTCTTGTGAAATAACAAGGACTATGGTATTATGTAAAAACTAAAAATCACTCCCATGTAAAACAGGGGATTTTAGATGTGTGAAGGAGTTTGATAATAATGGATTTAAAAGCATTTAAATGGACGCGTGAACCGGAACAATATAAAGTTGAGGAAGATAAAATTGAAATAATCACCAAACCACATACAGATTTGTGGCAGAGGACATACTATCATTTCCAAAATGACAATGCCCCTGTATTACAGATGGAAACCGAAGAAAAATATTTCAGCTTTATTGTGAAAACAGAATTTGAGGAAAGCCATCACAGGTTTGACCAGTGTGGTATTGTAATGTATTTGGATAGTGAAAATTGGTTAAAGGGTTCCATTGAATATGAAAACGATGAGTACCAGCATTTAGGCAGTGTAGTAACAAATAACGGATATTCTGATTGGGCAACGACGGTTATAGATGCTTCTGTGAAATCAATGTGGTACCGGTTTAGCCGTAGAGAGGATGATTATTGTATTGAAAATTCTGTAGATGGAATCAAATATAACCAGATGCGCATTTGTCATATGCATCATGGAAAAGGAAAAATACAGTTTGGTATATATGCCTGCTCACCGGAGGAATCTTCGTTTAAGGCAGTTTTTTCTAATATGCAGATGTTGGATTGCCAGTGGAAAGCACATGATGGGCAGCAACCGGATTAGGGCTGTTAGTGAACATTTGAGTGTGTAACTGTATATGAATTGAAAATGATATATCATTTTTATTTAGAAATTCTTGAATGAGGGTATCTATGAAATGATAAAAAGGAGAGGAAAACATGGAAATCAAGGATATAAGAATCGATTCCGGTAAGGCATTCGATTGGGGCAAAGTTTCAGAAGAATATGCAAAGTACAGAGATATTTATCCTGAACTCTTCTATAAGAAAATTGTAGATAAGGGGTTATGCATCAAAGGACAAAATGTACTTGATTTAGGTACGGGAACCGGTGTGCTACCACGAAATTTATATAGCTATGGTGCAAAGTGGACAGGTACCGATATTTCTGAAGAGCAGATTGAACAGGCTAAGATTCTTGCAGCTAAGGCAGATATGAATATAGATTTTCAAGCTGTGAGCACAGAAAATATAGATTTTCCTGAAGCATCATTTGATGTGATAACCGCGTGTCAGTGCTTTTGGTATTTTGATCATGAAAAGGTTATGCCGAAACTTGCAAAATTATTAAAGGATAATGGTAAGCTTTTGATTTTATATATGGCTTGGCTACCGTATGAAGATAAGATTGCAGGTGCCAGTGAGGAACTGGTTCTGAAATACAGTCCGAAGTGGACCGGTGCAGGGGAAACACGGAAACCGATAGGATTACCTGATATCGCACATCAATTTTTTGACTTGGAATTACATGAGGAATATGATATATACGTTCCATTTACAAAGGAAAGCTGGCATGGACGGATGAAGGCATGTAGAGGAGTTGGTGCATCACTTACCAAGAGTGAGATTGAAATGTGGGAAAAGGAACACCTTGAGCTTCTAAACAGGATTGCACCCGATAAGTTTGAAGTGCTGCATTATGCTGCTTTAGCAGTTTTAAATAAAAAATAAAGGGGCTGTCGCACTAAGCATATTTATAACATAAACATGTTTTTATTGGTATTTGACAGCATGAGTTGTCCACACGATACAGCATATACCGTAACTAAAAACCCACTTTCGTTCGTTTCAGACGTAACGGTACTAAGAGTTGGTGCTTGGGTATATTAGTATAGGTGGCTGAAAAATCGTTTGAAGACGTCGGTACTTAAATTGCCGGCTCAAAGTATCCCGATTTTATATAAGGATATCTTAAGCTGGCAATTTTTAGTACCGTTACGTCTGAGACGAGCGGGAGCGGGTTTTTCAGCCACCTATACTAATATACCCAAGCACCAACTCAAGTACCGACGTCTTCAAACGGTTTTTAGTTTACAGTATAGCTGTATCGTGTGGGCAACTCATAAGCAACTGACAGATAAAAAACATGTTTATGTTATTAAATGTGCTTAGTGCGACAGCCTCAGATATTTAAGGTTAAGAATTGAGGTATAAATTTCACACCTGAAATGGGGCAGTTCGCTCCAAAGCTATGAAAAATTTGTTCAGATTGGCGATAAAACGGATAGAAACTATTTTAAATAGCAGAAAGGAACGTGTTTTATATGTCAATGGAGATTACGAACAATGTGATAACAAGTACGGTAGAATTGAAAACCAGCGTACCCAATGTAACCAGAACGGAGCAGATTCAAACGGGATATAGTAATGTTAATGATTATTCCAAATATTTACAGGGGAAGTACAGCTA
>CAMWGV010000090.1 GCA_947173945.1 uncultured Lachnospiraceae bacterium
CGTATATCCACAGTTTTTACATTTAAAACTTTTGTTTATTTTTTTGCTGAACATACCAAGCATTGCTACAGATGCCATTCTCTCTCCTGTACCAATTTTCTGAACATTGGTTGAGGAACATGTTGGACATTTAGGTTTATTTAATATGGGACTTGTTTGTTGTGTATAAACTATTTTCTGATTCTTTTTAGGTTCAATTAATCCATTTTGGCATTCGTTCCCACATTTACATATTATCTTTGAACCATCTGTAACAAAACAATATTCTGATTGTGCCCTACTAATATATTCATTATCATAATTTACTTCAATATACTCACCACACTTATCACATATTAATTGAATTGATTGAGGTTCATATTTTTCATCAAAATATGTAATATCAAAATACATAAATCATACTCCTTAACATTATTTTTTATTATATCATTGTCTTAATTTTAATGCAACTAAAAGAGTTCGCCAAAGTATCTGATGCAACAAAAACTTTTAATAATATAGTAAATAGTGGAGTTGTTAGTAATATAGCTTTTAAAAATGCACTTGCAGGGTTAAGTAATCAGGAAAAAATTAATATTGTATCGCAAAGTGCTTTAAATGAAACTCAAAAAATAGGTGCATTAGCAAGTGCAGGATTAACATCCGAAGAATTGAAACAAGCAGTTCAAAATGGGTCTCTTGCCGCCTCCCAAGCAACCACAACAGGTACTACTCTAGGACTCAGTACAGCATTCCGAGGTTTAATAATCAAAATTAAAGAAGCTACAGCATCTATGCTGACTTTCTTGACTACTAATCCTCTCGGATGGGCTACGTTAGCTATTGGTGGTATAATAGCTGTTACGACTGGCATTAAACATCATAACAAAAAAATCGAAGAAACCCGACAAAAAATCCGTGACTTAGGCGAAGAAGCCCGAAATGCAGTGGATTCCATTAATTCAGAATTTGAGTCAACCAAGTCTACTGTATATGATGTAGCTGAAAGATATGCTACTCTCGCTCAGAAAGTAGGAAACCTCGGCAAAGCAAGCCAGAATCAGGGTACACTTTCCAATGATGAATACTCGGAATTCCTTGATATCAGTAATCAGTTGGCTGAGCTTTTCCCACGGCTGACAAATGGATATGATGATAATGGTAATGCGATTTTAAATTTATCCGGTAATGTAAATACAATTACATCTTCTCTTTACGATTTAGTTGATGCGGAAAAAGCCGTTGCTTCTGCTGAAATTCAGGGAAAAATGGACGGCATATGGGGTGAATACTCACAGAATGTTAGTGATTACTCAAAAGAATATAACCAACTGAATGATAAAAAGAGAGGATTAAGCAGCTTTTATGATGAAATGCTCAGTGAAGACATTAATTACCTGCATGATTATTACGATAACTTCAAAGAATTGTTCTCAAAAGCAGGAATTGATGAATCCGTATTATATAAAGTTTCAACATGGTCAGATTTTTCAGCGACACAGCAAGATGCCATCAGGGACGCATATGCAGAATTAATCGGAGAATATGAAAGAGATATAAGGGATTGTTCAAACAAAATAGAATCTGCGAACAAAGACTTTTCAAAGTATCTGATTCTGTCATTACAGGGAACGGATTACTATGAGAAACTGGGCGATAACAAGTCTCTTGTTAACTCTCTGCTTACTAATTACGGATATGATACGGAATTAAATAATTTACGTGGAAGCGGTAATTGGAATAAAGCACTTGAATATGTCGAAAAGCAGATTATTAAACCATTCAATGACCTGTCTGACGAGGATAAGGAAGTATTTCAGCAGTATTATAATAAACTGCTGTCCTTAGACCCTGATGCTGCATTAGCCAATAACATAGTTGAGATAGATAAATATATATCTAAACTTGCTGAATTGTTACACATGGATAAGAATCAGCTTACTATCGGACTTGGATATGACTTGGAAGCTGATAAACAAAAAATCGAGACAGCAAAAACCCGGATGGGTTATATTGCTGAACCAAAGAATGCATCTGATGCCTATAAAAATAAAGTAATTAATGACGTGATAAGCACTTTGGATAAAGATGATGTAGAGTTATTGGCAAAGGTTGATATTTCTGAAGAATCCAAAAACTGGACGAAAGAGGAATGGCTTAATTTCATTGAGGAATTAAATAATACTGCTGAAATGGATATTACTGCTAATCCTACCAAGTCTCTTGATTCTATTAAAAGTGCATTTTCAGAATTTGAGTCAATTTACGAAGATATTCACAATGGTTCTACTGTTGCAGCCAGTTCCATAGAAAAACTTAATGATGCCTTTGGTGAATTAGATGGTGGTACTGCCCTACAGGAATTTAAAGACGTACTTACTACTATGCCTGATGACATAGATGCCCAACAGGAAGCATTAAACAAGCTTGCAACCGCATATATTGACAATTCAGACTTAATAAAAAATCTTACAGAAGATAATGCAGATTATACGATTTCCGAACTCAAAAAAATCAATGTTGCAAATGCCGAAGAAGTTGTGCAGTCAAGGTTATACAATCAAGAAGAAAATCTTAAAAAGGCACAGGAAGAACAAAAGAATGCAATTGACAGTTTAACTAATACTATATCTTCAAGCACCTCAGCTTCGGATATACTTACAGCATCAAAATATAAGGCAATGGCTGCATCCATAGATCTTGAAAATGCAAGTGCTAATGAAGTGGCAGGTTTAATTAATGCTGCAAATGCTGCAGGTGTTGATTCAACTGCATTAAAAAATCTTCTTGCAGACAAAATACGTTCCGCGCAAATTGCTATTACAACGAATGGTGATATAAGCAATCTTATATCTTTATGTAAAGCATTAGGTGGAACCGTTACATATCTTGAACAATATTCACAAGCGAAAAACATAATCAGCCAGGGAGGCACACTTACCGGAAACGGAACTGCTGATACTAATAAGTTAATAGGACTTAAAAATTTAGCTGATACTGAATTAAAGAACGCATTGGCTAATTATGGTGGTGGATACGCTACTAATGTTCAATATACCATACCTAATTCTCCTTCTAACAATGGCTCGGATTCAGGCAGTTCAAAATCCGAAGAATCTAAAACACAGATTGATTGGATATCAAGGTATTTGGAACAGCTCCAAAAAACAATTGACAAGACAAAAGCAAAGTTTGAAAATCTCTTTTCCTTAAAAAATAAATCCAGCAACCTTGGCAAACAGATAGAACAAACGACTGCTCTTATGAAGGCGCAAGGGAGAGCCGCAGACAACTATCTGGCAAAAGCAAAGGAATATGCCAAAACCTCAGAGTTATCTACTAAGTTGCAAAAATCCGTACAAAATGGACGGTTAAACAAGTATTCCCTCTCTGACTTAATAGCGGAATACGGACAGGAAACTGCTAATAAGATTAACCAGTATCAGGATTATTGGGATAAGTATCAGGCTGCCATGCAGAAGAAAAATGAACTTAACGCAGAAATCCGTGGTCTACAAGAACAGCAATACCAATTATACGTTGATGAAGCCACTGCGAATCTTGACAGGATTACTGCCCAGGCTGCTAATCTTAAAGATAATTATGAAACACAGAACAAATATCTCGGTTATCAGACCAAATGGATAGAGCAACAGTATGAGTATGAGATTAAAATTGCCAAACTAACAAAGGATAAAACAAAGGTAAAACAGTTAGAGGCAGAAAAAGAAAAGGCATTAGCACAGCTTGAAGTTAGCAAATTTGAAAATATATCTGCTACTTATGACCATGAAATACAAAAGCTCACCGAAACAATGGACAAAGCTAAACGTGAAATTGACCAGCTTGAAGCAGCAGGTAAAAATGTTCAAGAATCCTTATATAAATCACAGCGTAACACTGCTAATTCGGAATTAAAGACTTATCAGGAAGAACTTAAAGAACTGGAAAACCAGCTCAAACACGTAAAAAAAGGTACAGAAGAATGGTATAACGCAAAAAGTTCAATTGAAAAAGTAAAAGATGCAATATCAGAAACAACCACTACTGTTTATGAGTTAAATAATGCAATCAATGAGTTACATTTTCAGTTGTTTGAGGATAAAAGAACCCAGATTTCACGTATTGCACAAGAGTATGACTTTATGCTGGGGCTTGCCAATGATTTGAAAAAGGTCGATGAAGATACCGCACAGTTTACCGACATGGGGTATGCAGAATTAGGCGTAAATTCCATCGACTATTATGCGTCACTGCAAAACCAAAACCTTGATAAACAGACTCTGGATGAGTTGAAGGGTATGCTTGCAAAAGGCATTCTTTCCCATGGGGACTACACCTTTAACTCCGTTGATGATTTAAGGGATAAAATTGATGAGCTGTACGATACATGGCAAAGTGATATTCAGACCACTTACAACTATGAGAAAAGTCTTGCCGATGCCGTGAGCCAAAAATATCAAGCACAGCTGAATTTAGCCCAAAAGTTAACCGATGAGCGTAAGGAAGCACTGCAAGCCGAAAAAAATCTGCATGATTATCAACGTACCATTTCTAGTCAGGTGAAGGAAATCAATACCTTACAAATGCAAATCAGCGCATATCAGGGTGATACGTCAGAGGAAGGTATGGCTAAACTGCAGGCATTGCAAAAATCTTTACTTGAGGCACAGGATGAATTGCGGGAAACGGAATATGACCGTTATATTTCAGATCAGGAAGACATGCTTTCCTCTCTATATACCGAATACGAAGAATTAATCTCCAAAAAACTGGATGACTTCTACGGGCTTGTAGAAGAGGGCTTGAAAATTGCCAACGAACACTCAGCAGATATTGCATATGCATTAACTGACATTGCAAATACCAATCAATATACGCCTCAGTTTAATTCCGTAATAACTGCAATTTCAAAGGGACAAAGCATTCAGGAGGCAGTTTGTACAGATGTAAGTAAAATACTTGAAGTTTTAACTTCTTCAAGCGGCCTGGATGATAAGAATGACAAGAGTAATAATACCAATAAAACCAATAACACTAATAACACCAATAAGACTAATAAGACTAATAATACTAATAACACCAAGAATACTAAGAATGCCAATAAGAACGATAAGAGTAATAAGCCATCAGTTCTTGTAGGAGGTATTTTATTAAACATACAAGATAAGAATGATAAGAACGATAAAAACAAGAAATCATCAGTTCTTGTACCACTGGGGATGCAAGGTTTTTCCAATGGTGGTGTTATATCTGACATTGAGAAACAGGTAGACGCTAACGAAGATACTGTACTCGTTTCTGCTCAGCCTGGTGAAAGAATTCTTACACGTGTTCAAAATGAAAATTTTGAGAAACTCATTAACAGTGATTTAATTAAAAATCCTATTATGCTTACAAATATGCCTGATTTTTCACAATATACCAAGGTTTCTGATTTTGCGAAATCCGGAATGGGCGGCGGTAATGTTGCAATCAATATTAACAGCATAGATTTACCGAATGTAATAAATCCTGAAAATTTCGGAGATGAATTGGCGAACCAACTTCAAAATAATAAAAAAATACAGAAATTAACACAAGGTATAACTTATAATGGTATGCTTGGAAAATCCACAAATAATGTAAGACATATACACTAAATTTAGGGAGGGTGCTTTTGCACTCTCCTATTTTATGAAAAAACAAAAAACATTCATAGATAAGTTTATATAGCGGCAGGATTCCAGCAAAAGAAAATACTTGAAACTCCCCACAGATTGTGATATATTGAGCACAGAGAAGGACACCTGCTGGTAACAGGTGCCCATAGGCGCTACCGATAGACGGTTAGCCCAAATTATAAGTAGCAAAATAGCCGCTTAGTTTTCCAGACAGGGCGGCTATTTTTGTGTCTTGTTACTATCCTTACCGATAGAGTATCCTATTCCAAAGCAGGTCAAGCCGAAGCTCAGCACTGCAATTAGTCCTAAAATATCCATTGGTTCAGCCCTCCTTTCCTTTCGATTCCCTTACAGGTTTCTATGTAATCGGAGGGTCACAGTCCCCCCGAAGAGGGCTAACCGCCTACCATCTTGGTAGTCCCAAAGAGATGGTAACACAGTTCGACAGGAATTTCAATCAGATTCTCTTTTCATGGAATATGTGGAAAGTGTTCCAATATCAATTTTGTGCACTTTAAAATAACGGCTGCCAAAACATTAGTATTTTAAATAGAGATGAGCAAAACGTACTATTTCTAATATCCAGTTGTACAATATAGACGATATCGTAAACAGGGTACTTTGGAGCCATCGGTACTTAGCGAGGTTCTTTCGAGCTTAGTACCGCTATGAGCGACAAGTAGCGCAAGCGTGCCCTGTGATGATTTGTCTATATTGTACAACGGACGTCTGTGAAAGCAGAGTTTTGCTCATCTCTATTACATAGGAGGTAATTTATTTGAAAAGAAATATTGACTCATATACAGAAAAACTCTATCAAAAAGAAATAAAACAGTTACAAGTGAAAAACATGAAACTTCAGGAGGAACTGGATTCCTCTAAAAAAAGCTATGAAGAATATAAGATACTTTCAGAAAAAATGAAGCAAATTATTCAAAGA
>CAMWGV010000091.1 GCA_947173945.1 uncultured Lachnospiraceae bacterium
ATGCAGGATATCTCCGGATTGTCCGTCTCCCCCACTGTCAGGGAATCAATATTGAAACACCTTCTGGCAAAAAGCCCGGCCACCTTGCCCAGCACACCGGAACGGTTCTCCACCAGTACGGAATAAATTCTTTTTTTCATATTTACCTCTTCCTGCATATCGCAGGCCATGCTTGCGATATTGCACCAATTGGTATTTGAAACGCCAGTTTCAAACTTACCACATCACAAATGTGCAGGAAAGCAAAAGTCCCTGGACAGAGCCAAGGACCTCCATGTCATTAGTTATATTTGCGCTTTCTTGCTGCCTCGGACTTCTTCTTACGCTTTACACTAGGCTTCTCGTAATGCTCTCTCTTACGAATCTCCTGCTGAATACCTGCTTTTGCACAGTTTCTCTTGAATCTGCGAAGCGCGCTATCCAAAGTCTCATTCTCTTTTACGATTACGTTAGACATACTATCCTCAACCTCCCTCCAGTTGCAAAATATCAAATCTTTCGTGCTAATAAACAACTGTTTGGGTATTCTCCAAATTGCACAACCATAATTATAACACAATATATTTTTTCGTCAACTAAAAAATGTGTTTTTTGGTAATTTTTTGTACTAAATTTTAAGATAGTCTATAATTGAGCCTTAGCTTTGTCTACTCCGGCTGCCAGTGCGTCATCAATTCCGGCAGGATTTTTTCCACCTGCCTGTGCCATGTTTGGACGTCCACCGCCGCCGCCACCTACCATAGGGGCAATTTCTTTAATAATATTTCCTGCATGTGCTCCCTTTGCAACAGCATCGTCTGTGGCCATGACAATCAGATTTACTTTATCGCCCATATCAGAAGCAAGAATAATAACGGAGCTTCCAAGCTTTGCCTTAAAGTCATCACCAAGGTTTCTAAGAGCATTCATATCAACATCCTTAACCTTAACAGGAAGGATTTTAATACCTGACACCTCAACCGCATTTGAAAGCGCATCTCCCACAGAACTCTTGGCCATTTTGTCCTTAAGCTTCTGATTTTCTGCCTGAAGCGCTTTGATTTCAGACATCATTGCAGTAATACGCTCAGACAGCTTTGATGGTTCTGTCTTTGCTGCAGCCGCTGCAGATAAAAGCTCTTGCTCAAGCTTTGCATAATACTCAAATGCACCCTTTGATGTAAGTGCTTCAATTCTTCTTACACCGGCAGCAACACCCTGCTCTGATATTATCTTAAAGCTTCCTATAACATTTGTATTTGCGACATGAGTACCACCACAAAGCTCCTTTGAGAATTCACCCATTGATACAACACGAACCGTGTCACCATACTTTTCTCCGAACAGTGCCATTGCGCCTGTCTTCTTGGCGTCCTCAATGCTCATTATGTCTGTTGAAACCTTCAAATCCTTTTCTATTTCCTCATTTACAATTGCCTCAACCTTTTCTATCTCATCCTTGGTCATTGCCTGTAAATGGGTAAAGTCAAATCTGAGTCTATCCTTTGATACATAGGAACCTGCCTGCTCAACATGTCCTCCCAGAACGATTTTAAGCGCCTTTTGGAGCAGATGTGTTGCAGAGTGGTTCTTACATGTAAGCATTCTCTGCTCACTGTCAACCATGAGAGTTACTTTTTCATTTAAAGAAAAATCTCCTGACTCTACATATCCGATATGTGCAGTTTTTCCACCTACAACTTTAACTGTGTCCTTTACGACAAATGTACTGTTTAAGGTTTTGATAATGCCGGTATCACCGCACTGTCCACCCATAGTAGCATAAAATGGCGTGGCATCTACAAGTATAGAGCCTGACTCACCCTCAAGGAGCTTGTCTACCACCTTTTCCTCATCTGTCAGAGCCACAATCTCTGATTCAGCTGTAAGCTTGTCATATCCAACAAAGCTTGTCTCAATGGAAGCAGGAATCTGCTCGTACACAGTGGCGTCTGCTCCCATATAGTTGGTAACCTTACGTGCCTTACGCGCAGTTTCTCTCTGTACCTGCATTGCATTGTTAAAGCCTGTCTCATCAACCGAGATACCAGCCTCCTCCAGAATTTCTTTTGTGAGGTCAAGCGGGAATCCATAAGTATCATAAAGCTTAAACGCATTGTCTCCGCTAAGCTCGTTTTTACCGGACTTCTTTATATCATCAATAAATGTATTAAGTATTGAAAGTCCCTGATCTATTGTTTTATTGAAGTTTTCTTCCTCTTTATTCAGGGTAGCAAATATATGCTCCTGTTTTTCCAGAAGCTCAGGATATGCATCATGTGATACTTCAATAACTGTTTTGGAAAGCTTTGCCAGAAAACTTCCCTCAATCCCTAAAAGTCTTCCATGACGTGCAGCACGTCGGAGCAATCTCCTTAAAACATAGCCTCTTCCTTCATTGGATGGTAAAATTCCATCACTGGTCATAAATGTAACAGAACGTATATGGTCAGTGATAAGACGGATTGAAACGTCCGCTTTTTCGCTCTGCTTATATGTAACATTTGCCATGTCACAAATTTTATCCCTGATAGCCTTTATTGTATCTACGTCAAATATTGAGTCTACATCCTGAACTACAACTGCCAGTCTTTCCAGACCCATACCTGTATCTATATTTTTGTGCTCAAGCTCCTCGTAGTTGCCTTTTCCATCGTTGTCAAACTGTGTAAATACGTTATTCCATACTTCCATGTACCTGTCACAGTCACATCCAACCGTACAGCCCGGCTTGCCACATCCATACTTTTCGCCTCTGTCATAATAAACCTCTGAACAAGGTCCGCAAGGTCCTGCTCCGTGCTCCCAGAAGTTATCTTCCTTGCCGAACTTATATATTCTGTCAGGAGCTATCCCAATCTCCTTATTCCATATGTCAAATGCCTCATCGTCATCAACATACACAGACGGATAAAGCCTGTCCTTGTCAAGTCCTACAACCTCGGTTAAAAATTCCCATGTCCATGCAATTGCTTCATGCTTAAAATAATCTCCAAAGGAGAAATTTCCAAGCATTTCAAAGAATGTACCATGCCTTGCAGTCTTTCCTACATTTTCTATATCACCTGTACGAATACATTTCTGGCACGTTGTAACCCTTTTCCTTGGTGGGATTTCCTGTCCGGTAAAATAAGGCTTTAATGGAGCCATTCCTGAATTAATAAGCAACAGGCTGTTGTCATTGTGAGGAATGAGTGAGAAGCTGTTCATTTTGAGGTGCTCTTTGCTCTCAAAAAACTCCAAAAACATTTTTCTAAGTTCGTTTACACCGTAGTTCTTCAATTTACTGTCCTCCTGATTACTGCTCACCGGTATTTTCAGCAGCTATCTTTTCATTTTTTCTCTTTCGTAATACCTTACCTACACTGATTCCTAATCCGGCGCAGAGAATCATGGCAAAAAATTTAATAATATAAGTTACGAATTCGCTTAAAAGTGCTCCCATTACAATATCCTCCTATAAATTACAATCATCTTCTGTCTGCAAGTTCTTTTATAACATCCTCCCATGAAACACCACACTCTACCATAAGAACCATCATATGATAAAGGAAATCTGATATTTCATATTTGACCTCCTCGCGGTCAGGATTTTTAGCTGCAATAACAATCTCGGTTGCTTCCTCACCAACCTTTTTCAGTATTTTATCAATACCCTTATCGAAAAGATAGTTGGTGTATGAACCTTCCTTTGGATTGTTTTTTCTGTCTCTTATGATGTCATATTCTTCCATAAATACCTTTAATGGATTTGTATCATTATATTCTTTCTTTACAAGCTCAGTAAAGAAGCATGTAGGGCTTCCCGTATGGCATGCTGCACCGATTTGTGAAACCTTTGCAAGGATTGTATCCTTATCGCAGTCAAGGGTTAATGATTTGACGAACTGAAAATGTCCGCTTGTTTCTCCCTTTGTCCACAGTTCCTGCCTGCTTCTGCTATAGTAGGTCATACGCCCTGTATTTATGGTTTTTTCAAATGCTTCCTGATTCATGTAAGCAAGCATAAGAACCTCATCTGTTTTGTAATGCTGTACGATAACAGGTATCAAACCGTCACTGCCAAGCTTGAACTCATCAAATTGAATCCGGCTCTCAAAAAGATTTACCAAAACACCGTCAGCCTTACACTGTTGCTTTATCTCCATAATATCATGTCTATTTATGTTGTACAGACTGATAATCTCAGCTTCAGTCGTCTTAAGCAATGAAGATATATCCTTGGCATGGTCGGAATAGGACTGAACCATAATCGGAAGTCCCACCTCTCTTCTGATATTCTTGACAACATCTGCATAATTATTCAGCTTGTCTTTATGTATCAGTAACAGCTCTCCTGCACCGTTTTTTTTCAGGCTTTTGCCGTATTCAACAGGATTATCACAATCAGTAAGGTCTATCGTAACAATAATCCTCTCAGAACCGAAACGCTCCGATGCTTCCTGCACGATTCCTATATCAAGCAGCGGTGCACTTTTCATGCATACCTTTGATGCTCCCGCATAGAGAAGCTTTTTGATGTCCTCAAGACGTCTTACACCACCGCATGCAATAAGCGGCACATCTATCTGCCTTGTAATTTCTTTTATTATGGCAATGTTCTTGTCAATATCATCTCTTTCACAGGAGCTGTCAAAAAAAGCGATTTCATCTGCCCCCGCATCGTTGAAGAACAATGCATCTTCTATAGGATTTTCCAGAGAAATACAAGGTACTATCTTTTTGTAATCCATCATTTATCCTCCCTGTGTTATAAACTCCCTTTTGTGGAAAGTATTTTCCCATCAAGCCTTTGATCATATGTACAAGCCATATCAAGAGCTCTGGCAAATGCTTTAAACGCTGCTTCTATAATATGATGATTATTCTGTCCCGACAGCTGCTTTATGTGAAGATTCATCGCCCCACTATAGGAAACGGCATAGAAAAATTCCTTTACCATTTCTGTATCCATATATCCAACCTGTGGGACTGTGAGGTTTAAATCATAGGAAAGATAAGGTCTTCCCGATAAATCCAGTGCACATAGCACAAGTGTTTCATCCATTGGAAGCATGAAATTGCCAAATCTGTTTATCCCGATTTTATCTCCAACAGCCTGTGAAATTGCCTGTCCTAAAACAATTCCCGTATCTTCAATCGTATGGTGGCAGTCTACAAATAAATCTCCCTTTACGGTCAAATCCAAATCAAAAAAGCCATGTTTTGCAAAGCTCATAAGCATATGGTCAAAAAATCCGATACCGGTATCCACCTTTGCAAGACCTGTTCCATCTAAATTGAGGGTAGCCTTTATATCAGTCTCATTTGTTTTTCTTGAAACCTCTGCTATTCTGTCAGACAAATAATCACTCTCCTAACATTTACAAAATACAACTACTTATTATATCATTTCAGGCGAAATTTAGCAACCGGTGTATCATTGTTGTCTTGTATTTCTTCGTTTAATGCTTCCCTGTTTCCGGCAATATTGTTTTCAGCAGTGTCCTGAGGCTTATTTTCAGTTCCGATTCTTAAAATATCTACAATATCAAGCATATCCTGCATTTCTTTTGAAATGGTTTTCTTTGCCTCAAAAAAATCAACCTTTTCTGCTATGGAAAGCTCAAACATTCTAACACCGCCTCTTAATATTGTCATTGTATCATTTTCAAATATGACAACAATCGTTTTATTAGAAGCAAAACCGGGCAGTGTGTTGTACAGCTTCATTAAACATTCCATAAAATGAGGAGTCAGAATATAAAATGCATCGTGTCCATCCTCTGAATGAATGGTAAATATTTTGTTGAATTCCATATTCTCCGTTTTAATCTGAGGAAGTCCGCCATCGGAACACCTGTCTCCAAAAAAACCATGGCTGAGTAAAAGCCTGCCCGATATTTTTTTATTGAAACGGAATTTTGAAATTGTTCCATTAAATGCAGTAAACGTCTCATTAGAGTTTGCTCTTGCCTTATACCATATATGAGCATCCGTCTGTTCATAATATACTCCATGATATGTACCTGTGAGAAAATCTTCCGTATGGGCTTGTAAAGGTGGTTCCTGTTTTGTGTTCCATATTCCAAGATTTTTTATATCATCAATGGTAACCTTTCCATCCATACTATATGTGTAATGGTCAAATTTTTGTGAAAGTGTCGGTATGACAAGTGTTTCTTTATATGCTGTCATATACTCTTTTTTTACTTCAGGAGATATTTTTCCAACCAAAACACACATGATGGGAAAAACAATAAACAAAAGCAGTATCATAAAACTTCCCAGATTAAAATTTACTAACAAAAGCAGACCGGCAGCCCCTATTAAAACAAAGAAAATAATTGAGCCGATTTTAATAAGCTTGTTCATAAACTGTAATTTTTTTCGTAAGGGTTCTAAATCTGAAAATCCATATTTAACATTATCC
>CAMWGV010000092.1 GCA_947173945.1 uncultured Lachnospiraceae bacterium
ATATAATATATGGTTTTTTTTACTTTTATATTGATTTATTTACGCATCCCATTTAAAATTTAATTATAGCTTTTAAAAAATATAATTATGGGAGTTTTCAATGTTAAAAAAGGAATATGTTTATCAGGAATACATCCGTCGCGAAGAAAATATTTTAAGGGCACCATATAACCCTGAGCTGGAGTTTTACTCTGTAATAAAATCTGGTAATGTGGAAAAAACAAAGGAGCTTTGTCAAAACTCCTTTAGCAGTAAAAAAGGGCTGGGAGAATTGTCCCACAGCCCTCTTCAAAATCTCAAATATCACTTTGCAATAACGCTTGCAATGCTTGCACGGTACTGTATCGAGGGTGGTCTTGATATATCCACCTCTTTTGGGGTGAGCGATTTTTATATCAAAAAAGCTGATATGGCATCATCTCCTACAGAAATAGATGAGCTTCATTATACCGCATGTATGGACTATGCCGTAAGAATGAAAAATCTCAGAAAGAAGAAAATCACATCTAAACCTGTAGCTAAGTGTATTGACTATATTGCAGACCATCTACACCTCAAAATAACCCTGACTGCCTTAGCTACACATGTAGGACTTAACCCATCCTATCTATCAAGGCTTTTTAAAAATGAAACCGGTATGACAGTAAGTGAATATATACAAATCACAAAGCTGGACACTGCCAAAAATATGCTCATTTACTCCGATTATTCACCTGCTGAAATTGCTTCCATTTTGGCTTTTTCAGACCAGAGCTACTTTACGGAGGTATTTCATAAGTACACAGGCCTCACTCCAAAAAAATACCAGTCACTCCATCTTCACGAAAGCGAAATCGGAAAATAGCCTATGACATATACAAAGTCACCTCTGTATTTTGTGTCATAACATCGCAAGGAATATAATTATCTTTCATTTCCTGTCCATTTACGACCAGCTTAACACATCCTGACTGAACGTGTCCCGGATTTTCTATTACGATATGGAGATGCTTTCCTCTGAAATCTTTATCAATCTCAAATTTCTCCCACTCACCCGGAACGGACGGTGCAACCTTCAATCCATAAAAATCAGGCCGCATACCAAGTATTCCTTCCACACATCCAACCATCATGGTTGAAGCTGTTCCTGTGAGCCAATGTACATGGGAGCGTCCAAAATGTGGACTTGACTTTCCCTCCGTGAACTGTCCGTAACAATATGGCTCAAGCTTTCTCACATCAGCTTTATCATTTTGTGCTGCCGGTGCATTCTCCATGAAGTAGTTAAATGCCCGGTCTCCATGACCCATAAGTGCTTCTGCAAGTATAATCCAGCCCTGAGATTGTGAAAAAATACCCGAATTTTCCTTTACACCCTGATTGTAAATTACTGCAAGAGCTCCGTCAAATGCATGTTCATGGTATGGTGGGTCCATGAGCATGACACCAAATTCTGTATTCAGTCTGTCATATACGCTGTTAAGTGCCGCATCTGCCTGTTCCTTTGTTGCAAGCCCACTTATTACTGACCAGCTCTGTGGATTCAACCACATATTTGCCTCAGGATCCGTTTTCTTTCCTATAACTTCACCTCTCTCAGTAAATCCACGTATAAACCTGTCTTCATTCCAGCAAAGCTTCTGAATAATCTCACCCATATTTTCCTGCTGTTCATCCAGATATTTTATATAGGCGTCATCCTTCTTGTACTCTGCAAATTCTTTTAATATTCTTATTCCCAGATAAAACTGCAATGCTACAAAGGTCGACTCTCCCGCTTTTCCAAGTCTTAAGCAGTCATTCCAATCCGCATAAAGTCCTGCCGGCATACCATGAGGTCCCAAATGATTTACAGAGAAATCGATTGCTCTCTTAAGGTGGTCATATACAGTTCCCTCATCCTTATTTGCAAAAGGAATAACCTCATCAAGAAATGCCATATTTCCGGACTCTGATATATATTTATATACTGTCGGGAACAGCCATAATGCGTCATCAGCACGATACTCCGGATGTCCTGTCTCCTTAACATAGGACGCATCGTCAGGTGTATCCTCGTGTCCTGCATTGTGGGTAAATTTAACAAGAGGAAGACCAGCACCATTATCAACCTGTGCAGACAGCATAAACCTTATTTTCTCAACGGCCATTTCAGGCGCAAGATGGATGATTCCCTGTATATCCTGAACCGTATCCCTATATCCATATCCATTTCTGAGGCCACAGTAAACAAAGGACGCTGCCCTTGACCATATAAATGTCATAAAACAATTATAGGCATTCCATGTATTAATCATTGTGTTAAAGGCTTCACTTGGTGTCTTCACCTGAAAATGTACAAGTCTTTCGTGCCAATGCTCCTTAAGCTCACAAAGCTCATCACTGCACACCTTAGCAGGATTTTTATATGCATTCATAATCTTCTCTGCTTCATCATTTTCCTTCATGCCAAGTATAAACGCAATTTCCTTTGTCTCATTTGGTGCAAGCTCAAGTATGGTTGACAAGGCACCACAGCTATTTTCATTGTAGCTTAAATGATTTCCTAAATCTCCATTTACAACTCCATCCGGATTTCCATATCCGTTGCAACGTCCCAAAAACTTTTCCTTATCTCCGCAATAGGAAGCTACAGATGCACCTACCAGTCCGAACATTCTGTCCGTAGCTCTCTTTTCATCAACCTTTTCATCCTCAGCAAGTGCATCAAGATTTCCGTGTATTGTCTGTCTTATTCTGTTTTCTTCAAATGCAGTCCTCGATATAAACAGAGAATACTGTAAATTAACCTGATCCTGCTCGTAATTGCTGTTATTTGTAAATTCTGCATATCCTGTAACGGTAAGATTTCGTTTTACGCCGCTGTTGTTTGTTACCTTAAGATGCCACACCTCATGTGTTTTATCTAACGGCACGTAATACAGTGCTTCTGAAGAGATACCACTGTAATCAGCCATAAGCCTTGTGTAGGCTGTTCCATGATGGCATTCGCACTTATATTCATCAAGATTTTTTCCTACCGGCTGCCATGATGCAGACCAGTAATCCTTACTTTCATTATCCCTGATATATATATAACGACCCGGCTGGTCAAAATTGTTAAAAACATATCGTAAAATTCTTCCGTTGGCGCCCGACTTTGCAAAGCTGTAGCCGCCTGCGTTATTTGATATGATTGCCCCATACTCCGGTGAGCCTAAATAGTTTGCCCACGGTGCCGGTGTCTTCGGATTTGTTATCACATATTCCCTTTTTTCATCATCAAAATATCCATACTGCATTTTTCTTACCTCCTTTTCGTTGAACCCCTATCCTATCATTTGTACTATTTTCCAAGTGTAATTATAATTTCATTTTCATCAAAATTCAACTTGTGTATTTTTTCCGCATCAATAACAGCTTTTTGATTTTCTATCAAAAGCTCTTCTCCATTACATGCAGCTTTCAACATTTTGTACTCACCATAATCAAGTCGTTCCTTATTTTCTACAATCACTTTAAATCTTTTTCCTGCAAAGCTTAGCTGTAACGTAGCGATTCCTTCACTGTCAAACTGTTCCTTAACAAGTCTTGGAGATATTGTAAGATTTCCAAGCTCGCCCTTAACATTGAATACCTCTGTTATAAAGGCAAGCATATACCAGCTTGCAGCACCTGTAAGATAGTGATACATTCCTCTTCCGCTTGCATCAAAATATTCAGGTATCCCCGGATAAATTTTGCTCACCTCAAAATTCATGGCATTGTCTGCCAGCGTCTGCAATGCTTTATAGCCCTCTCTTACAAAACCTCTGCGGTATAATGCAGTCGCATACATAACCGTCATGTGTGAAAATACTGCACCATTCTCCTTTTCACCATATGCAAAGCCAAACATTCTTCCCAAATCCATTTTATCCTCATGGAAATTTGTATTGAGCCTGTAGCCGCCAATGTCCTTTTTGTAAAGATAATTGTCTGCCGCCTTACATATTTTTTCTACCTGTGGAAGTAAAGCCGTGCCACTCATAACCGCAAACACCTGTCCTGTAAGCATCATACGGACTTCATTCGGAAAATAGCCTTCCACACGTCTCTTATTATCATCATAATAGCTGTTAAACCAGCCCTCATCTGCATGTTCGCCTGTTCCCTGTATCCACTCTGTATTTCTTATATGCTCCTTCAGCCATTCCGATTTATTTCTCAGATTCTGTGCAAGCTCTGATACTTTGACAGAAATTTTTCTGCCGCATACATTATGCCTGCAACTGCCTGCATATTCAGCAAGCAGAGCTCTTTTAGCCTCAATATCATTATACAGGGCTGCATCATCTCTGAGCAGTATTTCCATTTCCTCTAAAAGCTCTACGTCTGTCCATTGATATTTTGCCACAAGAGTATCAAGCAAATCTGCGATATCACATAAATTTCCTGCGTATGCACATGTAAATGCAACACTTTCTCCATTCTGAGAAGCCATATCCAATGCATCGTTCCAGTCTGCGCCTCTCAATTTAATATGGTTATGCTCTCCAACCTCATAAAATGCACACAGCTGTTCAAGAAGAATGTGCTCAAGAATCGTTCCCTCATATACCGCTCCATCTCCTGTTTTCTGGTGCACACCATATGTCTCGTCCCATTCACTGTCAAGTGCGGTTCCTCTTTCTGCCTGCTCATCCTTAAAATAGGATGTATTTTCTTTTAAAATATCAACGTCGCCGGTCTGATTTATATAAAGCTCTGTGGTCATGTAAGTCCACACACCATGATCCATCCAGACACGTGCAATTCCATTCCTGTCAGCAATAAAATTTCCCTGTCCCTCACCTATAATTGTGGCATTCGTTCCGTCAATGCGGACTCCTCCATAGTTGTCCAATATCATCTGCCTTACTCCGCCCGGGTCCATAATAAGAAGAGAAAGGCAATCCTGCCATAAATCTCTCCAGCCTCGTCCTCCACGTCCATAGTCGTGGTGTGGAAGAAATGAACAGCCATATATTCTTCTTAAAAACGGCTGGAAGCTCACCCATCTCATAAATCCGTCAAATTCTTTATTTCCGGTATAATAACTCACATTAACCTGTTTGTTCCAATATTCCTTTACCGCATCTAAAGCACCGGATACCTTATCACCAGATGAAAATGCCTCAAGTGCCCTGTCAATATCAGACTCATTATCCGTTACACCCATAATAACGATGTATACGGCATCCTCTCCGGAGTTTATTGTAGTTTCCTTAAAATGCAATCCTCCAAGTGCCTCTTTGCCCTCTATTGCATTTCCGGAAGGAATACCACATGCATCCTCTCTTATCATTCTTGGGTTTGTAAGCGTACCACCCTCTCCAATAAAGCTTTCGGTTACCGGATAAAAGTCCTCAGGGACTTCTCCTTCTCCCGTAACACCACACACAAAATATGTAAGTTCATTTTTTCTGTGACCACGTTCATCAAAGGATAACGTCGGTTTTACATAAACACCGTTATCAACCGTCCTTATCCTGTGCAACAGCGATGTCACATGTCTATGATCCCTTATATTATCCGCACTTCTTGCAAACAACGGAATTGCCGCAGTAGGTCTTATTGTAACACTGCTCTCCCCTGTATTTTTCACACGAATATACATTATTTCCACATTATGTCCAAGCGGTACGAATGAAGTTACCTCAGCAGCAAGTCCGTATTTTTTCGATTTACGCATTGCAGTGTGCCACATAAATCCTGCAGTAACCTCACTGTCATCCTGTTCCCCTGTAAACTTGTTGAGCTCCTGTTCTGCCGATGCACCAACAGCAGACCATACACCCTTATCCTTTATATTAATCCAGAAATTCCTGCATCCACGATTGTTATGAAGATTTTCCACACTTACAGGCTCAAGCAAAAAGGAATTTTGATTCAGCTTGCTGTCACCACCAAGATTCGGTGTAACAGAACTTTTTATTCCTTCCTCTCCTGCAATAGGAAAATAAAGATAGCTGTAGTTTTCGGGCTTACGAATCCGAAACACTCCCTCAGAATTCAAAAAATCAATTGTTCCCATAAAAATACCTCCTTATTTATCAGTACATCATGTACAAAAAATATTCCGATTTGCTATATTTTATTTATAGCAAATCGCAATGCAA
>CAMWGV010000093.1 GCA_947173945.1 uncultured Lachnospiraceae bacterium
TAGTACAGCCTGCAAATGCTGACTTGCCGATTGTTTTTACATTACTGCCAATTTTGATTTCTGCCAGTGATTTGCAGTTGTAAAATGCCTTGTCTCCCAACTTTGTCAGGCTTTTATTAAGGGTTACCGTCTTAAGCTTCTTACATCCGCTGAAGGCTTCACTTCCCACGGCTGTAATATATTTTCCGAACGTAACTGCGGTGATTCCCGTCTTATTCTTGAATGCCCCTTTATATATTACTGTTACTTTAAAGGTTCTACCCTTGTACTTTACAGTGGCAGGTATGGTTACCTTGCCTGATGTTGCAGTTGTCTTTATGTAGGATACTGTCTGCTTACCTGTAACCTTATACTGTCCTTTGGAGTTTACGTCCTTAAATACCTCTCCCACTTTAGGAGTGTCCTCAACAACAGTGACACCTTGCTTTTTCGCATACTGCTCTGCATAGGAACCTTTTACGCAATGTATTGTAAACTTATCATTACAGTTATCAAATGCATCATCGGCAATATTGGTTACGCTTTGAGGGATTTTTATACTGGTCAGGCTGCTACAACCACAAAATGTTTTTTCCCCTATATCTGTTACACCTTCCGGAATTTCTATACTTGTCAAGCCAGTACAACCATAAAACGCACCTGCACCTATACTCGCTACTCCTGTTGGGATTTTTATACTCGTCAAACTTTGACACCCAGAAAATGTGCCCTCACCTATACTCTTCACACTTTTGGGAATTGTTACACTTGTCAAACTGGTACAACCTGCAAATACGCCATCACTTATGCTCGTTACTCCTTCTGAGATTTTTACATTTGTCAGTTTAAAACATGCACAAAATGCCCCATCCCCAATACTCTTCACATTTGTAGGTATTTCTATACTTGTCAGACCAGATTGATAAAATGCAAAACTATCTATCTTTGTCACACTGGTTGGGATTTTTACACTGGTCAAACTGGTACAATTAAGAAATGCGCCGTATCCTATATTCGTCACACTTTTGGGAATTGTTACACTGGTTAAACTGGTACAATTTGCAAATACGTTATCACCTATGCTCGTCACAGATTTTCCATCAATTTTGGTCGGAATGACAACCTCTGTTTCATTTCCCTCATATCTTGAAATCTCCACAGTTCCATCATCAAGCAATATGTACTTCCAACCAGACTGCAATGCATCAGCAGCCTTCACATCCCCACATATAAAAGGTGCAAAAGGGACAATCATTATCAACATGCTTAACAGGATACAAATAATTTTCTTTCTTTTCATTGTAACTCCTCCCTCATTTTTCTATTTTATGATAATGCCAACAAATTATTTAAAACCCTACAAAATATAAGGTTAATTTTACAGTAATTCGCCCTATATTTCAATCGCTTTTTAATGACAACCTCCACCATAAAAACAGAACAATCTGTAGCAGTTTTAAAATAATAACAAAATACAGCAGACAGTTAAGTTCATCAGTTCCTAACCGCCTGCTGTTTTGTGTTCTGATATCAAAGCTTAAGCTTCAAATTTCCGACATTAAGAATCTCTTATTTATATCTTACATACTTCCCTGCACCCTTGCTCTTTAACAGCTTCTGATATGCCGTTTTTTTACTCTTAAGTACCTTGATTGTTGCCTTGGAATAGATTCCCTTAAAAGCATTGGAACCTACAGTTGAGCTTTTAAGCTTCGCTGTTTTTATTGTTATGGTCTTAAGATTCTTACATCCGTAAAATGCCTGCTTACCTATCTTCTTTACATTCTTCGGTATTGTAATCGCTGTCAGAGCTGTACACTTATAAAATGCACCATTGCCTATCGTTGTGAGCCCTGTGCCAAGGATTACCTTCTTAAGCCTAGTACATCCTGCAAATGCTGACTTGCCGATTGTTTTTACCTTACTGCCAATTTTTATTTGCGCAAGTGACTTGCAGTTATAAAATGCCTTGTCTCCCAGCTTTGTCAGGCTTTTATTAAGGGTTACCGTCTTAAGCTTCTTACATCCGCTGAAGGCTTCACTTCCCACGGCTGTAATATATTTTCCGAACGTAACTGCGGTGATTCCCGTCTTATTCTTGAATGCCCCTTTATATATTACTGTTACTTTAAAGGTTCTACCCTTGTACTTTACAGTGGCAGGTATGGTTACCTTGCCTGATGTTGCCGTTGTCTTTATGTAGGATACCGTCTGCTTACCTGTAACCCTATACTGTCCTTTGGATTTTGCGTCCGTAAATGTTTCTCCAATCTTAGGCGCACTGACAGGTGTCGGTTCTCTCGGTATACTTTCTGTTGAAAAATTTATGTTTTTTTCATTTGCATATGTCTCTGCCATTGAACCTGCTTTACCATAAATTGTAAAATTCTGGTTCCAGCCTTCAAATGCAAAATTCGCTATGTATGTTACACTTGATGGAATTTCTACACCTGTCAGACTGTTACATCCACTAAATGCACGTAGTTCTATGCTCTTTACCCCTTCCGGAATTATTACATTTCCTTTTTTCTTTTCCGGACACTTTATTAATATTGTTTTATCTTTATTATAAAGAATATCATCTTCCGAACTATAGTATTGTGATGCTATATCTACCGTTATACTTGTTAAACTATCGCAACTATGAAATACGCCATAACCTATATTTGTTACACTTGACGGAATTTCTATACTTGTTAGACTCTTACACCATAAAAATGCCTGATCCTCTATATCAGTTACACCGAAAGGAATTTTTACATTTTCCAAACTTCTGCAATCACAAAATGCCCCATCTCCTATATGTGTTACACTGGATGGGATTTTTATTTCTGTCAAATTTCCACAACTTCTAAACGCATGAGCCCCTATATTTGTCACTCCTGCCGGGATTTCTACACTTGTCAAATTGGAGCAATAGCTAAATGACTCCTCCCTGATACTTATTACTTTTTTTCCATCTAGCTTTTCCGGTATAACGACCTTTTTTTTACTTCCTGCATATCTTAAAATCTCCACCGTTCCATCATCAAACTCCCTATATATATAATCTTCGCAAATGAACGCATCTCCATCAAAAAATCTTATACCATTGCCATCAGCATATATATGTGCATAAGAATCTGTTTCTCCACATATTACCACACGACTTCCCTCAAATGCATCGAATACTATACTCGTTACACTTGGTGGGATTTCAATTATTTTCAAATTACTGCAATTACAAAATGCCTTATATCCTATACTTGTTACACTTGATGGGATTTTTACACTTTCAAGGCTTTGACAGTTATAAAATGCATTCGACCCTATACTTGTTACACTTGACGGAATTTTTACTCTGGTCAGACTTGTACAATAAAAAAATACTTTCTTACCTATACTCGTAACTCCGTTTGGAATTTCTACTTCTGTCAAATTACTACAATATTCAAATGCACTATCTCCTATACTAGTTACCTTTTTCCCATTAATTTTCTCGGGTATAACAAGCTCTTTTGTAGAAGAATCTCCGTTATACTTAGAAATTTCCACTGTTTCGTCATCAAGCTCTATGTATGTAAAATCTTCAAACTGTAATTCTTCAGCAGCCTTTGCATCATCACATATAAAAAGTGATACGGATACTACAAGTATTAATATGCTTACAATCACTGAAATAACTTTTTTTACTCTCATCATATATCCTCCCGCATCCTTATATTTTACACGAATACCTACGCATACAATCTCTCTATTTATATTTCACATTCTTGCCTATGCCCTTGCTCTTTAACAGCTTCTGATATGCCGCTTTTTTACTCTTAAGTACCTTTATTGTCGCCTTGGAATATATTCCTTTAAACGCATTGGAACCAACCGTTGATTTGGTCAGCTTTGCTGTTTTTATGGTTATGCTCTTCAGCTTCTTACAGCCATAGAATGCCTGCTTGCCTATCTTCTTTACGTTCTTCGGTATTGTAATCGCTGTCAGGGCTGTACACTTACTAAATGCTACATCTCCTATTGTTGTAAGCCCTGTACCAAGGGTTACCTTCTTAAGCCTGGTACATCCTGCAAATGCTGACTTTCCAATTGTTTTTACATTACTGCCAATTTTGATTTCTGCCAGTGATTTGCAGTTGTAAAATGCCTTGTCTCCCAACTTTGTCAGGCTTTTATTAAGGGTTACCGTCTTAAGCTTCTTACATCCGCTGAAGGCTTCACTTCCCACGGCTGTAATATATTTTCCGAACGTAACTGCGGTGATTCCCGTCTTATTCTTGAATGCCCCTTTATATATTACTGTTACTTTAAAGGTTCTACCCTTGTACTTTACAGTGGCAGGTATGGTTACCTTGCCTGATGTTGCCGTTGTCTTTATGTAGGATACTGTCTGCTTGCCTGTGACCTTATACTTTGCCTTTGACTTTGTATCCGTAAACGTTTCTCCTACCTTAGGTGCACTGACAGGTGTCGGTTTCTCAGGCTTTGGTTCCTCTGGCATACTTCCAGCAACAAACTTTATATCATAGAAATCTGCATATATCCATGCAAAGGAGTCTGCTTCCCCATATATTGTAAGATTTGATCTATAACCGCTAGAAAATGCAACAGAAGATATATCAATTACACTCGGTGGAATTTCTATGCTTGTCAGATTTGTACAAAAAGAAAATACATAGTCCACTATACTTGTTACACTTGATGGAATTTTTATTTTTGTCAGGTTTTCACAACCATAAAATGCCATTATGCCTATACTTGTTACACTCGATGGAAGTTCTATACTTGTTAAATTTTTACAACCATAAAATGCATTCTCCCCTATACTTGTTACACTGTCCGGAATTGTTACCTTTCCTTTTTTCCCCTCTGGACAGCTTATTAATGTTGTTTTATCTTTATTATAGAGAATGCCATCTTCAGAACTATAGGTTTGCGATGCTGTATCCACAATTATACTTGTTAAATTAGCACACCGCACAAATGCATACCGCCCTATACTTGTTACACTTGATGGGATTTTCATTTGTGTCAGGCTTTCACAATAACCAAATGCATACGTTCCTATACTTGTTACACTTGATGGAAGTTCTATATTTTTCAGACTTGTGCAATTTTCAAATGCTGATTCCCCTATACTGGTTAGATTTGATGGAAGTTCTATACTTGTCAGACTTTTACAATTATAAAATGCCTTATCACCTATCCTTGTCACCTTTTGTTCATTAATCTTTTCAGGTATAACAAGTTCTGTTTTTCTTCCTGCATACTGTAAAATCTCAACAGTTCCGTCATTTAATTGTCTATATGCTAAGTTTTGAAACAGGAATGCATCCCCATCATTAAATATAAATCCTTTTTGCTTTGCATACTGTTGTGCATAAGAATCTGTCTCTCCACATATTACTACAGAGCATTCACTGAATGTATCATACTCTATACTGGTTACACTTGGTGGTATTTTTATTATTCTCAAATTACTATAATGAAATGCCTCTTTTCCTATACTGGTTACACTTGATGGGATTTCTATTCGTGTTAAACTTTTACAACCATAAAATGCACTCTCCCCTATACTGGTTACACTTGATGGAACTTCTACACTTGCCAAGCTGGTACAACCACTAAATACATCCTTTCCTATACTGGTTACACTTGATGGGATTTCTATTCGTGTTAAACTTTTACAAC
>CAMWGV010000094.1 GCA_947173945.1 uncultured Lachnospiraceae bacterium
GTATTGCATAGTTGTAATATTCGTTTTAACGCATTATAATATTTTTACAAAGGAGGTCTTATTTATGTTCGATTATATGAGTGTAAAAGAAGCGGCTGAAAAATGGGGGCTATCTGAACGGAGAATACAAGTGTTATGTGCCACGAATCGTATTCCTAATGTAATGAGAATCAGCCATGTATGGCTGATTCCCAAGACAGCAACAAAGCCGAAAGATGGGCGTTTTAAGAGAAAAGAAGCGGAGGAATTTTATAATGAATAAAATTTTATTGATTGAAGATGATGTGGAAATTAGTACTATGTTAAAGAATTTTTTAGCCACAGAGGAATTTGAAGTCGTTACGGCGTATGACGGTGAAAGTGCCTGCGATAAATTTTTCTCGGATAGTTTTAGTTTAGTGCTTCTTGATTTGATGATACCAAAAATGAGCGGAATCGAAGTTATGGGAAAAATCAGAGAAAATAATACTGTTCCCATTATTATCATATCAGCGAAAGATACGGATTCTGATAAAACACTCGGTCTTGGACTGGGGGCTGATGATTATATAACAAAACCATTTTCTGTTACAGAGGTATTAGCACGGATTAAAGCAAATATCAGAAGAAGTACACAGTATGCCACAGGAATTGCAGGTCAGCAGCCAGTACTTAAAAGCGGAAATCTTGTTATGAACCTTAATGATTATTCTGTAACAAAAGATGGAAGAAAAATAGAGCTTACATCAAAAGAATTTGAGATTTTGAAGCTGTTATTGCAAAATCATAAGAAAGTATATACGAAAGAGCAAATTTATTCCCATGTATGGAATGATACTTATTTTGGTGACGAAAATGCTGTAAATGTCCATATCAGCAGACTGCGGAACAAAATAGAAGATAATCCCCGTGAACCACAGTATATTATCACGGTATGGGGGATTGGGTACAAGTTAGGAGAGGTAAAAGATGAGTGATAAAACAATCATATTTTTATTGGCAATTATTATTTTGATTCTGTTTCTTATAGTCCTATATCAGAGGTTTATTTTTAATAGGGGGATTCAGGCAAAGATAAAGCGGATAAATCATAAATTGGAGGAAATTTCTGAAACTGGCAGCGATGAGAAAGTAATGGTATTTACGGATAACCCCGTTTTGATGGAATTAGGGGGACAGATTAATCGTCTGCTGATAGAACGCCAGAAAATAAAGGCGGATTTTAAAAGGGAGGAAATATCTTCTAAAAAAATGCTGGCGAATATATCCCATGACATAAAAACGCCTTTAACAGTTATATTGGGCTATTTGGAGATAATGCGTCTTAATAATTCTGATGATGAAATGATTAAAAAAGTCGAAACAAAGGCGAAGCAGGTTATGAACCTTATCAATCAGTTTTTCACATTGGCAAAACTGGAATCTGGTGATACAAATATAAATCTTTGCAAAATCAATATCAACGAAGTATGCAGGGAAAATGTTTTAGAGTTTTACGATATTTTGCTGCAAAAAGAATTTAAGGTTGATTTATATATTCCCGAAACATCTATTTTTGTGCAGGGTGATAAAGATGCCCTGCAAAGAATTTTATATAATTTATTGTCGAATGTTATACGTTATGGAATTGATGGAAAATATCTGGGAGTTTTTTGCGGCAGGATAAGAACAGCGTATATATTGATGTGGTTGATAAAGGGAAAGGGATTGAACAGGAATTTATACCAAATGTGTTTGACAGGCTATATACAATGGAGGATTCCAGAAACAGGGAAATACAAGGGAATGGTCTGGGATTAACAATTGCAAAGAATCTTGCAAAAAGTTTAGGCGGCGATATATTTTTAAGCAGCATACCGAATGTTAAGACTACCTTTACTGTAAAATTAAAGAAAATAAGCTACTAAATTATTTGCGAAAGAAATTCGTAAGAATTAGTCAACAGTTTTGAAAATCTATATCGCTATAATGGTATTCATAAAACACCTTTGGATATGTTGTTCCATAAAAAACAGGTGTTCACAAAGGAAGGAGGCAAAAATGTCTTACATTTTACAAACAAACCATCTAAGCAAAGTAATAGATGGAAAAGAACTAGTTACGGATGTGAATATCCATATAAAGAAAGGCGAGATATATGGATTTTTAGGACCGAACGGAGCGGGAAAAACTACAGTAATGAAGATGATTACAAATCTTTGGAAGCCGACAAATGGTACAGTAGCATTGTTTGGAGAAGCATTGGAAGATACTTCTTATGAGGTATTGAAACGTATGGGGAGCATTATCGAATTTCCAACATTTTATGAGCATATGAGCGGAAAGGATAATCTGCAGCTTCATTGTGAGTATATGGGATATTACAATAAAGGCAGCGTAGAAGAAGCTATGGAAATGTTAGATTTGGCTGAAGCTGAAAATAAGCCTGTCAAACGGTATTCTTTAGGAATGAAGCAGCGTCTGGGGATTGCCCGTGCCATATTGTGCAGACCAGAGTTAGTGATTCTTGACGAGCCTACAAATGGGTTAGACCCCGCAGGCATGAAACAAATCAGAGATTTATTCAGAATGTTATGTACGGAATATGGCATGACACTTATGATATCCAGTCATCTTCTGCCAGAAATTGAAAGTATCGCTGATACAGTAGGCGTTATCAATCATGGGAAAATGATGAAAGAAATTTCCATGAAAGAGATTGCGGAAACGAATACAGCGTATATTGAACTGGTTGTAGAAGATATGAAAAAAGCATCCTATGTGTTGGCTGAAAAAATGCAGTTAAGCAATTTCAAAATCGTGGATAATTCTATCATACGCATTTATGAACGGGGGACTACTACACAAAAAATTTCAAAAGAATTGATGATGAATGATGTGGAGATTACTTCCATCAGCCAACATACAGAAACATTGGAGGATTATTTCTTGAAAATAACAGGGGAGGTAGGAAAATCATGTTAAAGTTAATCAGGCTTGAGTGGAAGAAAAATAACATCGGGAAGTATATTAGGGGAGCAATGATCATGGCGTTTTTGCTTGGTTTGTTTGTTTTTGCTTTGGCATTCTGGGGAATTGCAAATGACCCAGATGGCACATTAGACGCAACACCGGGGACAGATGTAATCTCTGCACCGATTGAATTGTTTACCAGTATGGCATTTCTGATTTATACCAGTGTAATGTTAGCGACCTTTATTGTAAGTGCATATAAAAACAAAACGATGAATCTGATGTTTTCTTATCCTATTAAGCGGCAGAAAATACTGGCATCCCAAATGATTGCGGTCTGGTCTTTTAATTTTATAGCACTTATTGTAACAAAACTGGCAATTTATTTATGTGTGTTTATGGGAGTAAAATTTATGCAGTCATCCTTTGCGATTGATTTTTCCATAGGAAGCCTGTCTTTCTATGTTCAACTGATATTAAAATCAGTAGTAATTGTAAGTATGAGCTTTATCGCTTTGTTTGTTGGAATGGCTTTGAAATCTTCAAAAGCGACTATTATTACTTCATTTTTGCTGATTTTTCTTACACAAGCGAATATTGGCGACTTTACAATGGCGAACAATGCTGTATTCCCTGCTATATTAACAATTATTTCTTTTGGATTTGCCGTTCTGGCAATATATAACGTGGAAAGCAAAGATTTGACATAGCGAGGAGAGTTATTATGAGTGTAAAAAAATTATTAATGGCAGGGATTTTAGGAATGGAGAAAAAGTGGATTCTAACAAGGAATTTTCAGCAGATGATATATCAAAGATAGTTATGGATATTTCATCTTGGAACATAGAAGTATTGGTTTCCAGTGATGATAAGATACATGTTGAATATAAAGGAGAAGCCGAAAGCAGCAGCGATGTGCAGATGGCACAGAAAGATAATACGCTAATGATACAGCAGGACGATGGTTCAGAGAAGAATGTTGCGAAGCAATTTTCTTTTGGAGAAGCAGGGAAGATTACACTCCATATTCCGCAAAATATTAAGATTTTATGGGAAATAAACAATGGCTCTGGTGAAGTGGAACTGGAAGCAGTTGCTATTTCTGAATTTTCTCTAAACAATGATTCTGGTTACATAGCTATGTCAGGTCTGACAGCAGAAAGTGCAAAAATAAATTCTCAAACTGGGGATATTAAAATAACAGATAGTTCATTTATGGATTCTGACATTCATGTAAAATCGGCATACGTTACCCTCAAAAATACAGATATTGGAAAGGCTGATATTTTGACGGGTTCGGGAGAAGTGAACATAAATAGTATAAATGCTTATAGTTCCTTGGATGTTGAAACAGATTCGGGAGATATATCATTATCCCATGAAACAATGCCAGATAATTTGTCCTATAATATATCAAGCGGTTCGGACGATGTAACAGTACAGTTTCAAAATGCAGAATACACTACGAACACGGATGGATGTAAGCAGGGAAATGTAGGAAATGGTCAAAATAATTTATCTATCATGAGCGACAGCGGAACAGTAATTGTAAAGTAGTTGTGGAATGGAGAAAAGATGGAAAAGTATAATTGGATATTTTGTCCTATATGCGGCAGCAAGACCCGCATGAAAGTAAGAATTGATACAGAAATAAGAAATTTTCCTTTATATTGTCCGAAATGCAAGCAAGAAAATCTAATTAATGTAAAGGCATTAAAGGTAATCATTATTAAAGAGCCAGACGCACAGACGCAGAGCCGATGAACTTGTGAAATAAAATCACAGTTTGTCGGCTCTATTTCTTTTTATAAGGATTAAGGCGAACGCCCACCAAATAAAAAAAAACGGTGATTTTGGTGGGCGGTTCTGCTATGCCCGAAAGACTTAACAGATACTCTCCAAACCTGTTTTGAAGTTTGGAGGGATTTTTTTATGTTCCTTTTTCGGGCAGTATTCTATCTGCTCATACAAAGCAAGGTCAATTTATACATAGCATATCAGGGAAAGGCAGGAAGCCAGTTAAAAAAATCCCTGCCTATGCAGCGGGACTTCTCACCATGAAGGTAGAAGTACAATCTCCATATAACAGAATTATAAATTCCTATAACCGTGAAGGTCACAGTACCTTTGCGGTTTTTCTTTTGTCATTTTTTGTTGGAATATGCAGCAGGGCTGTTTCTGGTGTGGGTTGCCGTTCTCCACCTCTCCAATCTGGATTTTCAAAAAAATTCAGATTGGAGGTACTTACGGTGAAATACGCA
>CAMWGV010000095.1 GCA_947173945.1 uncultured Lachnospiraceae bacterium
CTCTTAGGTATATTGGTATTGACCATGAAAAACAAGAGGAAAAATTAAACAAGCTTTATTAATTTAAATTATATGGGCGAGCACATGCATGAAATCGGAATTCCAAGCGTGTGCCTGCCCATACTTTTTTGTTTTATTCTTATTATAAAGGAGTATTGTTTATCCTAACCTTTCAGCATTAGCCTCTTGACATGCAAAAAAAGGATAGTGCAATTAACCGGTTTCCAAGGTAGCAGATACTGTGGGGGTAGCCGTAGCACCTGAGGAATTTTATTGCAGGGGACAGTTTGGTAAAATCCATAAAAACAGACTAAATGCGGCGGATATTGAGGAGATTTCTACTTTTACGAAAAAAATAATGTCAAAATAAGGTAAAAAAATGACTGATACTACAAAAAACGAATCATTAAAGCTTGAAAATCAATTGTGTTTTCCATTGTATGCTGCTTCCCGTGAAATCATCAAGCAGTACAGACCGTATCTTGATGCTCTGGATCTTACCTATACACAGTACATTGCCATGATGGTCTTTGGGGAAGAAAGGAAAATCAGTGGGATGTAGAGATTACAGAAAAGGGAGAGGCATTGAAAGAACAGGCGGTTTCGATTCCACAAAGTGTTGCAGGCTGCGTGAAATTGGACAAGTCGGAGGCAATGCAGCTATACCAATTGCTCTACAAAGTGCTTGGGGCTTTAAAAGATGAATAAATAATATCGGCGGCATAGGGACAATCCTTGCTGCCGGTGAATTGAAGGAAATGCATTGCATTTCTGACGGCGTATATCTGTATCCCATACAATATATGCAGGAGATAAGGGAAGCTAATGTGCGTGTATACAGGACATTGTACTTGATTGCAAGGATTTGAGACAGTCCAATACAGTATCTAGGAACTAGAATACGGATAGAATTTCTTATAACAAGATATAATTACAACAAAACTATACCTTTAGATAAACTAGAAATAAGCTTACAATAGAGTTTATTATGCTTTATTTAGGCTGATTAAAGGTAATGATGATTTCAATGAACAAAGTGGTACAATTGACAAGCCAATTACACGCCACAAGACTGACAGAAAAAAATGGCAGTTGCAGATGTGCCAGCGCAAGGATGCCGTGCTGTCACACATTACAGGGTTCTTGAGAAGCTGTCACACAATTTTTCTCTGATAGAATGCCATTTGGAAACCGGACGCACACACCAAATCCGTGTACACATGGCAAGCATCCAGCATCCTCTCCTTGGTGATACCCTGTACGGACCAAAGACAAAGCTCTTTAAAACGGAAGGGCAGGTGTTGCATGCAGGTACACTGGGATTTACGCATCCGATTACAGGGAACTATATGGAATTTCACTCCGAGCTGCCTGAGGAATTTAAACGCATTTTAAAATTGCTCAGACTATGACAAGAATTTATGTAATTACAAGAATATTGTAGAAATTTTTTATATTTTATATTATTGGAAAATATGTTAAAATACTTATATATAATAGTATGATAAATGTAAATAAATAATCGTTTTAAGCCCATTTTTCCGAAGATGAATATGGAATGGCTGATATTCAAATGAAAGGGAGGATATAAAAATGAGAAAAAAATTAAAAAAATTTAGCTGTGCAATTTTGTGTATATGCCTGCTGTTGATAAATACGCCATACTCTATGTCTTATGCAGAAAATACAGAGCAACAAGCGACGGATACGGATGCATCCTTTACATATGATGCAGATACAGATGTGACAGAGACCGTCTGTGTGGCAACAGCAGGAGACGCAGTGGATATTTATGCTCTATCTGCAACGGCAGGAGATGCGTTATTATACGCAGAACCTCCAAGTGTACCAGAGGGAGGGTATAAACTTGAGATTAATTCCCAAGCCGATTGGGACAACCTGTTTACCCATACAGCGGGTGATGGCAGTGGATGGATTAACTCAAGTGGGTCACCAACATACATCGAAGATAAAAATCCGGTAGCTATCATTTTAAACGCTGATATCATGTTGTCTGCAAATGCTACTTTGACGATTCCTCCGATAGATTCGGTTTCAAAGGATTTCTTGTTTTATGGTAATGGACACAGCATAGATATAAATGGAAAGGTATTCACTCTTCAGGCAGCAACTACTGTAACAATAGAGAATACGCACTTCAAAAACGGAACGGTGAATGTGCAGGGTCATAGCAGCTTTTCCTGTACAGACAGTCAGTTTTCTGCAGCCTCAGTTAACTTGTTCACAACGAGTATAGCAGAAAGAACCTATATCACCGGATGTGAATTTTCGGATTGTCCGAACCCATGCGTCTATTCAAGAGCTGCACCATGCCCTGTAAGCTTTTCTGATTGCAATATGAATAACAGCGGGCTTTTGTTTACGACTGCAAATTCATGCAGAGTAAGCTTTTCCGGTATTATAGCAGAAAACTGTACGGGGACCGTTCTTGGACAGCAAGCAATTGTTGGCACTCCTTATATTATTGAATCAATATCCGGCTGTGAGCTTGAAACCTCACAGCCAGGAATTACAGCCATTGATTATGCGGGCGGTGTAATAGTAGAAATTACAGACTGTAAGATTACAGGCTTTGATACGGGAATCAATCTGTATTCATGCAAAGCCAGTCCTGGTACTGATATTGATACAATTACAATCAGTGATATTATAATTAAGGATTGTATTACCGGACTGCGCACCGATTATTTGACAGGGTATGACAATGTAATTATTTCAAAACTTGACATGGAAGCGCGGAAGGGTGTTTCTAATTCAGTTGGATATCTGAGCAACTCAAGTCGGACAACGAAATCATTTTCATATGATACTTACGACTTTAATGACTTGATACAGATAAAGGACTGCAAGATTTCAGGTTTTGATAAAGGTATAGATTTATATACATGTCCTGCTTTTATATCGAATTGCAGTATATCAGATTGCATATCAGGAATTTCCGAAAATGGCGATATGGTTGCCATAGTAGACACAACTTTGGAGTCACGGGCTTCTGTTCCATCAGGCTCCGCCAATGTTGGTGTTACTGCAAATTCTTACTTTTATATGATAGATTGTGATATCAACGATTTTAGCACCGGAAGTGATTTGAGTAGAGCGACTAATCCGACGATTATTAGCTGCAGGTACCAAAACAAAAAAACAAATCTCAAATGTTCTAATCAGATAACTGTCTATGATACAAGCTTTATTGGTGGAGAAAACTCTGTAGATATGGTAGGAGTGGGTACATTGTATTTCTATGACTGTGTTGTAGCGGGTGATCCTTCTGTAACACAAATTGGGATTTCCATGGATCCTTCTGCTTCAAACACTCTGCATATGTACAGCCTGAATCGTCCTTATTATTCTCCTTTCAACGGAGTTTATGATGACCTGAAAAAATATTCCGACAGAACCGTGAATGATGGAAAATCTGAGATTTATAATTGCGGGACAGGAATTAATTCTACAAGTGTCGTGAATATTGCGGATACGCATGTACACGATTGCGGTACCGGCATCAAATCATTGGACAGGATGTATTCTTACGGCAATAATCTGATAGAAGACTGTACTAACGGAATGGAAGTGCAACAGTTATTTAAAAATGAAACTGCAAATGGTATTACATTTGTGGAGACACACACGGATACTATCCGCAACTGTTCCAATGATGGTCTTAACGGCTATTATATCACAGCATCTCCGGCAGAATGGAAGAATCGGCTGGAAATATATAATTGCGTCAATTATGGTATTAAAAATACAGGAAGCATAACGAGCGCAACCGTTGATGTACATGACTGTAAAACGGGTATTTATATGACAGAGACCGCACAAAATACAGTTCTTGGCACGGAATCTAAGGTTTATAATAATCAGGAATGGAATGTATATGATGATTCCACTAATACGAATGCACTATTTATAATTCAGGGCATGGAGGGAACGCTTACTGGCGGTGGTGAAGGTAATGTATATTCTAAGAACAAAGCTATAATCAATGTTAATGATTTATATAGTGATGACAGTGTGTATTATATAGGGACGGACACCGGAATGTATAACTTCGGGGTGAGTAATTTGCATGGCATGGTAGTCTTTGACACAGTTGATTCCGGATATATAATCGGAAGAAGAATTGCCCAACTGACCGACGATGTTACCTCGCAGGTTACCTCGCGGATGTTTGCAAAAAAAGAAGGCTTTATTATATCAACTGAGGAGGATGGCGGAATAAAATATGCCATTTTTGCGGCAGGCTGCAATGTGACCTACGATGTCACGGCAAACGGAGGTGATACCTTTAATGATAAAAAACTTAGCGATCAAGAAATTAAGGATGGAACACTGACGAAAATCAGCTATCTTACCGGAGATAATATTGATTTAACCTATACCGCTTCCAAGACGGGATATGAATTTGTCGGCTGGAATACGGACAAAAACGCAACAGAGGGACTGGATATGCTTTCGGCAGGCAGCACGGATATTACCTTATATGCCATATATAAAAAGACTGCTGATATCAACTATCATACATATGATGCCGACTTGGATTACAGCACAGATGTTACTTTTTACAACAATGAGGATGAGATAGAGTGTGAGCTGGCTGCATATAATGCCGACGGAGATAAGAACTTTGCCGGATATGTGCTCGATGAGGACGCTGTTGTTTCTTCTGTTGACGATTTGATGAAGGCAGGAGATAATGTAACAGTTTCTCTTGATGGCTTAGATGTTTACTGTGTATATTCAAAACAAGGACAGTTGACGTATCTGAAAAAGGATGGTACAACTCTGAGTACGGAAAGTAAAACCGTTTATGAGATAGGCTCGGATAATAAGCAATTTGAGTATACCGTAAGAGCAGGGGAGCCAGTTACGGGCTTTACCTTTAAAGGATGGAAGGATGCAGCTGGTAACAGCTTTGCCGCAGGTGATATCATCCGTACGGATGCTGACCTTATTGTTTTGACACCTGTATATGAGGAGAACGAGGAGCCAACCACAGAAGATTCGACTACAGAGGAGCCAACAACAGAAGAGCAGACTACAGAGGAGCCGACAAATGAAGAGCCGACAACAGAGCCGGTCTCATATAAACATCTCCGAGCCGGCGAGACGCTCA
>CAMWGV010000096.1 GCA_947173945.1 uncultured Lachnospiraceae bacterium
GGTGCAAATGCCATACTTGGTGTTTCACTTGCTTCTGCAAGGGCGGCGGCGGATTCTCTCAAAATGCCGTTATACAGGTATATTGGTGGACCGAATGCAAAGTATATGCCTGTTCCGATGATGAATATTTTAAATGGCGGAAAACATGCTGATAATACAATTGATTTGCAGGAATTTATGATTGCACCTGTGGGTGCAGGTTCCTTTAAAAAAGCAATGGAGATGGCAGGAGAAATATATCACAACCTGAAAAATGTTTTGCGTAAAAAGGGAATGTCAACAGGTGTGGGTGATGAGGGTGGTTTTGCACCGAACCTTGCAACAACCTACGATGTTCTTGATACACTTATGGAGGCTATAGAAAGTGCAGGCTATGAAGCTGGCAAGGATATAAAAATTGCTATCGATGCGGCGGCTTCGGAGCTTTATGATGATAATCTTGAAAGATATTATTTTCCGGGCGAAAGTAAAATGGCTGGCAAAGACATATACAGAAATGCCGAGGAAATGGTTCAATACTATGAAAATCTTGTTGAAAGATATCCGATATACTCAATTGAGGATGGTTTAAATGAAAATGACATGAAGGGCTGGAAGGTATTGACATACAGGCTTGGAGAAAGCATACAGCTTGTAGGTGATGATTTATTTGTAACAAATACGGAACGCCTTGGAGATGGAATCAGAGATGGAATAGCAAATGCAATTCTTATTAAACCGAATCAGATAGGAACACTTACAGAAACACTTGACGCAATTGCTATGGCACAGCGTGCTAATTATAAAACAATTATAAGTCACCGTTCAGGCGAGACGGAGGACACATTCATTGCAGATCTTGCTGTTGCAGTAAATTCGGGACAGATAAAGACCGGAGCTCCATGCAGAAGCGACAGAACTGCAAAGTATAACCAGCTTATGAAAATTGAAGACCAGCTTGGAAAGAACAGTATTTATAAGTTTATGTAATCATAGTGCCCGTTTAAGGTAGTGATATTATCTTAGACGGGCATAGTTAAATTCTGTTTTCATAAATAAAAAAACAGTTGCTATCCATTTCGGGATATGGTAATATAAGACAAGTGTGGACAAAGTTTCATATAAAAAGAGATACATAAGCTCAGGGTGCTTATTTTAGGAGGTTATTTTTTTGGAAACGGCAATTATTATTGTTTTTTTAGTTATATCTGTTATTTTAACTATAATAGTTATGATGCAGGAGGGGAAAGAAGGAGGACTTACAAGCTCTGTAAGCGGTTCTACTGAAACATATTGGAGTAAGAACAAGGGTAAGTCAAAAGAAGCTATACTTATGAAGGTTACAATAGTATTAGGAATCATATTCGTGGGATTAGCTCTATTTCTTTCATCAAAGTTTATTTAGAATTACAATGATGCTTTGCTTTAGTTCAAAGCATCTTTTTTCTTTAGGAGGTGTCATTCATGGGTGCAAAAAGAGATAGTATGAAAGAAAAGCTTTATTCGTTTATATGTGATGAGCAGTATAAGCCAATGAAGCTAAAGGATATTCGTTTTCTTCTTCAGGTTAGTGATGAGGATAAGAAAAAGGTGACGGAAATACTGGACGAGCTTGTCAAAGAGGGAAAGATTACCGTTACACCAAAAGGCAAATACAAAAAAATGGATGATGACCTTAAGGTTGGACTGTTTATCGGCAATAAGAAGGGGTTTGGCTTTGTCAAGGTCGAGGGTGAAAAGGAGGACTATTTTATTCCTGCCAAATATAGCCTCGATGCGTTCCACGGTGACCGTGTCGTATTTAAAGCATGCAGGGATACAGATACGGGACGAAGAACAGAAGGGCGTATTGTTCAAATTCTGGAAAGAGGTATGGCGCTTGTTGTTGGAACATATGATAAGCAGGATGGATTTGGATTCGTTATGCCGGACAATCAAAAGGTTTCCAATGACATTTTTATTAACAAGAAGGATTCGATGGGGGCAATGTCAGGCCACAAGGTTGTGTGCCACATAACCAATTACGGTGGAAAAGGCAAATCTCCTGAGGGAAGGATTGTTGAGATTTTAGGTCATATAAATGATCCGTCAACTGACATATTATCAGTTGTTAAAGCATATGATATTCCTACAGAGTTTTCTAAAAAGGTCATGGACAGCCTTAACAATATTCCTGATAGCGTGGATGCTTCAGAGCTTGTTGGAAGGGAGGATTTTAGAAGCTTATACACGGTTACGATAGATGGCGAGGATGCAAAGGATTTGGATGATGCAATAACACTTAGCTATAAGGATGGAATATATACATTAGGTGTTCATATTGCGGATGTGTCAAACTATGTAACGGAAAAGTCGGAGCTTGATAAAGAGGCTCTGAAAAGAGGGACAAGCTGTTATCTTGTGGACAGTGTTATCCCGATGCTCCCACATAAGCTTTCAAACGGTATTTGCTCCCTGAATGCAGGAGTGGACAGGCTTACATTAAGCTGTGTTATGGATATAGACAAAAAGGGAAAGGTCGTTAACCACAAAATATGTGAGGGCGTTATCAATGTAAATGAACGAATGACATACACGGATGTGGCAAAAATTCTTGACAGAACGGAGGATGCACCATTAGAGAGATACGATTATCTTGTGTCAATGTTTGATTTGATGCTTGAGCTGTCGCAAATCATAAGGTCATGCAGGCACAAGAGAGGGTCCATAGATTTTGATGTTGCGGAGACAAAAGTAATTGTAGATAAAAATCACAAGCCTGTTGAGATTAAGCCATATGACAGAAATCCTGCAACTAAGATTATTGAGGATTTTATGCTTATGGCAAATGAGACAATTGCAGAGGATTATTTTTGGCAGGAGCTTCCATTTGAGTACAGAACACACGAGAGTCCTGACATGGAAAAGATAGAAAATCTTCTGTTCTTCTTAGGTAATTTTGGTATTCATATGAAAGCAGGGCATGATGAAATTCACCCGAAAGAGCTTCAAAAGGTACTTGAGAAAATCGAAGGACAGCCTTATGAGGCGCTTATAAGTAAAATGATGCTCCGTTCCATGAAGCAGGCAAGGTATTCAACAGAGTGTTCCGGGCACTTTGGATTATCATGTAAGTATTATTGCCATTTTACATCGCCTATAAGAAGATATCCGGATTTGCAGATTCACAGAATTATAAAGGAAAATCTTCGTGGAAAGCTTGACCAAAAGAGAATAAGCCATTATAAGCGTATACTTCCAACGGTTTCTGACGATAATTCACAAAAGGAGAGACGTGCAGAGGAAGCAGAAAGAGAAGTAATAAAGCTAAAGGAAATTGAGTATATGTCGGAGCATATCGGCGAGGAATATGATGGTGTAATTTCAGGAGTTACGTCAAATTTCATTTTTGTTGAGCTTGACAATACTGTGGAAGGATCCGTATCTGTGGCATATATGTATGATGACTGTTATTATTTTAACGAGGATGAATATGCCATGATAGGGGAAAGAACAAAGAAAAGATACCAGCTTGGTGACAAGGTACGGATTAAAGTTTTAAAATGTGATAAAATTAAGAAAACTATTGATTTTTCAATATGTAATGATATAATGTCGTAGGATATTTATCTGATAAAGAAGGTGAATGTAATGCCTAAGGAAAAGGGTATCAGGCTTATTGCCAATAACAAAAAAGCATACCATGATTACTTCATTGAAGATACCTATGAGGCAGGCATTGCACTTGCAGGTACAGAGGTCAAATCCTTAAGAGCCGGTGGATGCAGCATAAAGGAATCCTTTATAAGTGTTGATAACAATGAGGTTTATATTTATCAAATGCATATTTCACCATATGAAAAAGGAAATATATTTAATAAAGATCCTTTAAGAACAAGGAAGCTTCTGCTCCATAGATTTGAAATTAACAGATTAATCGGTCAGCAGAAGATGAAAGGTTACACTCTTGTTCCGCTCAAGGTATATTTTAAGGACAGTCTTGTAAAGCTTGAAATTGGTCTTGCAAGAGGTAAAAAACTGTACGACAAGAGAGCTGATATAGCAAAGAAAGATATCAAAAGAGAAGCAGAGCGGGATTTCAAGGTTCGGAATCTTGGTTGATATACTAATTTTATAAGGAGATTGTTATGAGTCAGGCAAAGGTTGACAGATATAAAAAAGAGAAAAAAAATAGAGCAAAAAACTTAAAGAAGAAAAAAATAAAGGGTCTCATAGCTTTATTTGTTTGTGCACTTTTTGTAGGTGCGGCTATTGGATATCCGTTGGGCAAGGTAATATATAAGCAGTATGCGGCCGAACGCGATGCAAATGCTACAATTAACCCGGATGCATTAAATTACAATATCCAGAAATATTGGTCTGCAATGTACAGTGATAATTATACATTTATAGGAGACAGTATTGCAAGTGAAACGGATGCTTCACATCCACATGAGGATGCATCAAATGCTGATGCAGAAGCAGAATAATAAAGATTCGTCTGATATATAAACCAGGGGTTGTACTGGTTTCGACGGGGATTTAGAAATTATATAAGCCATCGGTGGACTAGGACCACCTTAAAACTTAGAAATTAAATATAAACGCAGACGAAAATTACGCGTACGCTGCCTAGTGGCAGCTGTCAGTCCTAGGTGCCCCACAGCTTAGAGTACTGGCATCAAAATCGTGGGAAACTCTCCGGCTTAAGCTTTGCGGTTGGAGAAAATTTATGAAGCTACTGATGTGATGAGCCTGTCTATAGGCACTTTGCAGAGGGAATGAATATATATAGACTGTGATGGGAGAAAGTATAATGGAAGGATTTTCGGACGCGGGTTCGATTCCCGCCAGCTCCACTTGACTGCATTAAGACGAACCCTGCATATGATATAATCATATACAGGAACATATTTTGTGCAGTGTATCGGAAAGAAATAAGGACAGCATAAGCTGTCCTTATTTCTTTATTTGTATCACATACAAATAAACCACCTGCTATGCAGGTGTGTCCACAGATGCTTC
>CAMWGV010000097.1 GCA_947173945.1 uncultured Lachnospiraceae bacterium
CTGTACTGCATTATAATCATAACCTGCAGCAGTAAGCATTTCTTTTCTATCCTTATCGATTCCCCACTTTCCGGCAATCACTTCATCTGCCAGCTCATCTATTGTTTTGTTTTTTGGTGGCTCCTCGTCAGAATTTGTATAATCCTTATAGAAGAAATTCACGTCACAATTTCCCTCTACACCGTCAACCCTTCCTGTTGAAGAATACTGCCAGCCTACATACGGTTTTTTATATTGACATTCCTTATAATATTGTGCAACCCATTTAGCCCACTTGTCAATTCTGCTGTCGGTAAGTATATTGTTAAGCCAATAAAGATTGGCATATATTCCGACCTTATAACCTGCCTTTACTATATCATTGCAAAACGTGTCTGCAATATCACCAATAACGGACGCTGTACATGTTCCGAGAGTATCGTTATCCTCCATATCATAAAATACCGGATACGTCAGTATTTTACCCTTAACCAATCTTTTAACATGTGCCGCCTCACTTGTTGCATGTGCAACATCTGTTGCATAGGAATAAAGATATACTCCGTAGGGAATACCAAGGCGCTCACAAGCAGCAGCGTTTGTTGCAAATTGACTATCATCCTGACTTTCCACATTCTCGCCAAAACCGCATCTAAGTATTGCAAACTTTACACCCGAAGCCTTCACCTTCTCCCAGTCCACGATACCCTGGAACTCTGAAACATCAATTCCAAACTTTTTCATAGGATTAATCCTTTATACAATATTTTATCAATATGATATTATGTTTTTCTCTATGTGTTTAGAACGATTGAAGAAAGTGTAAACCTTTGTCATCGTACAAATTTTTGTAACGTTTCTATAAATGCATTAATATCGAGTGGTTTTGCCAAATGAGCATCCATACCGCTTTTTATAGCCATTTCCTTATCCTCATCCATAGCATTTGCTGTCATGGCAATAATCGGCATATTCTTCACATCATTCCTTGACATGTTACGAATACTCTGGGTTGCTTCATACCCATTCATTATCGGCATCTGCACATCCATTAAAATGGCATCATAGTAGTTTTCCTCCGACTTTTCTACCATTGCTACTGCATCTGTTCCATCTGGTGCACTTTCAACCGTAAAGCCAGCCTCCGTTAATATCACTTCAGCAATCTCACGGTTTAACTCAATGTCTTCCACAAGCAAAATGCGTTTTCCACTAAAATCAACCTGTTTCCACGGAGTTTTGGACTCCTCTTTCTTACCGGAAAGATTGTTCGCAGTCAGAAGTGCAGACTTCAAATCCGACATAAAGAGTGGCTTTGCACAGAACGCAGTTACTCCTGCCTTAGTGGCTTCCTCCTCAATATCCGTCCAGTCATAAGCGGTCAAAATGATAATTTGTACATCGCTCTTAACCATCTGACGAATTTTTTTAGCCGTTTCCACACCACTGATTTCCGGCATCTGCCAGTCAATAATGTAAGTGTTGTATGGATCTCCTTCCTCATCAGCCATTTTTGCACGGTAAGCCGCCTCTCGTCCGGATGTAGTCCACTCGGAACGCAAACCAATCTGCTTAAGCATTTTACTAACACTGTCACAAATGTTGAGGTCATCATCCACAACCAGTGCCCGCAGACCTTGTAGTTCCTTGAGCTGTTCATCATCTTTTTCTGTATCCTGTAGCTTTAATCCAAATTCTACCGTAAATGTGCTACCCTTACCCACCTCACTCTCAACGCTGATGGTACCACTCATCATCTCCACAATATTTTTCGTAATCGCCATGCCAAGCCCTGTTCCCTGGATACCGCTCTGTGTCACTGTGGACTCTCTCTCAAAAGGTTCAAAAATATGTTCTACAAAATCCGACGACATTCCAATGCCATTGTCCTTAACAATAAATGTATAATCGCCATATCCATGCCGGAATGTTGTCTTCTGCATAATCCTGAACGAGATTGTTCCTCCGGCAGGCGTATACTTCACAGCATTACTTAACAGATTGATAAACACCTGATTTAACTTCAGTGGATCAGCTATGACATCTTCATTCACTACCTCAACGGTATCGATAAATAATTCAAGCTGCTTTGCTTTAATCTGTGGCTGAATAATATTTACCAGATTGTGCATCAATTCAGAAATATTACACTCCTGCTCCTTAATCTGCACTTTTCCACTCTCTATCCTACTCATGTCAAGAACATCATTAATCAGACTAAGAAGGTGGTTACTGGAGGAAAGAACCTTCTGCATGCAATCCAAAACCTGCTCTTTGTTATCAATATGACTGACAGCAATATTAGCAAATCCAATAATGGCATTCATTGGTGTTCTTATATCATGGGACATATTTGAGAGGAAGGTACTCTTTGCCTTGTTTGCATGCTGAGCCTGCATAAGCGCATCCTGAAGAGCCTGTGTCTGTTCCCTCTGTTTTTGTACCTGTTTCGTAATATCTTTCGAAATAACCATAACCATGACGTCATTTGTGTCACTATCCCGCGTCATGATATATGACTGTCGAACACACATAGGTGTACCCTCGCCATCCTGTCCCCAATAATCAACAATAACCTCTGAGTCTCCCTGTTCAAAACACGCATTCAAATGTGCCACATTTACAATGGAACTGTATTCCTCCATAGATTCCGGTAAAATAAATGTCTTCCATTTTTCAAAACACTCAGAAGCTTTACAAGGAGCACACAAGCCCACTTTTTCAAGCAGGGATATTGGCTTGCCATTCATCACATTTACAATATCATTTTCAATCAAATCCTTCGTCAAATTAAATTCAAATGTACAGAAAGAACTGGAAATAAGTGCAATCTGATACTGCCGCTCCTTACGGGTAGCAAGGGATATCTCCTTTTGGATGCGAATTTCTTTTTCTTTCACTTCTGTAATATTCTGTCTGGCAAATAACACCTTACTGACATCACCGTCATTTCTTTCCAGACAAATTATATTTACATGCTCCCACTCCATTTTTCCATTCCGCAACACATGACACTCAAAACGCAGGTCATTCTGTTCCTTCATTGATGCGACGATAGCATCCTTGTTAATTTCTTTGGCAAACTCCCTACGGCTGTTTTCATCTACGATAAGGGAACAAAAGTACTTCACCAAATCATCATATTTACCATTGACAGTAAGCCCTGAGTCCTCCGGTTTTGTTCCAGCCAGATACTGATAGGTTTCTGCCTCAAAATCAACCATTGCAAAGCGTGAAAACAGAGTAGTGACACCATCAATGATATATCCCATCTCCCTATTTTCTTTCTCCAGAACTTTCTTATCCCGTTTTGCACGAATAATCAGGGCAACGATGTAAATAATAAACAGGCCCATTAATATGAGCTCCAGCTCGATTCCTGTTGCATTTTGTTCCTTAATCATACGTTGTGTAACACTTTTAGGAAAAGTCTGAACCAGCACAAAATCATATCCATCAATATGTGTTACGCAGATATTGTCCGTCTTACTGTCCGAATCACAGATAAACGCACCTTCCCCACCATTTTTAATAACATCCCGTACCTTATCTGCTGTATCCGCATCAATCACACCATTTTCAGCAAGCTGATCAATCAGGTTTCCTTCATATACAGCACCATTAGAGCTTGCGACAACCGTCCCGTCCGACAAACAAAGGGACACATCTGCCGATTCCTGAAAATATGTAGTGCTGAGCATGTCTTGAAGATAATCCTCCGCAAAATACAGCCCTAAAAGCATACCATAAATCTCTCCATCATGGTTCAGTGGCGCATAGAACGTCATCATAGTCTGCCCTGTGACATGGGAATCAAAGACTATCTCCAGCCCCCGTTCCCCCTCCATGGCTTTACTAAAATAGCTTCGGTGGGAACTGTCATAGGTTTTGCCATCAGGTGTCAGGTTGATACCGTCCTTATTAACAAACCAAATGGCATCAAATACGGATTTTTTCTCCATATCTTCCAATAACTCTTTGCTTACATCCGACTCGTCCAAGCTAATATTCATAATATATACATAATTGCCAATACGCAGTAATGCACTGTCTAATTCGCTTTTGATATGAATGGAAATCTGCCGGGCAGAATCCGCAGCATAGTTTTTATTTTGTTCCAACACCCTGTTTCTATTTTTGTACATATATCTAAAAAATACGAGAACCATTCCTATCAAAAGAAGACAACTAAACAATATTTCTAATGATAAATTTTTTCTTTTTTTGTTCGTATAATTCATATTTTCACACTCCAATTATCATATCAAAATATGGCTTCAGTTTACCACATCTATGTATTAAATTCAATTTTCTCTCAAAATAAAAAACCTTGAAAAAACAGCATCTGCCATTTTTCAAGGTTTATAAAAATGCCGGTGGTGGGACTCGAACCCACACACCCTTGCGGATAACAGATTTTGAGTCTGTCTCGTCTGCCAATTCCGACACACCGGCAAGCAAGAGAAAATATAACATATTTCATACTTTGTGTCAAGAATAATATGGTTTTCCAGACAGTAAAATTTTATATCACATAAAACACAGCAGATGGTTAACCACCTGCTGTGTTTTATGTTCGGAATCAAAGCTTATGTTTCAAACTGTAAGCTTTCATAATCCCCTTATTTATATGTTACATTCTTACCTGCACCCTTGCTCT
>CAMWGV010000098.1 GCA_947173945.1 uncultured Lachnospiraceae bacterium
AATATGCCCCTTTCTTTTCCTTGACTAAAGAGAGTAAAATACCTTAACTACTATAATAACACAAACTTCCCCATTTTCCAAACAAAAATACACTATTAAGCCGGAACATATAATCCTTTACAGTTCATTTTCATAACATATACTTTTTTTATTTTGCCTTATAAATGGGACAAAATTACATTACAATGGCCGACTAGCGTTTGAGAACACAAAAAGAGAAGGTTTCCAGCAATTATACAATCTGAACAATCACTGTAAACTGTTCTCAATTTACTCAGCTTATACCTTTTAACGATTCCTGCTATCGTTAAAAAGTGGTGCAAAATCAGAAAACGAAGCTGCTCCCGCAACAGAAAAAAAGGCTTAAAAAACGAAAAAATAAAACCGCAGAACCCGTGAAATGCCTTATTTTCAGGCATTTCAGCAATTCCGCATTGTATCAATTTCGTTGTTGCGATGTTCATAGCCGCAACAAGCATAAAATCAGACGGAAAAACATAGGAGGCATTTACTCTTGACAGGCTTACTTTTCTATCCTCAATCGGCTGTCTCAAAACCTCCAGCACATTTTTGTTAAATTCCGGCATCTCGTCCAAAAAAAGCACTCCGTTATGTGCCATGCTCACTTCGCCCGGTCTTGGATTTACACCTCCGCCAATTAAGGCTCTGCCCGTTATTGTATGGTGAGGAGACCGGAATGGTCTGTCACATATAAGCCCTCTGCCACTATTTAACATTCCATTTATACTGTATATTTTCGTAACCTGTACGCTTTCTTCAAATGTCATTTTAGGCATGATTGTAGGCAGTCTTTTTGCAATCATTGATTTACCAGCACCGGCAGCTCCCGCCATAAGTACATTATGGAAGCCTGCCGCTGCAATCTCCATGCCTCTTTTTATGGACTCCTGACCCTTGATTTCAGAAAAGTCCAATTTTCCTTTTTGTAAAATGTCATATTCGTAACCGAATTTATATGATTCCATACTACTTATTCCCGTTATAAAATCCACAGCCTGCTTTAAGCTTTCAACACCAAAAACCTTCATACCCTCAACAAGAGCTGCTTCCTTCATATTTTCACATGGCACAATACATGTGTCATACCCAAGCTCATGGCAGTCATAAATCATTGGAAGAATTCCATTAACAGGTTTCACCATACCATTGAGCCCAAGCTCACCTATAATAAGCGTCTTGTCAAGTCTGACATTTTCTTCCGGTGTTATTCCCATACATAACAAAATCGCCACCGCAATAGGTAAATCAAATCCCGTACCATATTTTTTTATATTTCCCGGTGACAAATTTACAGTTATCCTTTTCGGGGGTAAGTAAAAATCAGAATTTTTCAGTGCCGTTCGCACTCTTTCGCCGGCTTCCCTGACTGACGGGGAAAGACAACCGACCATGGAAAACATTGGCAAGCCATCACTTACATCAGCTTCCACTTGAATAACTACGCCGTCAATTCCCATGACGGCGCTGCTTGAAACCTTATTAAACATTTGCGCTCCTTATCTACCTGACCAGGAGCAAACTATACTTATGAAAGTATAGAACCGAAACAGCTTTCTTGTCAAGAACTGTTTGGGTTTTCCCAATACATTTTTACTTTTTTTGTACGCTATATCCAAACTTGCCAATATTGTCGCCAAGTGTAAAATATTGTCCGTGAGAATATGCAACAAGATCTGAGGCATTAAGGTTAAACTTACCGCTTTCATCCATGTATTTATCATCTATCACAACAGCGGTAACCTCAGCCATAAACATATCATGTGAGCCAAGAGGAATAACATTTTTCACCTTACATTCCAAACTTAAAGGGCTCTCCTCAATCAAAGGTACCTTTATTGTATCTGCTTTTGCCTTTGTGAGCTTACACTCCTTAAATTTATCTATGTCCCTGCCCGACTTCACACCACAATAATCCATAGCCCGGGTCAGCTCTCTCGTGACAAGGTTAATTCCGAACTCACCATTTTTTTGAAGAAGCTCATAGGAATATCGCGATTTCCTAACAGATATGGAAACCATGACCGGGTCGGAATTAATCGTACCCGTCCATGCAATCGTAATAATATTATCATGTCCAGCCCCATCTGATACCGTAACCATAACGGCAGGCAGAGGATAAAGCATATTTCCCGGCTTCCAAACTTCCTTTGCCATAATTAATCCTCCAACATATTTCGAATTTCCTGCATCTTATAGTCCATAGCAGTTATTGTATCAGCACACTTCTTAAGCTCCTGTGCCACAATCTCAGGATGCTTTAAATTGTCCTTTTTGTATTTTAGCTTGTGATCGAGACTTGCCCAAAAATCCATGGCAATCGTTCTGAACTGTACCTCAACCTTCATTATTTTTTTCTCGTTTGAAAGAAATATTGGCACCTCTACTATAAGGTGCAGACTTCTGTACCCATTTGGTTTTGGATTTCTTATGTAATCCTTGATACATACAACCTTTATGTCATCCTGCTTTGAAAGAAGCTCAGACAACGTATATATATCTTCGGGAAATGAACATATAACTCTTATTCCCGCCACATCCGTAAGATTATTTTCGATATTTTCGATTGTAATATCGAGCTTCTTCTTTCTCATTTTTTCTACTATACTTATTGGTTTCTTAAGCCTGCACTTAATTGACTCAAATGGATTTCTATTATGTAAAAGTGCAAATTCAGTATTTAACACCTTAAGCTTTGTTTCAATTTCCATAAGTGCACACTCATAATTCATCATCAAATTTATAAAAGGCTGCATGTTCTTGAGAACCTTTTCAGGATTCTCAGAATTCATAAGTACCTCCATACTCATATCTGTTTCTGCAGTCATTGTAACCACCTCAAATTCATAATAATGTCCATACCATATCGGCTTATATAATTAATTTTTGCACTCAGGACTCCTCCCAACTTAGTTGGGTCCCTCCTCAGTGCATATCAAACCATCTTCCTGATACTTTGCATAAATAATTCCTTAAGCTTCCCATGGTACGCTGTTCCAAGATATTTTATATTTTCTGCACTGACATAACCTCCTGCCATGGCAGCATGTCCGCCTCCGCTTCCTATTCCATAAAGTGCATCATAAATGAGTTTTCCGGAATCAACATCCGCTCTCTCACTTCTTATCGAAAACTTTATTCCATTTTGATTTACAGAATAAACAACAGCAACATCAACCACATCAAGTGACAAAATGAAATCTGAAATAATTCCTACTAAAGAATTCGGACACTCAAAAGGCATATATGTAAATCCAACAAAATCATATACCTCTATGTTTTCAATTGCTGATGCGTATGCCGCTAAATCCTGAAATTCGATGGTTGATTTGTACATTTCATTCAGCTTGCCCCAATCAGCAAATTTAAACAGAAATGAAATCATATCCATATCAAGTGGTGTAGTACCCCTTATAAGGTCATCCGTATCTACCTTTATTCCGTAGGCAAGTGCTGTCGCTACATCAGAAGACATTGGTGTATCTGTTACATAATAATACCATGCAATAATTGTTGCACATGCTCCCACGATTCTCACATCCTGATAAAGATAGCTATCTGTCTCCTCAAATATAGGATGATGATCAACACACGCCACCTCATTTCCAGGCAGATCTGTGGTATTTCCATTTGGCTTCTGTGAGTCCACATTAATAATATAATCTTCTTCACACATATCGTGAATTTCATCGTAAGAATATATATTTATGCCAAAGGCATCCATCATTTTTCTCGTATTGTATCTATCAATAATACCTACATAACAAATTGTCGAATTGACCCCATAAAATTCCAAAAATTCCTGTAATCCAAAGGCACTGGCGATTGCATCAGGATCCGGATAATTATGAGTCTGTATAAATACCCTGTGCCCCTTTAACAATTCTACCAATTCGTTTGGTTTATTCATTGCCATATCCTTATATCCTCTCAAAAATTTTAACATTTGCAAAGTAGCAAATAAGCTCCTAACAGTAAAATTACAATAAGCAGAAATTCACAAAATCCGCTCACAAAATACGACATAAGTATCCCTAACGCCGCAAAAAGCATACCATATCCGATTAATGCTTTCATAAAATCACCTAATTACACACAATCAGTTATTATAGTATATGCTTATGACCAATTTGTAAGAATTAAATTAATTCGTCCTTTGCCATATCGCTTATCGCTTCCTCTATGGCAGCATCTTTGTCATCCACATCCCCTTTTTTTACAAGTGATGATATCTTGTCGATAATATCCGGAACCATGTCCATTATTTTAGATACCGTATCTTCGTTCTTGACACTTATCATTTTTGCCCTGCCGTTCTGAATAACAAGAACTGCCGACGGAGACATTTTTCCACCCATACCTCCTCCTGCGGAATTCTTGTTTCCGTCCTTTGCAAAAGCACCTGCTGCAACGCCAAAATTCACATCAACAAGCGGCAGTATAATTGTGTCGCCTATATGAGTAGGTTCGCCTACAACCGTCTTACTTGATAAAAATGTATCCATTCCCTTAAATAACGAACCTACTGTTTGATTAAAATCGTTTGTCATATTTTTTACTTCCTCCTAATTTATATTTTTCTCATTGCCTTTATTGTTCTCCAAACATTTATATTC
>CAMWGV010000099.1 GCA_947173945.1 uncultured Lachnospiraceae bacterium
TTTATATTTAGACCGACTGATAGCTTTTAAGGATACAGAATTAGTGAAGGTTGGCAAGATGCTATAAATTCTTTTTGGGTAGATTTTGACTGTGATATTTTGGAGAGAGAAAAACGTCGTGGACAAAGGCAGATAACTGATGCAGAGCTCCTTCGTAAAATTATTATGTTTTTAGCCGATAATATTGGTAATAATACATCGATAACTTCTATTGGAAACACATTAGTTAATGAGAAATTATCTATTAGGTTTTCGTGATGTAGATACAGATCATTGTATTGAAAATATTGTTTACTTTGAGTTACTCAGGAGAGGCTATGATGTGGCAATTGGCAAAATCGATGAAAAAGAAGTTGATTTTATAGCCACGAATGCAACGGAGAAAATATACTTCCAAGTAACAGAATCTATGGATGAACCTTCCACTAGGGAAAGAGAATTGATACCTCTTCGAAAAATTCGTGATAATTATGAGAAAGTTGTTATTGCCGGAAAATGTGCTAATCCGGTAACTCAGGACGGAATAAAAATTGTTAAGTTGGTGGATTTCCTACTAGAAACGTAGATACGAGATTCCATTCCGTATATAGGAGGATAAAATGCGCATCGGGATATGTGATGATGAAAAGGACGCCATATTGGCAGCAGAAAAAATAATCAAATCAATGGAGGTTTCGGGACATCAGATAACACTGATTCCCTTTGAGAATAGCGATAGCGTTGTGGAAGATATATTGGCAGAACAGTTGGATATAATGCTGCTGGATATTGATATGCCGGGGAGAAATGGTATCGAAATCGGGGATGCCATTGCCATGAAAAATCAGGAGCTAAATCTAATTTTTCTCACAAATAGGGCAGATATGGTTTTTAGGGCAATATACTGTCATCCATATCGTTTTATCAGAAAGAGCCATATGGAGACGGAGCTTCCTGAGGCATTGGAATCCGTTGCACAGAAATTGTCAAATGAACAGTTTCTTTTTGAATTTCATAATAAAAACGAAAGCCTGAAAGTAAGAATTAAGGATATTTTATACATTGATAGTGACAAGCACTATATTCAAATTCATGAGGAGGACAAGATGCACAGAGTACGTGGCAAGCTGTCTGCTTATGAAGATCGGCTTAAGGAATACGGATTTATCCGCATTCATATAGGATATCTGGTAAATGTACGTTTTATTTACCGTATGACAGCAAGTATTGCAGAATTGGATAACGGTAAAATTCTTCCCATTAGCAGAAAATATTCAACATCAGCAAGAGAAGAATATAACATAGGGATGGGGAGGTTTGTAAATGGGATTCGCATTTAATGTTATAGAATTTGGGGCAAATATGTTTGACGCTGTGGCTGGTATTGGGTTCATGTTGTTTACCATGGAGAAAAAAGAATGTTACAGGAACGACAATAGGTTTTGGTTGTATACTGTCCTTTATATTTTCGGACTGGCGGCAGTGCAGGACAAACCAGAACAGTTTGTGATACAGGATATTATAATCATTGCCATATTAACTTTGTATGCAAGATATATGCTGGCACACTCTGCTGGAGAGCAGTTTATTTACAGCATGCTTTTTGTGATTATTCTTACATTTGCAGCCATGGCAACGCATTTATTTACCCTTTATGGTTTTCGGATAACGACAGCAGAAGCAATTGCCAACGAAGGGGCAGTGAGAATCACTGGACTTATATTTGATAAGCTTTTGCTTGCTGGAATGTTGTCTGTTATTATTATAATCAGAAAGCGTATTCGGCTGGATTATAAGGAATGGTTGATAAGCTTTGTTATTTTTGCAGCGCTTCTATGCATCAGTTCATCAATAGGACAGATTTGGAGCGAAAGTGAAGATTTGGTGAAATACAGTAATTATTTGTTTATATTTATGGCAGGATTTATTCTAATGTGCGTCTTAGCTGTCATTTGTGTGTATCGGTTAAATATTCAGAATAGATATAAACTGGAATACGAAGTACTGAAGGCGAAACTTGATGAGGAAAAGTATATGCTGGAGCGGGTAGAGGAAATGTATGAAAACAATCGTATCTTACGCCATGACCTGAAACGGTATCTGACGGTGGTACAGGGGCTTTTGATTAACGAGGATATGCAGGGGGCAAAACAGTATATTGAAAAGGCAGTGGATACCCATTTTGACACAGGCCTTACCATATATACAAATAGCAGTGTAATCAATGCAGTAATTAATGACAGAAAGCGACTTTGTGAAAATGCACATATCCCTTGTGAGGTGTATTCTGGTGGCGACATTCCGGAGGAAATGCAGATGGATATGGGAATTATACTGTCCAATTTACTGGAAAATGCTTATGAGGCTGAGCTTTCAGAACCGGAGGGAATGAGGTATATACATATATACATGCAACGTCAGAAAGGCATGTATTTGATGCGGATAGAAAATTATATTGGGAAATCTATACTTGAGGAAAATCCATATTTGAAATCCCATAAAAGAGATAAAAAAAGTCATGGATTGGGAATCTATAGTGTGAAAAGGATGGTTGCCGGGGCAGAGGGAAGCTACCAGTGTTTTGAGAGTGGAAATGCATTTGTCACGGAGATATCCCTGCCGATAGCATCCAATTATGCCTAAAAACATATCATGTGTGCCAGCCATATTCTTAAAATAAATTAATCAGTTATAATACGAGTAGAAATGGAGGGAAGTATTAATGAGAGTAGAAAAAACTTATTCAAACAACTGTTATAGTGATGTTAATGTAAATGAAAGTCTGCATTCTACAGAACAGTCTGAGCAGGCAGCAAAAAAGAGTGAAGAAGCAGTAGAACAAGCAGCTGTGAGTATGAACATTTCCAGACTGGGTTATACCTATGCGGGTGAATTGCCAGTCAGTGATAGGCATGAGGTTTATCTGGCGAAACGGCAGATGCGTCAGGGAATTGGTCCTTCCACGCGTATCAGTGGCGAATTTGTAGGTATATTGGCAGAGAATTATAAGAGTATGGCGGACAGTATTAAGGAAAATTATACCGGAGATGAATTTGACAGGCAGATGGGTATTTTGGATAAAGCGTATAAGGAGGCAAGTGAGGACTTGGCACATGAGTATACACGACAGATGCGTATATTGTCTGGTGATATTGTTATAATGCCCAGTAAGCTAACAGATGCAGATTATTATTCAACAGTAGCGGAAGCAGAGGCTCACCGGAGGGAATTTGATGCGGCATTGGATGCCAGAAAGCAGGTCATCAGCGAGGAAAAGGGTGAGCAGATGAGTGGTGATGTGCTAAAGTATCTGGAAGCTGCGAAAGCATCTGTTCTTGACAAGGGATTTTTTGACTGGCAGAACTTGAAGGGTGTAAAGACAGATGTAATGAATTTTATGGATTTGCAGAAGATGGGAGCGTTTTTTATGGATAAAAAACATCAGGCAGATGTTTCAGGGGTATCCTCTTTTGTCAGTGAAATTATTTCTGCCTATACAAACGGTTAGTTGTTGATTGGAAGAGGAGGAAAAAGACATGAAAGTTAATACAAATATTCATTTGGACTACAATATGAAATATGGAACCGTAAACCGCCAGGAATCTGATAGTAAAGCAACGACTTCAGAAAATAAAAAGAACTTATCTGAAGGCTGTAATGTAATGAATTTGGATAAGAATCACTTTGCTACTTTTTTTGGTGCCAGTAGAGAGTCACAATATGGGTATGCTGCGGAGTTTGATTCAGTTTCGAGAGCTTATGCACAGGCGATATCTTCGCATGATTACAAAACTGCTGGAGAAATGGATGTTATATCTGCAATGGATGCAAAATATTTGGAGCTAAAAGCAGATATTGATGATAAGTATTCCGGAGACGAAAAAAATGCAAGACTGTCAGAGTTGGATGCGGATTATAAATTTATCATTGATTCCAATATAATATCATCCACTGATTTGGCACTGAAAAATGAAAGTGCAGTCAATAAATTGCGGAATGCATTTGCAAAAGCATATGAACGTGCAAAGGGGTTAAAAAGTGACGAGTTCATTCAAAATGCATATGGAAGTTTGGCAAATTGGTCGGGAATATGTGAGGAAACGGAAGAACAATTAAGCAGTTATAAAATATTATTTGAAAAATTGAAGGATGCAGTTCAAAATTCTTTCGATATGGCAGGAGCCGGTAGTTATGCAGATTCCCTGTTGAAAACAATCAATTTCGGGTTGGCAGGAATCAGTGAAAAAAATGCACAGGTTGGAAAAGGGATTTATGATAAGGGTAGCCAGGAAATGAAAGAGTTATGGGATTTGATAGAGAATAAATCCCGGATGTATTTTGCAAATGATAAGATTTACAATTCAGATGAAGAAAAGTACAAGGCATTTTTAAAGGATTCCGCGCAAGCTGGTAGCATAGATACCAGATTAAGTGAATTATTAGCAGTCATATCTGAAAAATAGTAAAAGGGTATAAAATGATAAAAGGTTAAACGAATAAAATGATATGAACATATTTGGAA
>CAMWGV010000100.1 GCA_947173945.1 uncultured Lachnospiraceae bacterium
AAGGTACTTAAGAGTAAAAAAACGGCATATCAGAAGCTGTTAAAGAGCAAGGGTGTAGGGAAGTATGTAAGATTTCAATAAGAGATTCTTAATGTCGGAAATTTGAAGCTTAAGCTTTGATATCAGAACGCAAAACAGCAGGCAGTTAGGAGATAATTAACTTAACTGCCTGCTGTATTTTGTTATTATTCTAAAGCTGCTACAGATTGTTCTGTTGTTTATGGTGGAGGTTATCATTAAAAAGCGATTGAAATATGGGTGGGATTACTGTAAAATTAACCTTATATTTTGTAGGGTTTTAAATAATTTGTTGGCATTATTATAAAATAGAAAAATGAGGGAGGAGTTACAATGAAAGGAAAGAAAATAATTTGTATCCTGTTAAGTATGTTGATACTGATTGTCCCTTTTGCACCTTTTATATGTGGGGATGTAAAGGCGGCTGATGCACTACAGTCTGGGGATTGGAAGTACATATTGCTTGCTGATGAAACTGTGGAAATTTCAAAATATATGGGGAGTGAAACAGAGGTTGTTGTACCGGATGAGATTGATGGAAAACATGTGACAAGTATAGGATACGGTGCATTTCGTAGTTGTAGTAGCTTGACAAGTATAGAACTTCCAAGCAGTGTGACCAGCATAGCAACTTATGCATTTGATGGTTGTCGTAGCCTGACAGGTATAGAACTCCCAATCAGTCTGACGAGTATAGGAAATGGTGCATTTTGGGGTTGTAGTAGTTTGAAAAGTATAGAACTTCCGACCAATGTGATGAGCATAGGGACTTATGCATTTAATGGTTGCAGCAGCCTGAAAAGTATAGAACTCCCAACCAGTCTGACGAGTATAGGAGAATATGCATTTCGTAATTGTAGCAGCCTGACAAGCATGAAACTCCCATCCGGAATAACGAGTATAAATGAAAATACATTTAAAGGTTGTAGTAGCCTGACAAGTATAGAACTCCCAACCAGTTTGACAAGTATAGGTAAATATGCATTCATGGAGTGTGAAAACTTGACAAATATCAACATCCCAAGCAGCGTGACAAGTATAGGGGAACAGGCATTTGATGGTTGTCGAAGCTTGGCAAGTGTTAACATCTCAACCGGCGTAACAAGTATAGGTAATTTTGCATTTTATCGTTGCAGTAGCTTGAAAAGTATCAACATCCCAAACAGTGTAACGAGTATAGGTTCAGGTGCATTTAAAAGTTGTAGCAGCCTGACAAGTATAAATCTTTCAACTGGAGTAACGAGTATATCTGATTCTGCTTTCTATGGTTGCACCAGTTTGAAAAGTATAAAAATTCCAACCAGTGTGACGTATATAAGTGATGATGCATTTTATGGTTGTAATGGATTGACAAGTATAGAAATGCCAGCCGGTGTGAAGGTGATAGGGGAATATGCATTTTATGATTGTGATAATCTGACCAGTGTAACAATTCCGGGAAGCGTCATGAGTATAGGGGACGGTGCATTTGCATATTGTGCCCGTCTGACCAATGTAAAAATTCCTCAAAGCGTGAAACGTATAGAAGAATGTACATTTTTATGCTGTAGCAGCCTGACAAGTATAGAAATACCGGCAGGTGTAACAAGTATAGAAGAAAGGGCATTTTCTCTTTGCAGTGGCTTGACGGATATAGAACTCCCAACCAGTGTAACAAATATTGCGGATAACGCATTTGATTGTAGTTCTAAACTTGTAATACATTGTAAAAAAGGTTCCTATGCAGAGCAGTATGGGAAAAAGAAAGGTGTCAATGTTGTTGTAGAAACTCCTAAGATGGGAGAGGTGTTTAAGGACGCAAAATCTAAGGGACAGTATAAGGTGACAGGGCAGCAGACAGTATCCTACATAAAGACAACAGCAACATCAGGCAAGGTAATCATACCTGCCACCGTAAAGTACAAAGATAAAACATTTAAAGTAACAGTAATATATAAAGGGGCATTCAAGAATAAGACGGGAATTACTGCAGTTACGTTCGGAAAATATATTACCTCTGTGGGAAGCGAAGCCTTCAGCGGATGTAAAAAGCTGAAGACGGTAACCCTTAATAAAAACCTGACAAAGCTGGGGGACAAGGCTTTTAGTAAATGTACAGCCCTGACAGCGATTACGATACCGAAGAACGTAAAGAAGATAGGAAAGCAGGCATTTTACGGATGTAAGAAGCTGAAAACCATAACCATAAAAACAACAAAGCTGACCAAATCAACGGTTGGTGCCAATGCGTTTAAAGGAATATATTCCAAGGCGACAATCGATGTGCCTAACAGCAAGAAATCAGCATACAAGAAGATGATTAGCAGCAAGGGCACAGGTAAGAATGTGAAATATAAATAAAGGGATTACCCGGTGACTGTTGGCATAAAATACAAATTGAAGGGAGAGTTACAATGAAAATAAAGAAACGCATTTGTATTATTGTGAGCTTGTTGATGGTTATAACCTTATGTGTACCATTTACATGTGGAGACGTAAGGGCGGCTGGAACATTGCAGTTTGGAGATTGGAAGTACAGCGAGTTTGACAATGGGACAGTGGTGATTTCAGGCTATGTTGGAAGTGAAACAGAGATTGGTATACCTGCTGTGATTGATGGAAAACGTGTGACGAATATAGGGTATGGTGCATTTAGGGGTTGTAAAGACCTGATAAGTATAGAAATTCCGGAAGGAGTAACAGGTATAGATGAGTATGCATTTGAAAACTGTTATAATTTGAAAAGCATAAAAATCCCAACCAGTGTCACAAGTATAAGGCTTGGTGCATTTCATAATTGCAGTAGCTTAACAAGTATTACAATTCCAACAGGAGTAACCAGTATAGGGAAGCAGGCATTTTATGACTGTAGCAATTTGACAAGTGTAACAATGCCGACAGGAGGAGTAGCCAGTATAGCAGAGCAGACATTTTACGGCTGTAGCAGCTTGACAAGTATAACAATCCCAACAGGAGTAACCAATATAGAAAAACAGGCATTTTACGGCTGTAGTAGTTTGAAAAGTATAAAAATTCCGGAAGGGGTAACCCTTATAGATGAATATGCATTTGCAAACTGTAAAAGCCTCACAAACGTAAATATACCTAAAAGTGCAACGTTTATTGCGTATACTGCTTTCTTAAATTTTGGTTCTGTTGGAGAATTTGAGGATTGGGTATACACAGAGATTGATGATGGAACGGTTGTAATTAAAGGCTATAAAGGAAGTGAGCCAGAAATTGTTATACCGGCAGAAATCAATGGGAAACGTGTGACAGGTATATTAGAACGTGTCTTTTATGGTCGTGAAAACGTAATAACAAGTATAAAAATTCCGACAGGTGTAAAAGGTATAAGCAGTAAGGCATTTTATAATTGCAGTAGCTTGACAAGTATAGAAATTCCGGAAGGAGTAACCAATATAGGTGCGTATGCATTTGAGGACTGTAGTAGCTTGACAAGCATAAAAATCCCAACCGGTGTGACAAGTATAAGGGATGGTTTATTAGATGGCTGTGAAAACTTGACAAGTATAAGCATCCCAATCAGTGTGAAGAGCATAGAGAACTCTGCATTTGCAGGGTGTAAAAGTCTGACAAGTATTACAATCCCGCAAGGAGTAACAAAAATAGGGGACTCTGTATTTTGGAAGTGTAGTAGCCTGGCAAGTATAAACATCCCAACCAGTGTGACAAGAATAGGGTCAGATGCATTTTATAATTGTGAAAGTCTGACAAGTGTAAATATTCCAACTGGTGTGATGCGTATAAGAAACGGTACATTCGAAGGATGTAAAAATTTAACAAGTGTAAACATTCCGGAAGGAGTAACAAAAATAGGGGACACTGCATTTAAAGGCTGTGAAAGTTTAACAAGTATAAAACTTCCGAACAGTGTAACAAGAATAGGGGAGCTTGCATTTTATAATTGTGGCAGCCTGACAAGTATAAATATCCCAACCAGCCTGATGATTATATGCAATGAGGCATTTTCAGGATGTAGCAGCTTAACAAGTGTAAACATGCCGGAAGGAGTAGTAAATATTGCAGATAATGCGTTTGATAAGTGTAATGCTGAGCTTACAATATATTGCGAAAAGGGTTCCTATGCAGAGCAGTATGCGAAAAAGAAAGGTGTCAATGTTGTTGTAACGGAAACTCCAAAGGTGGGAGAGGTGTTTAAGGACGGAAACTCCAAAGGGCAATATAAGATTACAGGGGCACAGACGGTATCCTACATAAAGACAACTGCAACATCAGGCAAAGTAACCATACCTGCCACTGTAAAGTACAAGGGTAAAACATTTAAGGTAACGGTTGTATATAAAGGGGCATTCAAAAATAAGACGGGAATCACTGCAGTTACGTTCGGAAAATATATTACATCTGTGGGAA
>CAMWGV010000101.1 GCA_947173945.1 uncultured Lachnospiraceae bacterium
AACACCAAGGTGATGATGCGGACATTATGCGACACCACGGAGCTGGAGGTGGAGCAGAGCCGGTTCCTGACTGAGATGAAGATGGTGGCGGAAATGGTAAAAAGGATTGTGGCGGAAAACAAAGCCGAAGCCATGGACCAGGAGGAATACCAGAGACGCCGCAATGAACTGGTCGCCCGGTATGAGGCGGCCAGGGATGGGTACGAAAAAGCATCCGGGGAGATTTCCGACAGGCAGGGGAAGAGGAAAACCTATATGCGGTTTATCGGCGGGCTGCAAAAGCTGGACGGCTTCTGCGGAAAGTTTGATGAGGAACTTTGGACGGCGCTCCTTGACTACGCCACGGTTTATGCCATGGATGACATCCGCTTCACTTTCAAGGCGGGGAACGAAGTGAAAGTTGATGGATAGGTAAAAATGTGTAGATTTTGCTATTTAATATAGAAAGAAAAATTTTTATGGGCCGGAATAATCAGTTTCCGGCCCACATTTTTTAGGTTTAGGGGGGTGCATTTAGGGGGTGCATCGTTGAATTGTATCAATTTCGTTGTACCGATGAATCCATGCCCATGTGGTTTTTATCCTGATAGGAAAAGGTGCATGTGTACAGAAGCACAAATCCGGAAATATCAGGGGAGAATAAGTGGACCTTTGCTTGACAGAATCGATATATATCTTGAGGTCAGACCATTGGAGTATGAAAGTATGTTTTTGGAGGGAGATTCGGAACGCTCTGAAGATATCAGAGAAAGAGTGGAACGGGCAAGACTTGTACAGAAAAAAAGATATGAGGGAACGGAGATATATTTTAATTCACAGCTTGATGGTGCTCTTGTAAGAAAATATATAAAGCTTAGCAATGATGTGGAAAGCGAGCTTAAGAGCCATGCAAGGAAAATAAGAATAAGCGCCAGAGGTCTTAATAGAATTATAAAGCTGTCAAGGACAATAGCTGATTTGGACGGTTCATGTGATGTATTAAAAAAGCATGTTGAGGAGGCATGTTTTTATAGAAACAATATGAATCATATGGAGGGAGGTCATGGAGATGTCATTCGATGATGAGCTTATATTCAGACTGTGGATTGACAGGATAGATGGAATAGGCCTTAAAACAAAAAAGAAATTAATACATTTTTTTGGTAATACACGCAACATATATTATGCGGAATATTCGGAATTACTTAATGTTGTCAATAAGGATAAGGCATGTCTGATAAATAAGGACAAGCAGCTTGATATGGCAAAATCTCTTGCGGCAGAATATGAAAAAAGAAATATAAAGGTGACTTATCCGGGACACGGATTGTATCCCTCAAAATTGAAACATATATTTGATTGTCCTGAAATACTTTATATTAGAGGTAATGCAGAGCTTTTGAATGAAACGCTTGTTGGAGTTGTAGGAGCGAGGAATCCAAGTATATATGGGAAGGAAATTGCAGACTTTTTATCCCGTGAACTGGCTGAAAATAAAATAGGGATTGTTAGCGGACTTGCCCGTGGGATAGATACTGCTGCTCACACTGGGGCACTGAAGGCAGGTGGGACAACTATTGCTGTTCTTGGCTGCGGTATAAATGTAACATATCCGGGCGAAAATGCAGAGCTTTTTGCAAAAATAGAAAGGTCAGGTGCAATTGTTTCAGAATATGGACTTAATGTGCCGCCTACACCCGGTCAGTTTCCAACCAGAAACCGTATTATAAGCGGATTATCAGATGGTGTTCTAGTTGTGGAAGCAAAAAGAAAAAGCGGTTCATTAATTACTGCAGATTGTGCCCTTGAACAGGGAAAACAGGTGTATGCTGTTCCGGGAAGAATGAATGATGCGTTAAGTGAGGGTACAAATAATCTGATTAAACAGGGGGCAGTCTGTGTTACTGATGTAAAAGATATTCTGGAGGATATTTTTGGTGTGTCATATGTAGATGTGGATGAAAAACAGGAGAGTGATTATGAAAAAAAGAGAAAGAAAAACATGGAAATGCTCACAAAGGAGGAGGGAAAGGTATATGAATGTTTGAGCCTGGAACCTGTATTTATAGATGATATAGCAAAACAATCAGGGCTGGGTATAAGAAAAACAATTAGCATATTATATTTACTTTGTGATAAAGGTATAATAAAACAGCCCTTAAAAGGATATTATATTGTCTGCATTTGATTTTTTTCTTGCACCCTTGGAAAAAAAGGTGTATAGTGTCAACGTTTAATAAATGCATTTAATTATTTAATCAGATAAATATTTTTATGAAAGGATTTATAAAAAATGGCAAAGAATCTTGTGATTGTTGAGTCACCGGCAAAGGCAAAAACCATAAAAAAATTTCTTGGAAGCGGATATGAAGTTATGGCATCCAATGGACATGTGAGGGATTTACCGAAAAGTCAGATGGGAATAGATATAAAAAATGACTATGAACCTAAATATATTACAATAAGAGGAAAAGGCGAGCTTCTTGCAGGACTTAGAAAGGCAGTAAAAAAAGCAGATAAAATTTACCTTGCAACTGACCCGGACCGTGAGGGAGAAGCAATATCATACCACCTGTCTATTGCACTTAAACTGGAGAATAAAAATTACAAGAGAATAACTTTTAATGAAATAACAAAAAATGCCGTGAAGTCGTCAATAAAAAATGCAAGAGAAATAGATATGAATCTTGTAGATGCCCAGCAGGCAAGAAGAGTACTTGACAGAATGGTTGGATACAGCATCAGTCCCCTTTTGTGGGAAAAAATAAAAAGAGGGTTAAGTGCAGGAAGGGTTCAGTCGGTTGCTCTTAAGCTTATATGTGACAGGGAAAATGAAATAAATGCATTTATACCTGAGGAATACTGGAACATGGATGTAATGCTGGCTCCGTCAAACGGACTTAAGCCTGTCTGTTTTCATTATGCAAAGGATAAGCTGAAAAAGGATGAGGTAGATGCTATAGAAGCTGCTGTAAAAAAAGCAGAATTTAATATAGCTGATATAAAGAAAACCGAGAAAGTTAAAAAACCTCCTGTTCCGTTTACAACAAGTACACTTCAGCAGGAGGCAGGGAAACATCTTAATTTTGCAACAAGCAAGACAATGAGAATTGCCCAGCAGCTATATGAAGGTGTTGATGTAAAAGGATTTGGAACGATTGGACTTATAACCTACTTAAGAACAGATTCAATCAGAGTTTCCGATGAGGCAGACAAAAATGCGAAGGAATATATAGCAGAAAAATATGGTGAAGACTATGTCGGAAATGCCGGTGTCAAAGATACGGGAAAGAAAATACAGGATGCACATGAGGCAATCAGACCAACCAACATATCCATTACACCGGATATGCTTAAAACTGAGCTTTCAAGAGATCAGTACAGGCTGTATCAGCTTATTTATAACAGATTTCTTGCAAGCAGAATGAGCCCGGCAGTATTTGAATCAAAAACCGTTTATGCACATGCATTGGATTATAAGTTTAAAACAACATCAACGAAGAGAATATTTGATGGTTTTATGTCCTGTTATACTCTTGATGATAATAAAGAGGAGAGTACACGGATTAACGGTTTAAATATCGGGGACGTTGTAGAGGCTGTGGAGTTCAATAAAAAACAACATTTTACCCAGCCACCTGCACATTTTACAGAGGCACTTCTGGTAAAAACAATGGAAGACCTTGGAATAGGAAGACCGTCAACCTATGCACCTACAATTTCAACAATCATAAATAGAAGATACATTGTAAAAGAAAATAAAAACCTTTATGTAACTGAGCTTGGAGAGGCAGTAAACCTTATTATGGAAAAGGCATTTTCTGTAATAATTGACACAAGCTTTACAGCAAATATAGAATCGCTTCTTGATAAAATAGAGGAGGGAGTCATTGACTGGAAGGTTGTTATAAGAAATTTTTATCCTGATTTGGCTGAAGCAATTGACAATGCACAGGAGGAGCTTGAGTCAATAGAAATTGAGGATGAGCAGTCGGATGTCCAATGTGATCAGTGCGGAAGAATGATGGTTATAAAGTATGGACCTTACGGAAAATTTCTTGCATGTCCGGGATTTCCTGAATGCAGGAATACAAAACCACATTACGAAAAGGTAGGTGTTGCGTGTCCTTTGTGTGGCGATGATGTTGTATTAAGAACGACCAAAAAAGGAAGAAAATATTTCGGATGTATCAATAATCCGGATTGCCAATTTATGTCATGGGCAAAACCGACGGAGGAAAAATGTCCGGAATGTGGCAGCTATCTTGTGGAAAAGGGCAGTAAACTTATGTGTTCAGGTAAGGACTGCGGTTACTCCTGCAGTGCAAAAAAAAATGTTGATGAAACACACTAAATATGGTAGTATATATAC
>CAMWGV010000102.1 GCA_947173945.1 uncultured Lachnospiraceae bacterium
AGTATATGACTTTGGAGATGCGCTATAGGGAACTGTTTGAACAGGCATTAGAGCAAGGACTGGAGCAAGGACTGGAGCAGGGACTGGAGCAAGGAATAGAGCAGGGATTAGAGCAAGGGTTAGAACAAGGAATAGAGCAGGAAAAAATACAGACTGCAGTAAGAATGCTTAAAGCAGGTGAATTATCCGTTGAAAAAATAGCATTATATTCAGAGCTTGCAGTTGAACAGGTAATGAAATTAAAAAATGAGCTTTAAAATAAAATTTTTATAAAACAGCCTTTAAATGAACCATTCAAGAGTGATGCTTTTGGATGGTTTCCTTTTATATATGGGGTAGCTATATTTGTATTCTAAATTATAGATTTCTGAAATATATTAGATATATATTATTTTTAAGGGTACATATATGAGGTATTTAAGTACAATTGTTGTTATATGTTCAATGCTGCTTAACTATCCGTGGTGCGTTGGTTTAAATGAAAAAAAGGAAATAAAGGAAAATCAGCTTTATGCCATATCGGCAGTTCTCATGGATGGAGATACAGGCAGAATATTATATGAAAAAAACGGCAGTGAGGTAAGGGCTATGGCAAGCACTACCAAGATCATGACCTTGATTCTCACGTTGGAGTATGGAAATACGGATGATATTGTAACAGTAAGCTCATATGCGGCAAAAATGCCTGATGTCCAGCTTGGAATCAAGAAGGGTGAGCAGTACAGGCTTAAGGATTTATTGTATTCCCTTATGCTGGAAAGTCACAATGACAGTGCTGTGGCGATTGCTGAGCATGTTGGAGGCGACGTGGAGGGATTTGCAGCCATGATGAATAAGAAGGCTGCTGAGTTGGGATTAAAGAACACTTATTTTATAACGCCGAATGGTCTGGATGCAACAGATGACAAAGGAAAGCATTCCACTACTGCAGCCGACCTTGCACTTCTGATGAAATACTGTACAATGGAATCTCCGAAAAAGGATGAATTTATAAGTATATGTCAGACAATGCAGTACAGCTTTACGGAATATGATGGTACAAGAAGCTTTAGTGTTACAAACAGAAATTCATTTCTTACAATGATGGACGGACTGATTGCCGGTAAGACGGGATTTACAACAGAGGCGGGCTATTGCTATGTGGCAGCCCTTGAGAGAGATCAGAAAACATACATAATTGCACTTCTGGGATGTGGCTGGCCGAACAATAAAACTTATAAATGGTCAGATTCAAAAAAGCTTTTTAACTACGGTATCGATAACTATGACTATGAGATGATTTTAGATAATAGCTTTGCTTCACCCAATATAAGAGTTAAGGACGGAATAGAAAAATCCTATATATCTACATATGTAAGCGACAACATTTCAATGATAATGTGTGATGAGGATAATGTAAGGCTGGAGTCGGAGATACCTGAGGTAATAACTGCACCAATTTCAAAGGATGCGATTGTAGGAAAGCTTAATGTATACATAAATGATGAGCTTTTTACATCCTGCAATATTTATTCATCAGAGTCGGTGAAAAAGACCAGCTACCTATACTATCTTAAAACTGTGGTGGATTGCTACATTTTTTAATGTGATGAGCTATTATCGTTCAAAAAAACAGTTTAATTAATTTATAAAATACTGTATAATAAACCTTATATTTTGTAGGATTTTATATAATTTTTAGGCATTATCGTAAAATACAAAAATGAGGGAGGAGTTACAATGAAAGGAAAGAAAATAATTTGTATCATGTTAAGCATGTTGATACTGATTGTCCCTTTTGCACCTTTTATATGTGGGGATGTGAAGGCGGCTGATGCATTACAGTCTGGAAATTGGCAGTACATAGTGCTTAATGATGGAACTGTGGAAATTTCAAAATATGTGGGAAGTGAAACAGAGGTTGTTATACCGTCTGAGATTGATGGAAAACGTGTGACGAGTATAGGGGAGGAGGCATTTTATGATTGTAGTAACCTGACAAGTGTAAACATTCCGGAAGGAGTAACTAGTATAGGGGATGATGCATTTAGGTGGTGTACACGTTTAACAAGTGTAACAATTCCCCAAAGTGTGAAGAGTATAGGGAACTCTGCATTTTATTATTGTAGAAGTCTGACAAGTATAAACATCCCAACAGGAGTAACGAGTATAAGGGGTGGTACATTTTCTGATTGTAGTAGCTTGAAAAGTATAAACATCCCAACCAGTGTAACGAGTATAGGATACGGTGCATTTTATCGTTGCAGCAGCTTGACAAGTATAAACATTCCAGCCGGTGTGACAAATATAGAGGATAGAACATTTTATGGTTGTAGTAGTTTGACAAGCATAAAAATTCCGGAAGGGGTAACCAGGATAGGTGCATATGCATTTTGTAATTGTGAAAATTTGACAAATATAAATATACCAACAGGTGTAACCTCTATTGATTATACTGCTTTTATAAAAATGAATGAAGTTGACTTTTCCTTTGAAGATGGAGATTGGCGTTACAAAAATCTTGATGATGGAACAGTAATGATTTCAAAATATTATGGAAGTGAAACAGCGGTTGTTATACCGTCAGAGATTAATGGGAAACCTGTGACGGGTATATTAGAAAGTACATTTCGCAACTGTGAAAACGTGGTAAGTATAAAAATTCCAGAAGGTGTAAAAGGTATAAGCAGTGAGGCATTTTCAGGTTGTACAAGCCTGACAAGCATAAACATTCCATCAAGTGTGACAAGTATAGGGGAAGAGGCATTTAAAAATTGTACCAGCTTGACAGACATAGGTATTTCAGCAGGCATAAAATATATAGGGGATTCTGCATTTTATGGTTGCAGTGGTTTGACAAGTATAGAAATACCGGAGGGAGTAACCTGTATAGGTAAAGCTGCATTTAAATCTTGTAGCAATCTGACAAGTATAAACATTCCAACCAGTGTAACAAGTATAGGAGAATATGCATTTAGAGCTTGTAGCAGCCTGACAAGTATAAAAATTCCGAAAGGAGTAACTAGTATATATGGAGCATTTGATGGCTGTACCAGCTTGACAAGTGTAGAAATACCGGAAGGAGTAACCGATATTGCTGATGCTTTTTATGAATGTGAAAACCTGGCAAGTATAAACATCCCAACCAGTGTGAAGAGTATAGGTGCAGATGCGTTTTATGGTTGTAAAAGCCTGACAAGTATAAACATTCCAACCAGTGTGAAGAGTATAGGGAATTATGCATTTTGTGGTTGCAGTGGATTGACAAGTATAAAAATCCCCGCAGGTGTGACAAGCATAGGGGAGGCTGCATTTTGTAATTGTAAAAATGTTACAAGTATAAACATCCCAACGGGAGTAACGCGTATAGGACGCTCTACATTTTATGGTTGTAGTAGCTTGAAAAGTATAAAAATCCCGACCAGTGTGACAAGTATAGATGATCAGGCCTTTTGGTGGTCCGGGTTAACAAGTATAGAAATTCCTGCAAGTGTAAAGAGTATAGGGAAGGCTGCATTTTATGGTTGTAGTAACCTGACAAGTGTAAAAATTTCAGAAGGAGTAACGAGTATAGATGAAGGGGCATTTTTGTGGTGTACAGCTTTGACCAGTGTAACAATTCCCAAAAGTGTGAAAAGTATAGGGAAAAACGAATTTGCAAGTTGTAAAAATTTGACAAGTATAGAAATTCCGGAAGGTGTAACAGATATAGGGGAAAAAGCATTTAATAATTGTAGCAGCCTGACAAGTATAAAAATTCCGGAAAGTGTGACAAATATTGCAGATAATGCATTTGATAACTGTAATGATAAACTTACAATACATTGCGAAAAAGGGTCCACTGCAGAGCAGTATGCGAAAAAGAAAGGTGTCAATGTTGTTGCAACGGAAACTCCTAAGCTGGGAGAGGTATTTAAGGACACAAAATCCAAAGGACAGTATAAGATTACAGGGGAGAAGACAGTATCCTACATAAAGACAACGGCAACATCAGGCAAGGTAACCATACCTGC
>CAMWGV010000103.1 GCA_947173945.1 uncultured Lachnospiraceae bacterium
ACTTTCATCTAAGATTTAGCCCAACTGTGGAGACTGATGTAAAAGATTTTGGTCGGAACCCTAAAAGGGTACAGCGAGAGGTACATAAGCATGTAGAGTACAGAGGAATCGGCACAAAATCGCAACATGCGTTACAGGATATGGGGCACAAAAGGCTTGCCATTGAGGCAGGGGAGGACCCACAGAACAATCCTATTGAATATATACTTGAATGTATAAAAACCATTTACAGTATCAAACATAAAAATGGCGCCATAAGGCGTGTAAATGTAAATATTGCGGCTACAACCGTGGAGGAGTACCGCATGCTTGCCGAGGCAGGCATAGGTACATACATACTTTTTCAGGAAACATATAACAAGGAAAGCTATGAGGAGCTTCATCCTTACGGACCAAGGAGCAACTATGCATATCACACTGAGGCGATGGATAGAGCTATGGAGGGTGGCATAGATGATGTGGGACTTGGAGTACTGTTCGGGCTTGAGCTTTACAGATATGAATTTGCAGGACTTCTTATGCATGCGGAGCATTTGGAGGCAGTACATGGCGTGGGACCTCACACAATAAGCGTTCCGAGAGTAAAACATGCAGACGATATTGCCCCTGATGCATTTGATAACGGCATAGATGATGATACATTTGCAAAGCTGTGTGCCCTTATCAGAATAAGCGTGCCATATACAGGCATGATTATATCCACAAGGGAGAGTAAGCAGGTAAGGGAAAAGGTTATCCGCCTTGGAGTATCACAGATAAGGGGAGCATCAAGAACCAGTGTTGGCGGTTACTGTGAACCGGAGCCTGAGGATGAAAATTCTGAGCAGTTTGACGTCAGTGATAAGCGTACCCTTGACGAGGTTGTAAAATGTCTTATGGAGATGGGCTATATTCCAAGCTTTTGTACAGCCTGCTACAGAGAGGGAAGAACAGGGGATAGATTTATGTCCCTCTGCAAATCGGGACAGATACAAAACTGCTGTCATCCAAACGCCCTTATGACATTAAAGGAATTTCTTGTTGATTACGCCTCGGAGGATACAAAACGTATTGGAGAGGCTCTTATAGAGGCAGAGCTTAACAATATACCAAAGGAAAAGGTAAGGGAGATATGTAAGGAAAATCTCGTTAAGATAGAACAGGGTATAAGGGATTTCAGATTTTAATAATGATATGGTCCAAATAAGGAGGGCATGGGTATGAATGGAACACCTTCGGCAAACAGACTTCATATTGGTTTTTTTGGCAGAAGAAATGCAGGTAAGTCATCTGTTGTGAATGCCATTACAGGACAGGAGCTTTCAGTGGTTTCTGATGTGAGCGGTACAACAACCGACCCTGTCACAAAGGCAATGGAGCTTCTTCCCATTGGACCTATTCTTATTATTGACACCCCGGGCTTTGATGATGAGGGCAGCCTTGGAGAGCTTCGAGTGAAAAAGACGAAGCAGATACTTAACAAGACAGATGTAGCTATACTTGTTGTTGACGCCACGGAGAAAATGAGTGAAACCGACCATGAGCTTATACAGATATTTAAGTCAAAGGGCATAAGCTACCTTGTTGTGTACAATAAGTGCGACCTTCTGTCGGTGAAGGACATGCGAAGCCTTATGTCTGAGGAAAATGCAGTACTTGTAAGTGCCAAGGATAAGAAAAATATAGACCAGCTAAAGGAAAAGATAATACTTATTGCCGGAAATACAGTGGAAAGACCTCTTGTGTCAGACCTTGTGAGCAGGGGGGATATGATTGTTCTTGTAGTTCCCATAGATTCGGCAGCTCCAAAGGGAAGGCTTATACTTCCCCAGCAGCAGGTAATACGTGATTTGCTTGATGCAGGAGCCATACCCATAGTTGTAAAGGAAGACGGAGTTACGGATGCCATTAAAAAATTAAATGTAAAACCACGCATGGTAATAACCGACAGCCAGGCATTCAAGGAGGTAAGTGGTCAGGTGGAGGAAGGCATTGACCTTACATCCTTTTCCATACTTATGGCAAGGCACAAGGGCTTTCTTGAAACTGCCGTAAGCGGTATAAAAGCAATAGATACGTTAAATGATGGAGATAAGGTGCTTATATGCGAGGGCTGTACACATCATAGGCAGTGTGAGGATATCGGAACGGTAAAAATCCCTGCATGGCTTAGTAAGTATACGGGAAAGCAGCTTGATTTTCAGTACACCTCAGGAGGAGATTTCCCTAATGATTTGAGCAACTATAAGCTTATAATACATTGCGGCGCATGTATGCTCAATGAACGTGAGGTGCTTTACCGCATGAAATGTGCCATAGACGCAGGAGTTCCGTTTACAAATTACGGAACGGCGATAGCGTATATGAATGGTATATTGGAAAGGTCTATAAAGCCGGTTATGTAAGTGGGGCTGTTTGCTTCCTATAGTAGATTTACGCTATCAAAACATGACGCCTTGACAGAAATATGGTTGAATGTTATTATACTAACAGAAAGGTGCTACCGATAGACGGTTAGCCTAGATAGTGTTTGGTAAAAAATAACCGCTCAGTTTTCCAGGCTGGAGGCGGTTATTTTTTGTGTGAATTGCTATTTCGACCAATGGTATAACCAAGACCGAAACAGCTAATGCATAAACTTATAACTGTAATAAGGCTTTCAATGGTTAGCATTGGTAAAATCCTCCTAAATGCAGATTTCCACATGAATGGATTTCTATGTAAACGGAGGTCACAGTCCTCCGGAGAAGACTAACCGCCTACCGAGTAGGGTAGCACCATATATATTATAACAAATATACGTTATGTGTGCAATGACGTCTTTGAAATAGTTGCTTAAAAAATGATAATTTTTGACTTCTAGTTGTGAGATAATCTATTTTAAGGTAAAATGAGGAAAAATTTGATTATTCCGAAAGGAACAAAACATCGCCCTATATGTAAAAAGCTTGTCAAATGTCTTTTGATAGAAGTGGAAGGAACTCTCAATAAAGAAAATACAGGTGGAATATATATCGGATAATATTGCAATGATAGATTTTTGTAGGATGTTGTATAGGAGTGGATTATGAGCAAAATTGTGGTTTTAGTTGGCAGTATGAGAAAAGGTGGAAATACAGATTTGCTAGCGCAGGCATTTGCACAGGGAGCTGAAAAAAATAATACTGTGGAAATGGTGTCTGTTGCTGATTATAAAGTAAATCCCTGCATTGGTTGTAATTCATGTTTTACGAGAGAAGGAAATCAATGCTTTCAAAAAGATGATATGGCAGAAATTTATGAAAAACTGAGGAATGCTGATATGGTAGTAATCGCATCGCCGGTTTATTTTTATGGGATTAGTGCGGAATTGAAAGCGATTGTTGACAGATTACATACACCTATGAGAAATGAATTTCAGATAAAGAAGTTGGCTTTACTGTTGGTAGGGGCGGCAACATTGCCGGAATTGTTTGACGCAATCAAATTGCAGTATCAGCTTGTGCTTAATTTTTTTCATCTAGAAGACGCAGGTATGGTGCTTGTGAAAGGTGTTAAGAATATTGGTGATATTAAAGAAACAAAGGCACTGGAGGAAGCATACAACCTTGGAGCTTCTATACAATAATGTATAAAAACCAAAATAGAGATTTGAAGGAGTGAGTTTATGGCAAATGCTTTTAAGATAATAGATGAGCAAACATGGGAAAGGGCTATGCACTGTATGGTTTTTAGAAATAGTGTTGAACCTGCATTTTGCGTGACATTTGATGTAGACATCACAAATTTTCTGGAAGAAACCAAAAAGAAAAAGTTTTCATTTACACTTGCATTCGTATATGCTGTGTGCAAATGTGCAAATGAAATTGAGGAATTCCGATACCGTTTTTTGGATGGCAAGGTTGTTTTGTTTGATAAAATTGATACCGCTTTTACTTATTTAAACAAAGACACAGAATTATTTAAAGTAGTTAATGTTCCGATGCAGGATACAATGAAGGAATATG
>CAMWGV010000104.1 GCA_947173945.1 uncultured Lachnospiraceae bacterium
GACGGATACTAATAGGTCGAGGGCTTATCCTTGAAGGTAAGGGAACGGTGGAAGGAATAAAAGTATTGGGATGGGAATATGTACGGATATGCAGGTAAAGCATGGAGGTATGTTAATTAGAGGAAGGTGGAAATAAGCTTCTTTGTGTGAAGTTCTGAAGGTGTATAAGGCCCGATGGCTCAGCTGGTTAGAGCGCCGCCCTGTCACGGCGGAGGTCGAGGGTTCGAACCCCTTTCGGGTCGCTTTAAATATTATATTTTTCTGGGATCTTAGCTCAGCTGGGAGAGCATCTGCCTTACAAGCAGAGGGTCACAGGTTCGAGCCCTGTAGGTCCCATTCAAAGGATATACGAATGTATATCTGTCACCAAAGTTAAAACTTTGATGACATAAAATGCCGACGTGGCTCAATTGGCAGAGCAGCTGACTTGTAATCAGCAGGTTATCAGTTCGATTCTGATCGTCGGCTCTTGCAGATACATTAAGTATCTGTTAAATGGGTGGATTCCCGAGTGGCCAAAGGGGACAGACTGTAAATCTGCTGCGTAATGCTTCGGTGGTTCGAATCCACCTCCGCCCATTTTATAATTTAATATCGCGGGGTGGAGCAGTCTGGAAGCTCGCCGGGCTCATAACCCGAAGGTCACAGGTTCAAATCCTGTCCCCGCTACTATTTCATATGATAAATGGTCATCATTTTGGTGACTTACATAAAGTACATGCCCAGATAGCTCAGTTGGTAGAGCAGAGGACTGAAAATCCTCGTGTCACTGGTTCGATTCCGGTTCTGGGCATCTTTTTAATTTAAATAAAACCCTTGAAAAGTGGTATAAATCCTAGCTTTTCAAGGGTTTTTGTTTTGCTATAATTTTGAAAAAGTGGCAAGTGTTATAACGAATTAATTGTAATGGTCAAACTCTAAACATGGATGTAAAAAATTAGTACATCATTACCGATATATCCGTTACGACGCAGTTGTCAAAAACTTCGTAATCATTTTCCTTATAGGTCTCTGGGTTATCATTGTATGCTGCTGATGCGTCCGCTCCCAAATAAACCGAAACCGACACGTCATTAAGGGATGCATATAGCATTACACTGTCACCTGCAATGGCATGACCGCTAAAATTATATCCGTCTGCTTTCATATCACCTATGGTTTTACCTATGTACTCCTTAATTTTATCATTATCTACGGAAATGACATCCATTGTCTCAATGGTTAAATCCCCTATATAATCAGCGTAATCCTCGCCAAATTGCATTGCATCAAGTCTGGCACCGACATTTCCTGATAATGTGAACGTGTACTTTTCCATTTTATCCATGTTTACCGCTGTAAACTCATAGGTATCATTAAATCCCATATATCCGTTTATACTGGCTCCTGTTTCCACAAACGCCTTATAGGTCATACCTATATAGTCAGAACTATTACTAGCGCTGTCTCCTCCAACGTTTTCATCCTCCGTAGGATTTTCTGATACTGCTTCCGTTGAAGGCTGTTCCGTGGCACTCTCTTTTTTATCTTTTCCACATCCCACAAGGCTTATTGTAAGTAGTGTTCCAAGCAATAAGCCAACTAAAAATTTTTTCATAATAGGTCTCCTTTCTATTAAACTTCGCCGTATAAAGCAAAACCAAATAGCGGCAATGCAATAATAAAACAAAGGTATCATAGCATATATAAAAAATAATAAAAAGCGGAATTTTCTTACGTTATTGCGTATATCCTCTAATCAACTGCCTCATGCAGCTTCGAAATTATCAAATCAATATTTTCCGCACATATGCTTGAATAATTGACTATAATGGTATGTTCTTCGCTGTGTTTCGGATTCATGTAATAGTCCGAAAGGCAGGAGATATGAAGTCCGTTCTTCATAGCATCTTCCTTTAGCTTTACATCGGATTTATCGGTTGAAATACGGAGCAGAAAGTGCAATCCTGAATTTTCTTCAAGAATTGTACAGCGTGAGCTCAGGTCGCTTTTCTTGATTGCTTCAAGAAGCAGATCGCGAAGCTTTCTGTAATAGTTTCTCATTCTATTAATATGTTTTTCGAAATATCCTTGGCTGATAAATTTAGCAAGGGTTGACTGCTCAAATGAAGATACAGTACATGCGTAAAATGACAGCATTTCATTATATTTTTCCATAAGGTGTTTCGGTAAAACCATGTAGCTTATTCTTATGGTTGAAGATAGACTTTTGCTGAAGCTGTTCATGTATATTACCTTTTCATTGTTATCAATGCTAAGAAGTGCAGGGATTGGTTTTCCCACGAGACGAAATTCACTGTCATAATCATCCTCAATAATATAGCGACTGTCTGAATTATTTGCCCAGGAAAGGATTTCGTGACGTGTTCCTACGGAGGTTACGATGCCGGTAGGAAAATGATGGGATGGTGATATATGAATAATATCAGCGTTGCTTTTGTTAAGTACATCTGTATCAATTCCGCAGGATGTAAGTGGAATGTATTCACAGGATATGCTGTTGCTGTTATATATTTTAGGGATTTTGCTATAGCCGGGATTTTCAACTCCATAAATAAAATTTCTGCCAATCAGTTGTATTATAATGCTGTACAAATATTCTGTTCCTGCGCCTATTATAATTTGCTCAGGGCTAACGTCAAGACCTCTATAATCCCAAAGATGTTTTGCAATTGCATTTCTGAGTTCAAATGATCCTGCACTTGGAAGTGGTTTCATAAGGGAGTCCTTTTCATTTGAAATAACGTCTCTTATAAGTTTTGACCATATGGAAAAAGGAAAGCTGTCTGCACTTATATGGTTGCTGGCAAGGTTAATGATATCAGATGCAACATCATTTTTGTCTGCATAGTTATACTCCTCACAACGGTCAAAACGATATTTGTGATTTGGTGCATTTATCATGTTGGAAATTCTGGAAACATAGTACCCTTTTTTAGGGATAGAATAAATGTAACCCTCAGCGATAAGCTGAGCGTAAGCATTTTCAACTGTAATTGTACTGATACTGAGATTTTTTGCAAAGCTCCGCTTAGACGGAAGCTTTTGATCGGGAGACAGAACACCATCATTTATATCCTGCTTTAAAGATTTGTAAAGATGCTCATACAATGTGTCCGAGCCAATATTTTCAAAGGAATATGTAAGCATTTCTGCCTCCCGCTAATATGTCTAAAAACGTAATTTTGATGAGCCAATAAATGTATCATTGTCGCTTACGGAAAACTCACCATCTTCGTAGTGTATGAGTATATCTTTGTTGAAATATTCAAGCATAAGTACCTGTCCCTCATAATCATATACAACAATAACTCCAGGACAGCCATATGTTTTGAAAAAGTTTTTACAATTCTGTCCAATCGGATTGTTTGCAGCACCATTAAAATCCAAGAATCTGTAGCTGGATGCACCATCACTGCAAAGCTCAATTAAAACCTCAGAGGCAATTCTGTAATCGCAGTAATCAACTGCAGATTCATTTGCAACGGTTCCGCTTTGAGCAGATGCAAGCCAGTAGTTTGTTATTGCACCACAGCTGATTGTTGAACCGTCAGATTTCGTGAAGGTTTTATCTAAATTCAAGTCAAAATCCTGTGTTGTAAGAGTCACAGTTGCATTCTGTGTGGCATTTACTATAGCGCGGGCCTCCTCAAGAACATTTGAAATTTTTGCCTTACGAATATACTGTATTACAGCAATAGTAACGGCTGAAGCAAGAATTGCCATTATTGCAATTACAATAATGAGCTCCACAAGGGTGAAGCCTCCGTTTTTTCGTTTCTTCATAGTTTCAATCCCCTTTAAACCTCCATTGCATAAATATTCCAAATAAGAATATTATATAGTTAATACACTGCTTATGAC
>CAMWGV010000105.1 GCA_947173945.1 uncultured Lachnospiraceae bacterium
GTTATAAAGAGGGATAATATTCAGTTGATTGAAAGAGTCTTGGTTTTTGAATATAAAAAATGAATTCTATCGTAGAATAATGAAACTTTACAATGTTTTCACAAAACTTCTATTTGTAAAACGTTATTACGTAATTAGTGACACAACCCCCTATTGTAGTGTATAATATGTCTTGATTTAAAGTAGAGAATCCATAAAAAGACATTTTGAGATAATTGACGAAAACAGATAATTGCAAAACTCACTATTCCAAAGTCTGAGTTGTAAAAGATAAATAGGTTTGCGAACCTCTTTATCTTTTACAACGTAAGCAAAGAAAACTGAAATTTGCAAGCATCTGTATGAAATATAACAACTGAAAGAGGAGCAAATATGAAACTTGTAATCCAAAGAGTAAAGCAGGCGGAAGTTAAGGTAGACGGCAAACAAATCGGCCAAATCGGACAGGGACTTTTGGTTTTTCTTGGTGTCGGAAAGGGCGATACAAGGGAAATGGCAGATAAATATGTGGACAAGCTTTTAAAGCTTAGAATATTTGCGGACGAAGACGGAAAAACTAATTTAAGTGTTACCGATGTTAAGGGCGAAATTATGGTTGTTTCACAGTTTACACTTTATGCTGACTGTAAAAAGGGAAACAGACCAAGCTTTGTATATGCAGGTGAGCCGGAGCTTGCAGAGGAATTATATGAATATTTTAAAAGCAGGGTGAAGGAAAATTATGGCAGCGTTGCATGTGGAGAATTTGGAGCCGATATGGAGGTTTCCTTAAAAAATGACGGGCCATTTACTATCATATGGGATAGCAGAGACTGGTAAAGCGGAGGTTACATATGGGCAGTGAGTCTATCAATATAAAACAAACAGCGGACAAAATAATAGAAAACGTGTCAAAGGTCATCGTTGGAAAAAACGAGGTTATCAGGCTTATATTAGCAGGAATACTTTCAGACGGGCATATTCTGATTGAGGATAATCCTGGTACGGGAAAAACTATGCTTGCAAGAGCTGTTGCAAAAAGCATAGAATGCGATTTTAAACGCGTGCAGTTTACACCTGACCTTATGCCGTCAGATATAACGGGTCTTAATGTTTTTAATCCAAAGCAGTCCTCCTTTGAGCTTGTAAGGGGACCTGTGTTCACTAATATTTTATTGGCTGATGAAATAAACAGGGCTACACCCAGAACGCAGTCAGGTCTTTTGGAGGCAATGGAAGAAAAACAGGTAACAATCGATGGAAAAACAATAAAGCTTGATAATCCGTTTGTTGTAATTGCAACGGAAAATCCATTGGAGACAACAGGAACATATCCTCTGCCGGAAGCATCACTGGATCGGTTTATAATGAAGCTTTCCATGGGAAGCACCGAAAAGGAGGAGGAGATTAGCATTATAGACAGGTACATAGAAGAGAATCCTTTTGAAAAAATAGAGGCGGTATGTACGATAGATGAGCTTTTGGAAATGAAAAAAGCGGTAAAGAAAATATTTGTTCATGCGTGTGTACGGGAATATATTGTTGATATCATCATGGCTGCAAGGGGAAGTGACAGACTGTCAGGAGGAGTGAGCACCAGGGGTACCTTGTCACTTGTAAGATGTGCACAGGCATATAGTGCAATTATCGGAAAGCCATATGTTGACCCTGATGTAGTAAAAACTGTTGCACCACATGTTTTAAGCCACAGGGCAGTGTCATTGGGAGGATATAATGCATCTTCAAAAAATAACGATATTATCAGAAAGCTAATTAACGACATAGATGTTCCGGTTGAAAATTGGGAGATATAAATGCAGATAATAATTGCCATCATAATAGCAATAATTGTATATTCACTGCAAAACAGACTTTATCGTAAAATGTGGGACAAAGGGCTTAAAATAAGTGCGGAATTTAATGAAGCATACATGGAGGTTGAGGAGAAGGCCACACTTACACTTGTTGTAAGCAATGCAAAGAAGCTTCCACTGCCGGTTTTACATGTAAAGTTTTCGGCACCCAGATATTTTATTTTTGATGACACAATGAATGCGTCAGTAACAGATTTATATTATCGAAATGATGCATTTTCAGTTATGGGTGGGCAGAAAATTACAAGAGTGCTTGGTTTTACTGCAACAAAAAGAGGGTACTATGAAATTTCCGGCATAAATGTTATTGCTAAAAATTTTTTTATGACACAGACATATGCCAAGACCCTTCACACTGGCACGTCCATATATGTATTTCCGAAAAAATATAAGGATGTCCCGTTTGTAAATATGGCGAGAGAAATTCTGGGTGATATGGAGGTAAGACACCGCCTTATTGAGGATCCGTACACGTTCAGAGGGATAAGGGAGTATAGTACGCAGGATGGAATGAACCGTATTAATTGGAAAGCATCGGCAAAAACCGGTAAGCTGATGGTAAATCTGTATAATCAGACATCTGAGCAAAAGGTTAAGCTGCTCTTAAATCTCGACACGAATATAATGGTCAAGTCTGACTATATAAGAGAGCTCTGCATAGAGCTTACAAGCAGTATTGGGTTTGAAATGACAAAAAATGGAATATCTGTCATGCTTGCTTCGAATGGTGAGGATACAAAGGGAAATTCTATGGGTAAAACAGAATATGGTGCATCCCAGAATCACATGATTGAGCTTGATAAATATCTTGCCGGAATCGGAGGGCAGGGCGATGCATTGGAATTTTTGCAAATTCTCGACCATGAATTTGACGATGATGACGGTTACACGTCCTACATTATAATTTCTGCATATTGTAAAGCTGATCTGATAGACAGGCTGGATTATATGTGGCAGAACGGAATTTCTGTCTATATGATTGTGCCATATTATGACCAGTACGGACTTGAAGTAGACCGTCCTTATATACATGCCAGGGAGGTTATCTTAAATGATACATAATATATACAGGCTTCGGAAAGTATTGAATTTTATATATCAGTATTTATTTACATGTCTGTTTATTATATTTGCGTGTTCAATCATTATTCATGTTCCGGTTAACAACATTTATTTTGTGGAATTATTTATTCTATATACGATTTCATATATATCAAGGGATTTAGCACCCAATTTGCTTGTGACACTTATTTGCCATGCATTGCCGTTAGCAGGAATTTACTTGTACGGTGCAGATTTAGCTGTATTTATAGTTATGGCTCTGATCGGGTTTTATCTGTTCACTGACACATGGGTGTACATGAGGATGGGAAGGATGCTAAGGCCTGTTGATGATATGCCGTGGCCGGCATTTTTAATGTCAATTATATTTTTCTTATATGGTTATTATGTAAGAGACAATATGCTAAGAACTGCAGCATATATTATACCAGTTATATGTATTGTAATATATCTTATCAATGTATATT
>CAMWGV010000106.1 GCA_947173945.1 uncultured Lachnospiraceae bacterium
ACATATTACATTCTACAATAGAAGGGATTTGTATCAGATACAGATATAAATAATAAAGAGCTCAATTAAAGTGTATTTAATTTATCCTGAAGATAACATTCCGTGATGCTGTTAGACACCTTACCAAGTATTTTGGCAACACGTTCACTATCAATTGACGAATATTTCTGGTACGCAAAATAGCACCCTTGTACAAGGACAGTTATATAAATATTTGTGCTTAAATCACTGCGCAATTCAGGGTTCTCGGTATATATCATCTGTTTTAATTTGCTTTCTATTGACGAGACCAGATTGTTAACCCTTGAACCGGAAAATATAACCTTAAATAATTTTCCTTTCGCTGTAGCATTGCTAAAAAGCTCTACCGTAGTCTCCCCTATATGGGCAAGAACATTCTCCTTATGGGAAAGTGAAGCTAATAATTCATTTACGAGTTCATCCTCAATCTGTTCAGATAAATCATATATATCCATATAGTGAAGGTAAAACGTCTGCTTACTTATTTGTGCATTCTCTGTCAGTTCTTTTACTGTTATTTTCTCCAAATCCTTCTTCTCACGAAGTGCAACGAAAGCATTAAAAATGCTTGTACGTGTTTTTAGTATTCTTATATCCATTGTTAATCACCTGCGTTTAAATGCTTTTAAAAATTAATGTTAATGAAACTATCCGCTTCCTCTCTGGTTCCAAGCTTTCTGGATTCGGTATTTTTTACAGCGTTATCAATCTGTTCCTTCATAGACTCAGTAATATTTGTATTTTCACCATAATTCAAGTATGCAAGAACCGTCAGCATTTCAGACTCCGTATCAGCATAATAACCTGTACCTTCCTGCTTCATATCTCCTAAATTCTTAACAAGTTCAAGCATTTTATTAGGAAGGTACCTGTAATCCCATGAGCCAATCGGTCTTTCTTCACCTAACATACTATTCCTCCGTTCTGTTATCCGAGTTTGTATTTTTCTCTCACATCAATATAATGGTTTGCAAACTCTGTTGTAATAAGCTTATTTCTTATCATCAGATCAAGAGTTTCCTTAAATTCGTTAAAGCTTATAGACGACCTTGCCATACTATCCAAAATGTCTGATATTTTGTCAGCGTATCCATTGGCATCTACAACCCCATCTCTAAGTAAAATGTTTGCCTTATATGCATCCTTAAAGAAAAAATTCACTTTCGTTGACATCGTAACCTTATCATCAACTCTGAATTTTACATTAAGCAGGTCAAACAAATGCTTTGCAGAATTGTTCGTAAAATAAATATCATCAAGTATACCGTAGAGATTTTTATAAGAATTCATATCTGCCACAACCGTATTGTAAGTATAGTCTGGCAGACATGGTCGGAATAAATCCGTAAACAAATTCTTTCTGTGGAATGCCGGATAATCCGTATCAGCATTTACAGGTTGCTTTTTGAGGTAGCTTATCTCTTTAATGGAGTATAACGGAATAATAACATGTCTAGGCTCCTCCTCAATAAGCAGCATATGGAATTCCTTGCCTACGACCCAGATATACGCCGGAGTCTGTTTTATTTTGTACTTGTCACTTCTGTCAACAAGAACCATACGATTATCTCTCTTAACCTTGTACTCATGAAGTGTATGTTTTATCTTCTTCTTATCATATGACTCAATTTCATCATCAGATGCAGGTCTGAAAACAATAAGCTTTTTCATATCATGTTCGTCTGCATCTTTAGATGTATGATGTCCGCCATCCGGACTTTTATATTTATCATCGTATTCATCCCTGCCAGTTCTGCCATCGGCTATATTCTCTTCATTCGACTTTTCTGACTGAACCGGTTTTTCAGCTTTAAGCTTTGGCATTTTGACTTTAGGCTTTTTCGCTTTAGACCTCTTCACCTTTTTCTTTTTCTGTTTTTTCTTTCTCTTCTTTGTGTCCTCTTCCTCGTCATCCTCATAATAAGAATCGTCGTAATCATACTCAGCAAATTTGTCGTTAATTTCTGACCACATATCAGAATTCTCATCCTCATTTGTCTCAGGTTGTCTGTTATTATGCTGCTTTGCATTATTTTGTTGTTCTATATGTTCCTGCGCTTTTTCATGTCGTTCTTCAATTCGGTCAGGCTGGTCACTGTATGGTTCATATGCTGCTTCCTCTTCGGTCTCTTCAGTCTCATCATCTGTCTCCTCTTTCTTTTTCTGCATCTTGACCTTAACCGTATTTGGATTGTATAAATCCAACGTCAGCTTCAGGGCAGCAGAAGTAAATGTTCCTGCAACTGCACCAAAGAAAAATAACAGTTCCTTTGTCATAACCGTCGCTGCAACAAGCCCTAAAGACACAATACCAGAAAGCAATGTCAGCATTGCAAGTTTTTTAGCATATCCTGTTCCGTTTTTTAGTGAATCTATAATTTTTTTCATCCTGTAACTCCATTACAATTTATACACATAATTTTACTATCATATGATTTTTAATGCAATTAAAATTTCATTTAAACTGCCTTCCCGCATGGTCAATATGATATTTTTCCCTATAAATAAGTTCTGATACAGGTAAAAATGTATATCCCATATCTTCCAATCCTGTCAATAATCTGTCTAATGCATCACAGGTGTATTTAGACCCATTATGTAAAAGAATTATTGAGCCATTGCCAAGAGCCTTATGGTTACAAACTCTGTTTATTATGTCCTCTACACCATAATCCTTCCAGTCCAAACTGTCAACATTCCATTGAATCGTATAATAATCTTGGGATTTTGCTGCCAGAATTACCCTCTCATCATAGTCTCCATAAGGAGCCCGGAAAAGCTCCATATCCACTCCGGTCATTGTTTTTATCAAATCATGGCAACCCTCAATTTCCTTAAGCATTTCCCCACTGTTAAGCTCCGTCATATGCTTGTGGTTCGCTCCGTGGTTTCCCAAGTCATGACCCGACTTATATATGTGCTTTATTGCCTCAGGGTATCTTGTTGCCCAGTCACCTGTCACAAAAAAAGTAGCCTTGCAGTTATGCTTATCTAATATTTTAAGTATATCCTGAAGGTCCTGATCACCCCACGCAGCATCAAATGTAAGGCTCACCACCTGTTCATCCGTCTGAACACAATAAATCGGAAGAGAGTCCTCATAATGCTCTCCAACCACTGCAAAGACCTCTTCCCTATAATCCAGTATACACATTATCACAGCCATGATAATCATAATGCCTATGATAAACTTTACATACCTCTTGTTATTTCCACTTACTTCCGGTAAATTCAGCATATTAATCTCACACTTTTTTAGAAAATATATGCTAAAATCTCAGAAAAAATTACAAAGCTATTCTTTACACTACATTTATCTTTCTGAAATTTTTG
>CAMWGV010000107.1 GCA_947173945.1 uncultured Lachnospiraceae bacterium
ATCTGCAGGGGATTTTGTTATGTAATATGATAAATTGTAAGAAAAGATTTGTTGCATTACCAAACTGGCTTATATTTATGTTTTCCTTGAAATCATAAATAAAATATGACATAATAATGAAAGATTTACATTAATAAAAAGAGGTAATATATGGAAGCACAGGAAATATGGGAAAAATATGGAATTTCCGATTATCATCGTTTACAATATCTGGGTGATAATATAAACGATGTTTTGCAAATTCTATTAAAAAATATTCAGATAGGTGTTGGCCTTTTTGAGGTAGGTAAAACAATCAGGGCTTTATATTTAAATGAGGCATTTTATGATTGTATTGGATATACAAGAGAATCATATATGAAATATGAATCAGATATTTATGCTACCTTATTGCCGGAGGATAGTGACGGTTTTAATAAATGTATTAAAGAGCACGCACCTTTAAATGAGGATATTCATTATGTCGTGAGAGGATATCGTGATGATGGAAGCCTTGGATGGTTTGATATCAAGGGTGCGTCGATGGAAAATAAAATTAATGATAATCCTATATATTTGACGGTTATTTCTGATATATCCTACAAAAAGGAAAAAGAAGATAAAATAAAAGAGCTTGAGGAAGCGAACGATAAGCTTTTATTGCAGGAAGAGCGTTATAAAATATTAGAGGGTACTGCACAGGGGCTGCTATTTGAATATTATCCGAAAAAGGATATAATGGTATTTTCTTATAACTTTCCAAATAACAAAAAGAGGAGAGAGATTGAGAATTACAGTGAATACAGTAAAAATTCTCCTATCGTGCACAGCAGCTTTGTCGGGATGTTCCGCAAGGCACTCCTTGATGCATGTACAGATGAGGTTGAAGACAGTATTGAATATCTTTCTTCCATATCAGGCGGTGGATACAGATGGCACAGAACATATTATAAAAGTGTTTTAGGTGCAGATGGAAAGGTGTCCAGTGTAATCGGAAGAATTATGGATATCCATGATGAAAAGATGAAGCAGGAAATGCTCAATTATAAGGCAGATATGGATGGACTGACGAAGCTTTACCGTAAGGAGGTTGCATTTGAAAAAATGCAGGAATATATTGATGATGCTCCTGAAAGTGAGTTTTATTTTGTAATTCTAGACTTAGATAATTTTAAAGAAATTAATGATAAATATGGTCATCAGTATGGTGATGAGGTTCTGAAAAAAATGGCTGATGGACTCACAAGCGTATTTGATGAGAGCAGCATCATAGGCAGATTTGGCGGTGATGAATTTATTGTGTTGACAAAGGCACTGCCATACGAAGATGTTTATAAGCGTCTGGAAGATTTGAAAAATGACACACATTTTTGTGCCGGAGTGGTGAAATGTAAACCGGGTGAGGATATGAAAACTTGCTTTGACCGGGCAGATAGGGCTATGTATCATGTGAAAAGCATGGAAAAGAACGGAATCTTCTACGAGGAGTAAGGAACAATTATACGTTAGGCAGGTGAATTACTGTTGGAACAATTTTTGCGTACACAGATGCTTCTCGGTGAAGATAAAATGAACAGGCTTGCAAAAGCAAGAGTTGCAATATTTGGAGTTGGTGGAGTTGGCGGTTATGTAGTGGAAGCACTTGCAAGGAGTGGTGTCGGCTCATTTGTGTTAGTTGATAGTGATAAAGTCAGTGTGTCCAATATTAACCGTCAGATTATTGCAACCCATAAAACAGTTGGACAGTATAAAGTCGATGTCATGAGAGACAGAATTCTTGAAATTAATCCCAATGCAGAAGTTAAAATTAAACGATGTTTTTTTCTCCCTGAAAATGCGGATGAATTTGATTTTACGGAATACTCGTATGTTGTTGATGCTGTGGATACAGTAACTGCAAAAATTCAAATTATACTAAAAGCAAAAGCAATAGATATTCCGGTAATAAGCAGTATGGGAGCAGGAAATAAGCTTGAACCTTCCATGTTTCAGGTTGGTGATATATATGAGACATCTATGTGTCCATTGGCAAAGGTTATGCGCCATGAACTGAAAAAAAGGGGTATAAAGAGCTTAAAATGTGTATACTCTACTGAAAAACCTATAAAATCCGAAGTATCATTGTGCAGTGAGAGAATTCCGGGAAGTGTTGCATTTGTTCCGTCAGTAGCAGGACTGATAATTGCCGGTGAAGTCATAAAGGATTTATAGAGAAGCTTTATGTGAGGAGAATTTGACACATATGTATGATGTTGTTATAGTTGGCAGTGGTCCTGCAGGACTTTCTGCTGCTGTTTATGCAATTAGGGCAAAGCTTAATATTATTGTTATTGAAAAGGATGCATTCAGTGGCGGTCAGATTATAAATGCGGACTGTGTTGATAATTATTTGGGATTGCCCCAAAAAAGTGGATATGATCTGGCAAACGCATTTAGAGAGCATGCAGATAGTCTTGAAGTACCTTTTGTAACAGGGCAGGTTGATAAAATTGAGAATTTTGATACTCATAAGAGTGTGACTCTTATGAATGGAGATAAATACGAAACAAAAACGGTGCTCATAACATCGGGAGCACGTCACAAAAGGCTGAATGCAAAAGGGGAGGACAAATTGATAGGAATGGGTGTTTCCTATTGTGCAACCTGTGATGGAGCTTTTTATAAGGGTAAACCGGTTGTATGTGTAGGCGGAGGAAACACTGCATTGCATGAAGCATTATATTTATCCAATCTATGTGATATGGTATATCTCGTACACAGACGAGAGGAGCTCAGAGCTTCTAAAGATATACAGGATAAGGTCATGTCGAAGGACAACATTAAATTTATGCCTTATTGCGAGGTTCGGGAAATATCTGGTGAAAATTATGTTGAAGAGGTTCTCGTTATTAATAACAGGACAGGGGAAGCTGTTAAGCTTTCCGTTGCAGGTGTATTTGTTGCAGTCGGTATGGAGCCGGAAACAGAATTTGCAAGAAATGTGGTAGAGGTCGATCAATCAGGATATATTGTTGCGGATGAAAGCTGTAGGACAAGTACGGATGGTATTTTTGTTGCCGGTGATGTGAGAACAAAGACTGTCAGACAGGTTGTTACAGCAGTATCAGATGGGGCAAATGCCGTCTATTCAATAGAAAAATATATAAA
>CAMWGV010000108.1 GCA_947173945.1 uncultured Lachnospiraceae bacterium
AAATTATAGGCTGGAAACAGAAAAAAATTGATTTCCTTGAGATTAAAATGGAAAATAGAGTAAATAATAAAAGTTATAATATTTATTTGATAGGAGCTTTTATTATGAGTAAAAACAAGTATGCAGGTACAGAAACAGAAAAGAACCTTAGAACTGCGTTTGCAGGTGAGACACAGGCGAGAAGTAAGTACACATATTTTGCTTCTGTTGCCCAAAAGGAGGGGTATCAACAGATTGCTGACATATTCCTTAAGACAGCAGACAATGAAAAGGAACATGCAAAGCTGTGGTTCAAGGAACTTAACGGTTTAGGGAACACACTTGAGAATCTCCAGTCAGCGGCTGAGGGAGAAAACTATGAGTGGACGGATATGTATGATGAATTTGCAAGAACAGCCGACGCAGAGGGATTTACAGAGCTTGCAGCAAGATTCAGGCTTGTTGCTGCAATTGAGAGACACCATGAGGAAAGATACCGTAAGCTCATTGAAAATGTTGAGCTTAAGCAGGTGTTTGAAAAGAGTGAGGTTAAAATCTGGGTATGCAGAAACTGCGGACATATTGTTGTAGGAACCAATGCACCTGAGGTTTGTCCGACATGTAATTATCCACAGTCATACTTTGAGATTTATGGTGAAAATTACTAATAAAAGGGTTTACATTGTAAATTGGCTATGTTATTATAATCACTGCCGTCACTTAGTTACAGGATTACTCCGACCGCAACTCGGTGATTGGACATATATTTTTTTGGAGGAGCAAAAAATGATAACAACTGAGATGAAGAAGGAAATCATTGAGAAGTATGGCAGAGGAGAAGGAGACACAGGCTCACCTGAGGTACAGGTTGCACTTCTTACTGCAAGAATCAATGATTTAAATGAGCACTTTAAGACACATCCGAAGGATCACCATTCAAGGAGAGGTCTCCTTAAGATGGTAGGTCAGAGAAGAAATCTTCTTGCTTACCTTAAGAGCAAGGATATTCAGCGTTACAGAACTCTCATTGAGAGACTTGGTCTTAGAAAGTAATTATCGAAAAGAATGTAAGGGGCTGTTGCACGAACGCTTTACGGTTTGTGCCGTAGCCCTTTTTTCTTTGATTGATAGGAAACTTTTGATGGTGGTATTTTACATGAAAGGGATTGTTACATGGAAACATATAATGTTACGGATTATATCGTAGATGAATATAAAAATGTCAGTGCAGGAACGTACATAGGAATTTTTGGGAATCCCATTGCACATACCTTGTCACCGGTCATTCATGATAACCTGAGCAGACTTTTGGGACTGGACGAAAAATATCTTCCGTTTCATATAGAGGGAGAGCTGCAAAAAGCGGTAAATGATGCATATGAGAGAGGAATTTTAGGACTGAATATTACCGTTCCATATAAGCAGGAGGTTATGAATTATTTAACATGTGTTGACGAAGCTGCACAGGCTATAGGGGCGGTAAATACCTTAGTGCGGCACAAGGATGGATTTAAGGGTTATAATACTGATATGCCGGGACTTGCCAAGGCAATCAGCAGTGAGGGAATCAGTCTTGAAAATAAAAAAATCATTATGCTTGGTGCAGGTGGAGCGGCAAGAGCTGTTGCATATATGTGCCTGAAATATGGTGCCCAAAAAGTATACATAGTTAACAGAACAGTTTCCAATGCTGAAAAAATAGCAAAGGAAATAGGAGAAAGCTTTCATGCAGAGGAAAAAATAACTGCAGTTTCAGCAGAGGACTACAAAAGCATACCGTACGATAAATATATTTTTATACAGTGTACATCTGTGGGGCTTCATGAGGGTGATGGTCTGCCAATCGTCTCGGATGAGGATTTTTTCGGCATGGCGGATTTTGGTATAGATTTGATTTACAATCCGGCAAGAACCCCATTTCTTGCACTTCTGGATAAGAAGGGAATCAGGACTGCAAACGGTCTCAAGATGCTCTTGTATCAGGGAATCATGGCATATGAGCTTTGGAATAGCATAAGTGTTTCTGACAGTATAGCAGACAGGATTTACCGGTCACTTTCAGCAGCACTTTACGGACCGGATAACAATATTATTCTGGTTGGATATATGGGTTCCGGGAAGACAACAGTTGGTAAATACATTGCAAAGGAATACGGATATGATTTTCTGGATACCGATGAGTACATTGTGACAAAAGAAGGCATGTCCATAAACGATATATTTGCAACTAAGGGTGAGCCATATTTCCGTAAGCTGGAAACAGATATTCTTAAAGAGCTCGGAGAAAGAAAACGTACGGTTATATCAACAGGAGGTGGTCTGCCTGTAAAGCGTGAAAATGCAGAGCTGCTTCGGGTACTTGGAACAGTTTACTATTTAAGTGCAGATGCAGAGACAATATATGAGAGAGTAAAGGATGATGATGGACGCCCACTGCTCAAAGTAGAAGATCCAAAGAAAAAAATAGGGGAAATGCTTGAAGAACGGGAGATGGCATATAATGACGCTGCTGATGTTGTAATCGACACGGCACAAAAAGGTGTAGAGCAAATCGGAAGACAGATAATGGGAAGGCGATGACAGTAAAATCAAGACATGATTAATAAATCTGCGTAAATTCATGCATTATTTGGCATTGTAATTAAATGGAATATACTGTAAAATAATTCTTGGATTTGGAGAAAATTAGATAATCTTTGTATCTTAAAAAATCAGACAATTTAGAAACTCTGTTTTAAAAATAGTAGGAGGATTTACAATGAAAGTAAAGAAAGTCATTTGTGTACTTGTAAGCATGTTTATGCTTACAACTCTATTAACACCTTTTGCATACGAAGGAATAGTAAAGGGTGCTGTATTTCAAGGTTGGTATTACAAGGAACTTGATGATGGAACAGTGTCGATTACAGGGTATAGCTATAATGGGGAGGCTGAGATTGTTATACCGGAGGAAATCGGTGGGAAGAGAGTGACGTGTATAGATGGGGAGGACATTGAATTTTTCTGGGGGATTGATGAATATATAAACATAATAAGTATAGAAATTCCAGCAAGTGTAACGAGTATAGATAGTTACATATTTACTGGATGTAATCGATTAATAAATATAACTGTAGATGAAGAAT